>JBGQHM010000175.1:0-13377 GCA_041497995.1 Binatia bacterium | reverse complement strand
TCTCATCCCTGACGTTCACGCGGCTACCCACCAGGTCACCTGGGCCTGACCATCCCACAACTCATCGGGGGATTTATTCCACCCGACAAGGAGATCCGAATATGAAAAGCATCATGAAATCCATCCTCGGCCTGCAAATGACGGCCCTGCTCTTGACAGCGGCCCTCGCCAGCCCTGCGGCGGCAGAGAAACCGGTCCCCTTCAAAGGCTCCGTGCAGGCAGTTGAAACCTCCGTCGTCCAGTTCCCCACATTGTTTGTGGATGCGAGCGGGTCTGGAAACGCTACACACCTTGGTCGCTTTGCGGTGACTTATCAGTTCGAGGTCAACCTCTTGACCATTGCGGCAATCGGGTCCGCGCACTTCATAGCAGCCAACGGGGACAGCATCTTCACTGAGGCTGTCGGACAGGGTTTTACGACGGGGAACCCCGACGTCGACTCTATTGTAGAACTGCATACCATTACAGGCGGTACGGGTCGATTCGCTGGCGCCACCGGGAGCTTCACCGTGCAGCGCTTGCTCAACTTGATCACGGGCATCACCTCCGGTTCGTTCGACGGGACCATCGTGATTCACAAAGCGAAGTAGCTTGTGCAATGGGGCGCGAGGGAGCGGCCGCGGAATGCGGCCGCTCTTCTTGTTGAGGAGAGATAGGGGACGCAAGCAGGACTAGTATCCCACACGTTTCCGGTTCGTACGGGGAGCACAACGGCTCCGCCTTCCAGCCCACGCGCCTCCATCGGGATCCCAAACGGTTCCCCGCACACCGCGCCCAGAGCGCGAAAGGACACACGCCCATGATGGTACGCTCTCACATTCTCAGCCCGTCCGTCGCTCGCGGCATCGCGGTCCTGTGTGCTGCTGTGTGCGCCAGCTGACCGACACGCGGGGTGTGGTCACCCATCCCGGAGTTGAGGTGGTCGGCGAGTTACCCGACCCGTTCGCCTACGGGCCGTATCCGCCCTGACGCCAGCCAAAGCTGCGCCGCGTACTCGACAGCGACGTCCGCTGCTGGTACGGTCCCGCGCTCCACCTGACACGTTCCGAGCCCGCGCGCGGGGTCCAACGGCCCCGACTCTGACACGCACGAGCCCCACTGGGGCAACCCCCTTCCACAATACCTTGGCGCATCACACGCCTCGACTCCCGGATCATCCGGGGCTGGGACCGAGGCGGCGTACGCTGATCGGCAGACCCGATGGGCTGACTGTAGTTCCCTTGCTTGCGCGAGGGGCGCGTGCTCATCGGGCGTGCTATGTTCATCCCACCACGAACGCAGTCGCGTTCGAGGGCTTGCGGCGCTCGCGACGGTATTGTGCGGGTCGGTGTGAACGAGACCGTTCGACGAACGTTCCTGCGGCTCGGTGCGACTCATTCACCGAGCAGAAAGGCACTATTGAAGCATTCAATCCATCCCCTCCTCAGAGGTCTGTCGACGGCGCCCCCGCGGGAACCCGAAGACCCGATCCGCGGCGAATTGTTCAGTATCGAGCGCCTGGAGCAACATGCGGAGAGTCTGGCGGCGGCGCAGCGCGTGACGCCGCGGCCTGGGGCCGGTCGCCAGCTAGCGAAACGCCTCCGGGACAACGGCCGCGTGCTGCTCGCCGCCTATCGCACCATCGGCGAAGCCATTCACGAGGAACGCGCCATCACCCCGGCCGCCGAGTGGCTGGTCGACAACTTTCACATCGCAGAGGAACAGATTCGTGAGATCCGCGACGATCTCCCCCGCGGCTTCTATCGCCAGCTGCCGAAGCTGGCGGAAGGGCCCCTCGAAGGTTATCCGCGCGTGTTCGGACTGGCGTGGGCCTTCGTCGCACACACCGACAGCCTGTTCGACCCGCAGACGCTGTGCCGGTTCGTGCGCGCCTACCAGCGTGTGCAGCCGCTCACGATCGGCGAGCTCTGGGCGGTGGCGATCACGCTGCGCATCGTGCTGGTCGAAAATCTGCGGCGCGCGGCCGAGCGCATCGTGAGCAGTCGCGCGGCGCGCGAAGAGGCCGACGCCCTGGCCGACTGGCTCTTGGGCAGCGGCAGCGAAGCGGTCGAGGCGGCGGCGACGACCCTGCGACCGTTCGAGTCGGCAGCCCTGCCGCGGGCCTTCGCGGTCCAGCTGGTCCAGCGGTTGCGCGACCAGGATCCGGCGGTGACGCCGACGCTCCGCTGGCTCGACGAACGCCTGGCGGCCCAGGGAACGACCGGCGATGAGATCGTGCGCGAAGAACATCAGCGGCAGGGCGCGATGAACGTGACCATCCGCAATGTGATCACCAGCATGCGTCTCATGTCCGCCGTCGATTGGGCGGAGCTCTTCGAAAGCGTCAGCCTCGTCGATGCGGCGCTGCGCGCCGACAGCGACTTCGCAGCAATGGACTTTGCAACCCGGGATCACTATCGGCACGCGATCGAAGCGCTGGCGCGCGGCTCGGGACACCCGGAGCTCACCGTCGCACAGCGCGCACTGCTTGCCGCCCAAGGCGCGAAACAGAGGGAGCCGCGCGGCGGCGACGACGCGACCAATCGCCGGGAGCAGGACCCCGGGTACTACCTCATCTCGAAAGGGCGTCGCGCCTTCGAGCGGGAACTGGGATTCCGTGTTCCGATGAAGGACTGGCTCGTTCGCGCCTACGCGGCCGCAGGGATCCTCGGGTACCTGGGCACGATCGCGGCGACTACTGCCGTCATCCTCGCGCTGTCGCTGCTGGGTGTGGTGGGGGCGGGAGGGGGCGGAGCGCTGCTCTCTCTGCTCGCGTTGCTCGCCCTCGTCCCGGCGTCTGATGCGGCCGTGGCGCTCGTGAACCGCCACGTAACCAATCAGTTCGGCGCGATGGTGCTGCCGGGAATGGAGCTGCGCGACGGGGTACCGTCGAGCCTGCGCACGCTGCTCGCCGTACCCATGCTCCTGAGCACGCAAGCGGCGATCGAGGAGCAGATCGAGCGGCTGGAGGTGCATCACCTCGCCAGTCCGGAGGACGATCTCTGCTTCGCCCTGCTCTCCGACTGGACCGACGCCGCCACGGAGAGTGCGCCGGGGGACGAGGCGCTGGTCGGCGCCGCCGCCGAGGGCATCGCACACTTGAATCGGCGCTACCCACCGGCGCCGGATGGTCCACGATTCCTCCTGCTGCATCGTCGACGGGTTTGGAACGAGGGCGAACGGAAATGGATCGGGTGGGAACGCAAGCGTGGCAAGCTCCATGAGCTGAGCCGATTGCTGCGCGGTGCCACCGACACGACCTTCCTCACCGTCGGCGACCGCCCGCTCGTCATCCCACCGGACATCCGCTACGTGATCACGCTCGACGCCGATACGCGACTGCCGCGCGGCGTTGCCCGGCGGCTGGTGGGCAAGATGGCCCATCCGCTCAACCGCCCGCAACTCGATCCCCGCACGCATCGCGTCGTCGAGGGGCACGCCGTGCTGCAGCCGCGTGTCACGCCGACGCTACCGATCGGTCGTGACGGATCGCTGTTCCAACGCGTCTTCTCGGGTCCCGGCGGCATGGACCCGTACGCATCCGCCGTCTCCGACGTATACCAGGACCTTCTCGGCGAAGGGTCGTACACCGGAAAGGGCATCTACGATGTGGATGCCTTCGAAGCCGCGTTGAAAGGCAGGGTCCCCGAGAACACCCTTTTGAGTCACGACCTGCTGGAAGGGATCTTCGCGCGCGCCGGATTGGTCTCTGACATCGAGGTCGTTGAAGAGTTCCCGGCGCGCTACGATGTGGCGGCGGCGCGCCAGCATCGCTGGGCACGTGGCGACTGGCAACTGCTGCCCTGGATTCTCGGGCGCGGGCGGGACTCGCGGGATGACGCCGCCACGCGGGCGATTCCGCTGATCGGCCGTTGGAAGATGATGGACAACCTGCGCCGCACGCTGTCGGCGCCGGCGGCGTTCCTCGCGTTCCTGGCAGGCTGGACACTACCGCTCCCGGCGGCCGCAGTCTGGACCACGTGCATTCTCGCGCTGCTCGCGCTGCCCGCCCTCCTGCCGTTTGTCGCCGGGATCGTACCGCGACGGCTGGGGATCTCGAAACGCAGCCACGTGCTAGCGGTCGCTGCGGATCTCGCGCTGGCGCTGGCACAAACCGTATTCGTGGTGACGCTCCTCGCGCATCAGGCCTGGGTGATGACT
Source organism: Binatia bacterium (assembly GCA_041497995.1). GTDB lineage: Bacteria > Desulfobacterota > Binatia > HRBIN30 > HRBIN30 > DATKMS01. The sequence continues at coordinate 9,237 of JBGQHM010000175.1, read as the reverse complement.
GACGCCATCGCGCGCACGCTCTTCCGTCTCATCGTGAGCCGGCGGCACATGCTCGAGTGGGTCACCGCGGCACAGGCGAAGTTCAGTCTTCCGCTCGATGTCCGCGGCTTCTACCAGCGGATGGCCGGCGGCGTCGTGCTCGCCGTGGCGGCAGCGGTCCTCGTCGCCTACACCGGCGGCCGGGCGTGGCTGGTCGCGACTCCATTCGTGCTCGTGTGGATGCTGTCGCCGGTGGTCGCGCAGTTTGCCAGTCGCCCGCCACCCGTGGCAGGCCCGACACCGGTCTCGGCTGCGAACGCGTATACACTGCGATTGATCGCGCGGCGCACGTGGCGCTTCTTCGAGACGTTTGTGACGGCGGACGATCACAGCCTCCCTCCCGACAATTTTCAAGAGGATCCGAAGCCGGTGGTGGCCCATCGGACGTCCCCGACGAACCTCGGGCTGTACCTTCTTTCCGTCGTCGCCGCCCGTGACTTCGGCTGGCTGGGTACGCTCGACGCGGCGGAGCGGCTGCACGCCACGCTCGAGACGATGAACGGGCTCGAGCGTTTCCGTGGCCACTTCTACAACTGGTACGACACGCGCGACCGTCGTCCGCTCGAGCCCAAGTACGTGTCCTCCGTAGATAGCGGCAACCTCGCGGGGCATCTGATCGCGCTGCGCAACGCTTGTCGGGACATGATCCGGGGTCCCGTGGTGAATCCGCACTGGCTGCCCGGCATCGAGGACGCGTTGGGGCTCACATACGAAGGCCTGCGTGGGCTTGCCGACGACCGGCGAACGCAAACGGTGACGCGCAAGCAGCTGCACGAAGCCCTCGACGCTCTCGCCGCTGCGCTCCGGTCGGCTCCTTCCACACCGGCAGGCGTGGCCGGACAGCTGGCGGAACTGGTGCTCCTTGCCGACACCGTCGCCGACATCGCGCAGATCCTGACCGAGGAACTCGGCGACGCCGCTCGCGCCGACGCCGCCACTGACGTGCTGACCTGGGCGGAAGCGCTGCGCGCGTCCATTGAGAGCCACGCGCGCGACCTCGCTCGGTTGATGCCCTGGGCACGGCTTGTCTTTCGCGATGCCGCACTCATCGGCACGCCGGAAGCGGACGGACACAGCTCTCCAGAGGAGGCGCTGCGATCCTGCTTCGACGTGATCCCAACGCTAGTTGATCTGCCGGACCGCTGCATGATGGCCATCGAGATCCTGGCCCGACACCGGGCGGAGCTCGCGGCGCAGATCGACGGCAGGGACGACCGGCTCGTGCACGCCGACGCGCTGATCGAGGCGTTCGAGCAGTCCGCTCACACGGCCCGATCGCTCGAGCGGCGTCTCACGGCGCTGGGCGAGCTTGCCGGGAACATGTTCGATGCCATGGAGTTTGGTTTTCTCTTCGACCCGGCGCGGCAGCTCCTCTCGATCGGGTACCAAGTCGTGGAAGGTCGCCTCGATCCCAGCTGTTATGACCTACTCGCCTCCGAGGCGCGTCTGGCGAGCTTCGTCGCCATCGCCAAGGGCGACGTGCCGGCGCGGCACTGGTTTCGGCTCGGGCGTGCCCTGACGCCGGTCGACCGCGGCTCGGCGCTCATCTCATGGTCGGGCTCGATGTTCGAGTACCTGATGCCGTCACTGGTGATGCGCGCGCCGAAGGGCAGCCTGCTAGAGCAGACCAGCCGCCTCGTCGTCCGTAGGCAAATGAAATATGGCGCCGAGCTGGGCGTGCCGTGGGGCGTCTCGGAGTCCGCGTACAATGCGCGCGATCTGGAGCTGACGTATCAGTACTCGAATTTCGGCGTGCCTGGCCTCGGCCTCAAACGCGGGCTCAGCGAGGACGCCGTCGTGGCTCCCTACGCCACAGCGTTGGCGGCGATGGTAGATCCGGAAGGCGCGGCGCAGAATTTCTCACGGCTGGCTGCCGCCGGCGGCCGTGGCAGCTACGGCTTCTGCGAGGCGCTGGACTACACACCGACGCGGCTTCCCGAAGACGAGCCGGTGGCGATCGTCCGCGCCTACATGGCGCATCATCAAGGGATGACCGTGGTCGCGATCGACAACGCTCTCCACGATGGGGCGATGCGGGCTCGCTTTCACGCCGAGCCGATCATTCAAGCAACCGAGCTCTTGCTGCAGGAACGGACGCCGCGCGACGTCGCGGTCGCGCGCCCCCGCGCCGAAGAGGTGACGGCTGCCGCCAACGTGCGCGACCTCGTGCCGCGGTTGCCGCGGCGGTTCCACTCTCCCCATGATCCGGTTCCCCGAACGCACCTGCTATCGAACGGACGGTACGCGGTGATGATCACTGCGGCCGGCTCGGGATGCAGTCGCTGGCGCGACCTCGCCGTGACGCGCTGGCGCGAGGACGCCACGTGCGATTCCTGGGGCAGCTACGTCTTCCTGCGCGATACGCGCAGCGGCGATACGTGGTCGGCGGGGTACCAACCGAGCGGCGTCGAGCCCGACAGCTACGAGGTGGAGTTCGCGGAGGATCGTGCCGAAATCGTCCGCCGCGACGGGACGATCACGACGGCGCTCGAGCTGGCGGTCTCTGCGGAGAACGATGCCGAAGTGCGCCGCGTATCGGTGTCGAACCTCGGCAGCCGCGCCCGCGAGATCGAGCTGACCTCGTATGCCGAGATCGTATTGGCACCGCCCGTGGCGGACGCCGCCCACCCGGCCTTCTCGAAGCTCTTCGTGCACACGGAGTTCGTCGCCGCTGTGGGCGCGCTGCTCGCCACGCGGCGGCGGCGCGCGCCCGCAGAGCCCGAGGTCTGGGCCGCACACCTCGCCGTCGTCGAGGGCGAGAGCGTCGGCGATCAGCAATACGAGACCGACCGGGCGCGGTTTCTCGGGCGCGGTCACGAGATCCGCAAGCCGATCGCGGTGAGCGACGGCCGTCCGCTCTCCAACACCGTCGGCGCCACACTCGATCCCATCTTCAGCCTGCGCTGCCGCGTGCGGATTCCGCCGGGCGCGACGGCGCGCGTGGCGTTCTGGACGCTGATCGCGCCGTCGCGCAGCGAGGCGCTCGACCTCGCCGATAAGCACCTCGATCCGACGGCCTTCGAACGCGCGGTGACTCTGGCGTGGACGCAAGCCCAGGTCCAGCTCCATCATCTCGGCATCGGTCCCGACGAAGCCCAGCTCTTCCAGCGGCTCGCCAACCACGTGCTCTATTCCGACCCCACGCTGCGACCGTCGTCCGACGTGCTCAAACGCAACGAGCGTGGACAGTCGGCGCTCTGGGCCCACGGGATCTCCGGCGACGTGGCGATGGTCCTGGTGCGGATCGACGAAGTCGAGGAGCTGGAGATCGTTCGCCAGCTGCTCCGCGCCCACGAATACTGGCGCCTGAAGCAGCTGGCTGTCGATCTGGTGATCCTGAATGAACGGCCCACCTCATACGCTCAGGATCTCCAAGCGTCCGTGGAGGCGCTGGTGCGGACAAGCCAGTCGCGGCCGCGCCCTGAGGGAGAGGGCGCCCGCGGTAACGTGTTCGCCCTGCGCGCCGACCTGATTTCGCTGGACGTGCGGAACCTGCTCCGCACCGCGGCGCGCGCGGCGCTCGTGAGTCGCCGCGGCAGCCTCGCCGAGCAGGTGAAACGCCTCGAGGAAGCCGTGCTGCCGACGGCGCCCGTGGCGGCGCGATCGCTGTGGCGGCTGTCGTCCCCCCTTGCGACCAAGGAAGTGGTCCGGGGCAGGTCGACTCCTCCACCCGCCGCAACGCCGCCACCATCGGAGCTTGAGTTCTTCAACGGCCTTGGAGGTTTCACCGGTGGCGGGCGAGAGTATGTCACGATCCTCGGCGAGGGGCAGTGGACCCCCGCGCCGTGGATCAACGTGATCGCGAACCCTTCATTTGGATTCCACGTGTCGACCGAGGGCAGCGGCTACACGTGGGCCGTCAACAGTCGCGAGCATCAGCTCACACCCTGGTCGAACGATCCGGTCAGTGACCGCCCCGGAGAGGCGATCTACGTGCGCGACGAAGATAACGGAGCGCTCTGGACGCCAACGGCGTTGCCGATTCGCGAGGAGGCCGGGCCATACATCGCCCGACACGGCCAGGGCTACAGCCGTTTCGAGCACACCGCGCACGGCATCGCACTCGAGTTGCTGCAGTACGTGCCGGTCGACGACCCGATCAAGATCGTGCGCCTGAAGGTCCAGAACCAGTCGGGCCGATCGCGTCGCCTCTCGGTCACGGCGTACGTCGAGTGGGTACTCGGCACGTCGCGCGGCGCCTCGGCGCCGTTCATCATAACCGAGATGGATACGGAGACCGGCGCGATGCTGGCCCGCAATCCGTGGAGCAACGAGTTCGGCGGGCGCGTCGCCTTCGCTGATCTCGCCGGGCGGCAACGCGCATGGACTGGCGATCGGACGGAATTCATCGGCCGCAACGGCACGCTCGAGCACCCGGACGCACTGGCTGGCGGCGCGCCGCTCTCCGGTCGAGTCGGCGCCGGTCTCGACCCCTGCGGTGCCCTGCAGACGCAGCTCGAGCTCAAGCCGAACGGTTGGGCCGAGGTCATCTTCTTTCTCGGCGAGGCGGCGTCGAAGGCGGACGCGCTCTCCTTGATCACGCGCTATCGCACTGCCGACCTCGACTCGGTATTCGGCGCGGTCATCCGGCATTGGGACGACGTGCTCGGTGCGGTGCAGGTGAAGACCCCCGATCGTTCGCTGGACATCCTGCTCAACCGCTGGCTGCTCTATCAGACACTCGCCTGTCGGCTGTGGGCGCGCTCGGCGTTCTACCAAGCGAGCGGCGCGTACGGCTTCCGCGACCAGCTCCAGGACGTGATGGCGCTGACGCTCGCGAAGCCGGAACTGGCCCGAACGCATCTGCTGCGCGCCGCCGCGCGGCAGTTCAGCGAGGGTGACGTGCAGCACTGGTGGCTGCCGACATCGGGCCAGGGCGTGCGCACGCGCATCTCCGACGACCTCATCTGGTTGCCCTACGTCGCAGCCAACTACGTAAAGGTCACAAACGATCTCGCAGTACTTGACGAGATGGCTCCGTTCCTCGAAGGCCAGGCCCTGCGCGCCGATGAGCCCGAGGCATATTTCCAGCCGATGGTTGCCGAGGAGCGCGGCACGCTCTTCGAGCACTGCGCGCGCGCTCTTGATCGAAGCCTGACGACTGGTGCGCACGGACTTCCGCTGATCGGCACGGGAGACTGGAACGACGGCATGAACCGGGTCGGCGAAGCAGGTCGGGGCGAGAGTGTGTGGCTCGGCTGGTTCCTGCACGCCGCACTCTCGGCGTTCGCTCCCCTGGCGGAAGCGCGCGGCGAGCTGCCGCGTGCCACGCTGTGGCGCCAGCACGTTCGCGCGCTGCGTGAGTCGCTCGAGCGAGAAGGCTGGGACGGTGACTGGTACCGGCGAGGCTACTTCGATGACGGTACGGTGCTCGGCTCCGCAGCGAGCGACGAATGCCGCATCGATTCGATTGCGCAGTCGTGGGGGGTGATCTCTGGAGCCGCGGATCCCGCGCGCAGTGCGAGGGGCATGGCGGCGGTGGACGAGCAGCTCGTGCGGCGCACGGATGGACTCCTTCTCCTCTTCACTCCGCCGTTCGACCAGACGCGGCTCGACCCAGGGTACATCAAGGGGTACCCGCCCGGCATCCGCGAGAACGGCGGCCAATACACCCATGCGGCCCTGTGGTCGGTGATTGCCTTCGCGATGCTCGGCGACGGCAACCAGGCCTTTGACCTGTTGTCGATGCTGAATCCCATCAATCACGCCAACACGCGGGCCGCCGTGCATCGTTACAAGGTGGAGCCGTACGTCGTCTCTGCCGACGTGTACGCTACTGCCCCGCACGTTGGGCGCGGCGGATGGACCTGGTACACCGGCTCGGCCGCGTGGATGTATCGGGCGGGCCTCGAATGGATCCTCGGCTTCCGCGTGCGCGGCGCGACGCTGCTCCTCGACCCGTGCATCCCGACGGCCTGGCGCCGCTTCGAGCTTGCGTTCCGCTACTACTCCGCGCGTTACGACATCGCCGTGGAGAATCCACGCGGCGTCAGCCGCGGTGTCACCCGTGTGGAGGTCGACGGCGTGCTGCTGGCGGGCACCGGCGCGCCGATTCCGTTGAGCGACGACGGCGCCACTCACCGAGTGCGCGTCATCCTGGGATGAGCGTGCGCGGCGCACCCGCGTCGTTCACGCGCGTCGCGCGTACGATACGACGCACGGGTGAGCGGCGCGCGCGACGCCGCCAATCTGGTGCGACCGCGGCGTCACCGCCGTGAAGTGCGGTTGCAAGTCGTAACGCTCGACGAGCCGACGCATCGCAATCCGGATGGCCGAGATCGAGAAGCGCTGCGCCGGGCACGAATGAATGCCGTGTCCGAAAGTGCTCACCAACTCTCGGGCGGGCAGCGGCACGTCCCTGGCCAGACGGCGGCCGTCGTAGTGTCGCGGGTCGAAGTAGTCGAGGCCGGGCGCCGCGCTGGTGTTGTTGACCGGGAGCATCGTCGTCAGCATCACGCCGGGTGCCAGCTCGTACGTGCCGGATTCGACGGACAGCGTGAGCGGCGACAGCACCTGCCGCAGCGTGATCGAGCGCTGCGCCATGCGGATCGACTCGTTGGCGCACTGCTCCAACAGTGCGTCGTCACCGGTGCGCACGCGCTGCAGATGCTCGGGGTGCAGCAGGAGGTTGGCCAGGGTCCACGCCAGCGCCGCGTAGAGGTTGGACTGCGCGCCCATGTGCAGCACCATGACGTCGCGCGCCGTGTTGATCTCACGCTCGCCCGGCGGCAGATCGGCGAACGCATTATTGATGCGCTCCAGGTAGTCCCCGACCGGTGTCCCGACACGCTGACGCCGTTGCAGAATCTCCGCGAACATCCGTTCGATGCCCCGCATGGCGTGGCGCTCGCGCACCTTGCGCGTCGCCATGGTGACGAACGCCTGCGCCGGCCGTACGAAGGAGTCGCCGGAATCGAGCTGCTCGAAGAGCGGAATCAGCCGATCCAGATACGGCGGTGCCGCCGCCTCGCGACCCGCCCAGCAGGAGAGCCCGAGGCGGTGACCGAGCCGCCGCATGGTCGTGAAGATTTCGCAACGGCCGTGCTCCCCGAGCTCGTTGATTTGCAGGCGCACGGCTTCCTCGAGGCAATCGAGATAGTCCTCTGTCTCTTGGCGCCCGAAGAGGTTGTGCGGCAGCGTGCGGCGGCCGGCGAGCAACTCGATCGGCACTTTGCGCTTGAGCACCAGCTCGAAGGTGGCCAGACCGAAGCTCGCCTGCGCTTCGGCAAGGGCATAGAGCTGCTGCACGCCGCGCGGCGAGAACATGCAGAACAGTCGATAGCCGAACGCATCGAGGATGAAGGTGTCACCGAGACGCTCCCGGGTGCGGCGAAAGAACTCCGACGGGTTGCGCAGTAGCCCCAGCCCAGCGCCAACCCACGGCAGGAGTCCCGCCGCTCGCGGCGGTAGGGGAGTCACTTCCGGAAGCGGCTTGAGGAACGCGCCCATGTCGGACGCTACTTAGCCCGGCACAATTGCGGCTGTCGAGGCGGCGCGGCGGGTGTTTTCAAAAGCCGCGACATGATAGTGCGCGGGAAAGAGGGAGGTGCGAGGATGGCGGACTTCATGAGACCCTACAGCGCGCAGACCTATGCACTACTGCGGATCATCACGGGCGGGCTCTTTCTGTGTCATGGGCTCTCCAAGCTCTTTCACTTTCCAACCGCACCACCGCCTGAGGCGCCGGCCTTTGTGATCTACGGCGCCGGCTCGATCGAGCTGGTGGGTGGCGCGCTCGTCGCGCTCGGGTTGCTGACGCGTTGGGCGGCGTTCATCGCCAGCGGTCTGATGGCGGCGGCCTATTGGCTGGCCCACGGCACGAAGGCGCTGCTGCCGATCTCGAACCAGGGCGAGCTCGCCGTGCTCTATTGCTTCATATTCCTGTTCATTGCCGCACACGGTTCTGGAATCTGGAGCGTCGACGCGCGGCGCAGCTAATCCTTCTCGCAGACCCCGCAGTCTATAACGCCGCCATCGACAGATCGCCCGGCGCTAGGGCGTTGAAGACGGCGCCGGTCCGCGGATCCACGAGCGTGTCGTGCGTCGCGTGCACCTTCGGCCGTGTGTACAGCAGTCGCAGCGCGCGTGCATGGGTCATCGTCAGGTAGCGGTCACCGTAGAGGTGCACGAGTGCGTCACGAACGGCCGGCGCGTAACGACCGCTGAGAGTGGGGAAGACGTGGTGCTCGACATGGTAGCCAAACTGCAAGTGCAGCACTTCGAGCCAGCGTGGGTTGGTCACCGACAGAGCGTTGGCGAGCGGATCGTTGGTCTCCGTCAACGGGTTCAGAAAGTGGTTGGTGGAGATGTACGACATGACCACCGCATTGGCGACGAGGACGGGGACGACGTAGATAAAGAGAAAGGCGTAGGGACCGACCAGGTACGCGACCGTGACCCAGAAGGCCAGCATCGCGGCCGACTCCGCGTACACGACCCGGCGTGAGACGCGGCTGTAGTAGTCGTTGCGCTGACTGTGAAACACCAACACCAGCAGCGAATGCAGCGAGAACCAGATGAACAAGAAGGCGCCGCTGCGCTTGTACCCAGAGCCAGGGGTGAGCGTCTCGAGCGCGCGCACCACGGCGTTCTTCTGCCAGAAGCGCAGATCTCCGAAGCCATCAGGGTCGGCGACCCGCTTGCCGGTGTTGCCGTGATGTGCCTGGTTATGCCACGTGCTCCACAGCGCCGGTGACAGGCCGTAGAGGCCGAAGCCACAGTACCCGACGAGCCGCTCGATCAGACGGTTCTGCACCAGCGCGTGATGCATTGCCTCGTGCGCCAGGAATCCCAAGCACCCCCAGCTGTGGCCGGCGACGATCGCGCACAGCACGTTCACGTACCATGGCGGGTGCGCCATGATGACCACCGCCGCCATGCCGGCAATGATGCCGAGATGCAGCGGCAGCCAGAGCAGGCGGCTGGGCGTCCGCCGAAAGACTGCTGCCGGCAGGTGGGCACGCACCTCGCGCGCGTAGTGTTGGACCGTGTGCTGCTCGTACTGGCTAGCGGTTGTTTCCATCATTTCCCGTCTCCCCTGTGGCCGCGCCTTCTTCGGTGGCTACGGCTACGTTGTCGTAGCCTACGGTTGCGTAACCTACGCGAGCGTAGTACCCATGTCAACATGCTGCAGCGAAATTCATCAGTCGCGAGGGGACGGCTCACTGCCGCCGCTCGCCGGACGCAACTCATCGAAAT
>JBGQHM010000174.1:0-13444 GCA_041497995.1 Binatia bacterium | reverse complement strand
TGATCGATCCTCTGCTCCTCAACCGCGTCGTGCGGGCCGCTTTTAACCAGCGGCGCAAGCAGCTGGCGAACAGTCTGCGTGCCGTCTGCGACGATCCGGTGGCGGCGCTGGACGCCGCGCGCATCGATCCGAAGCGACGGCCGGAGACGCTCAGCCTCGCGGAATTCGCGGCCTTGAGTGACGCGCTCAGTAACCGCACGTCCTCTGCGGCAGAGGGACATCGATGAGTCCGTTTGTAGCGGCGGGTCTCAGACCCGCTTCCCCCCACCGCCTGGCAGGTTTGAAACCTGCCGCTACGAAGATCCCCCCCCTCTGCCATGCCTGAGCTGCCCGAGGTCGAAACCGTTCGGCGCTCGCTGCTGTCGATCGTCGGCGCATGCATCGAAGCCGTAGAGGTCCGCGAGCCGCGCCTGCGACGACGCGTTGCGGCCGACTTCGCGGAGCGACTCATCGGGCGCGAGATTCGTGGGATCGAGCGCCGCGGGAAGTATCTGCTCTTCAAGCTGTCGGGCGACGAGGCATTGCTCGCCCATCTAGGCATGAGCGGCGCATTGCTGCTCCAGACCGCCGATACGCCATTGGCGACGCACGACCACGTATCGCTTCGACTCTCCGATGGCAGGCAAGTCACCTTCAACGATCCCCGCCGCTTCGGGCTAATGCGTGTCGGCCGACCGGACGAGCTCCCTGAGCTGAGCAACGTCGGACCCGATCCGCTAGCTGATGCCTTCTCGGTCAGTGACCTCGCGGCGCTGGCCCGCGGCCGCAAGAAGCCGGTGAAGAACCTCCTGATGGATCAGCGCGCCCTTGGCGGCATCGGGAACATCTACGCCAACGAGATCCTGTTCCGCGCCGGCATCCGCCCGGGCCGCCAAGCACGGCGCCTCACCCGCATCGAGTTGAAGCGGCTTCTCGACGCAACGCGCGCGGTACTCAACAGCGCAATCCGGCTGGGCGGGAGCTCGATCTCCGACTACCGCGACGGCGACGGACGCCCCGGCTACTTTCAGCTGCGCTTGAAAGTCTACGACCGCGCCGGCAAGCCGTGCCTGCGCTGCCACACACCGGTGCGGCGCGTGGTGCACGCCGGCCGCAGCAGTTTCTACTGCCCAGATTGTCAGCGCTGACGCGCTTCCAATGGTGAATGCTGAATGCTGAATGGTGAATGACTGAGACTAGGTCCGCGCAGCGGACCGCATTGTCCTCAATTCACCATTCAGCATTAACCATTCACCATTCGGTGCTGGTGTGCGCCTCAGCGCACAACCAGCACCGGACAGTGCACGTGGCGGATGACGCGCTCCGCGGTGCTGCCCAGGAAGAGGTGCTTGAGCCCGGTGCGGCCGTGCGTGGCAATGACGATGAGATCCACGTCACGCGATTCCGCGGCGCGGATGATCTCGTCGGCCGGAAGGCCGTGCAGTACCAGCGTTGTGAAGGACACCTTGGCGAGCGCCTCCTCTTTCGGGACCCGTTCTCGTAGAGCCTGTTGGGCGTCCTGTTCGGCCCGCTGCTGGATTTCGGGGCTGAGCAAGTCGGAGGGGTAGTACTGCGCGTAGAGGGGATTGGGCGCGACGATCATCTCAACGATGTGGCAGAGCACCACCTCGGCCCCGTGGTCCGCAGCCATGCGGAAGGCGTGGCCGATGGCGTGATCGCCCGACTCGGAAAAGTCCGTCGTCACCAAGATCCGCTTGAAGTTCTCGTACATCAGTCTTACCTCCTGCTGAAAGCTGACCACTGATGGCTGACGGCTTCTCTCATCCCAGCATGATCATGCCGGCATCCACCACCAACACTTGCCCGGTCATCATGTCACTGTCCGCCGATGCCAGAAAGAGCGCGGTGCCCGTCAGATCCTCCGGCTGCAACGGCTTCTTCAGCGCGGTGAACATCACCAACATGCTCAGCATCTCTTCCGGCACGACCGTCTTCGTCGCCTCGGTCATGGTGACCCCCGGCGCGATGGCGTTGACGTTGATCCCCCAGGGACCGAGTGCGCCGGCGAAGTACTTGGTCAGGCCGTTCACCCCCATCTTCGCGACGCTGTAGTGGAACGGCGGCGACGGCTTGTCGGGATCGGACGTGTCGACTGCGCCGACGTTGCCCATGAACGCCGCGGTTGATGATTGATTGATGATCTTGCCGCTGTGCTGACGCTTCATGTACGGCTCGACGGCGCGTATGCACAGCCAGACGCCCGTGAGGTTCACCGAGAGAATCCGATTGAAGTACGCCAGCGAGGAATCTTGGGTGTCGAGTCCGTGGAAGATCGCCGCGTTGTTCATCAGGATATCGATGCGCCCGAAGCGCTCCGCCGCCTGCGCGGCCATGGCCTTGCAGCTGTCCTCGTTGGAGACATCGGTCTTGACGTACAGCGCGTCGCTCCCCGCCGCTGTGATCTCTTGCTCGGTGCGCCGGCCGATCTCCTCATTGATCTCCGCGACGACGATCTTGGCGCCCTCACGCGCGAAACGATTTGCGTAGGCACGGCCTATGCCCTGCCCCGCTCCGGTGATGACGGCAACCTTGTCCTTGAGACGCATCCATACCCTCCTAGCGCAGACTTGTGTCGGCTATAGTTCAAGCCCGCGGGAAGATCTAGCGGGCTGCGCCCAGCGTCTCTTCTGGCGCGGCGAAAGAACGGTGGGCAGTGCCCACCCTGCGGAAGCGGTCAGTCCTTTTCAGCACCCGTCCAGCGCGCTCTTTACCGCGGCCAGAATCTCGTCGATGCTGACCGTCGCATCGTGATTGCTGTCCCCTACGGTGCAGTTGGACAGCGGCTCGTCACCGAGAGCGATGTTGATCATGGTGAGCAACTCGTCGATGGTCACCTCACCGGCCCCGTTGCAGTCGCCGATGCACCGCTTGGGCGTCTGTGTGGCGATCGGTGTGGGCGTTGGTGTGGGCGGCACGGGGCAGCCGGCCGCCAGTGTGGGCGTCGGCAACGGGTTCGGATTGCTGCAGCCGCTCACGTCCCATTGGCAGAAGCCGTCGCAGGCAAGCGTTCCAGTTCCGTGGCCGAGGCTTTCACATGTCTGCCCGCCGAGGTTCGGCGAGGTACCCTCGTCCGCGGCGCCCTTATCGCAATCCTCTCCGATGTCGATCTGACCGTTCTCACACAGCGCTTCATCGCTGCTCTCGTACGGCGCAAGGTTCAGGTGACCCCACGGACACGGAAAGGCACCCCCACCGTCGTTCGTCTGGTACTGCGGGGGGTTCGTGCCGAAAATGGGATCTAAGGAACAAGCGAGGAGGACCTGCGCTTTGGTGAGCGCGAGCGGCCCACCCGGGTTGGAGAACGGACATGGGCCGGGAATCGGGCTCGGATCAGTGATCACCCCTGCGAGCGGTCCCCAGCAATTGTCGGGTCCGGTGCCATCCCAAAAGAAGTCACTGCCGCCGGGTGCGTACGCCGTCGTATGCGGGAGGAAGGCCGTGCTGTTGGGGCCTGCGCCGTTGCCCGCGGCGGTGCCCATGAGGTTGTCGATGAACGAGTTGGCGCCGATCTTGGCGGGCCGCGGGTGCTCCAAGATGTTGCTGGCCAGGATCACGCCGAAGCGGCTGTTGTTGTACATGCGGTTGTTGCGAACGATGTTGTTGAAGCCGCCGACGATCCACAGGCCTGTGCCAACCGGATAGCGGAAGAAGTCGTAGTTCGGGCCGGCGGACGGTACGTCCGCGCTTGCAGCGTAGATATCAAAATTGTTGTCGTGGATGTCGTTGTTCTCGACCACCGAGTAGCGCTGCGGAAAGTTCGGGTGGTCGTTCTCGCTATCGAAGGAAATGCCGATGGCGTTGTCGGAGACGTCGCAGCCGGTGATCAGCACCGAGTTCCCCTGCGTCCCCGAGAACCCAAGAGCGTTGTGGTACATCTTGCTGTTGCGGATGGTCTGGCTGTAGCGCCCGAGCTCGTGGGTGTCAGGTGCCCCACCGATGTAGTAGCCGGAGTCGCCGCCGCCGAAGGCTTCGCACTCGGTCATCAATCCGTTGTCCGATGCGAAGCCGAAGAGCTCGTACGCCTTGCTGTACGAACCGATGACGCGGTCGAAGATGTAGCCGTCTGAATCCACGGTGTAGAGGCCGTGCTCGTTGGCGTCCTTCACCCACAAGTTGCGCGCGATGAAGCCGGTGACGCGGTCGGCGCGAATGACGACATCCTTGATGAAGCCCGCCGTGATGATCACGTCGCGCGGACTCGCACCCGTTCCCTCGAGCGTCAGGTTGTGCTTGCCGAGGATCGCAATCAGGTTGGCATCGTTGGGATGCGCCTGGTGGTACTCGTACGAGTAGCTGCCGTTCAGCAGATCGCCGCGGGTGCTCGTCGGTGCGGCGCGACTCGGTTCCTCGCGATAGACGCCGGGAAGCACGAAGATGTCGGTGTCATCCCCGGCTGCGTTGACGGCATCCTGAATGTGCTGGAAGCAGCATTCGTTGAACAGCTGCGTATTGCGATCCCACGCCGCGCGCTCCTTCCGCGCTTGCGCCAGTGCGTCGCCGGTTGCCGTCTCCAGCCGGGTCTCAATGTCGTGCAACCGTTCGTCGGACGGTTTCGACGTCGGCTTGCAGACGACGATGTGTCTCTCACCCACCCGATCGATTGGCGGCACCGGGCCGGGGCGAATTGGCGAGGCGATGTCGCGCTCCCTGTGCGCCAGTGCCGGCAGTGCGGCGGTGCACAGGGCAAGAGTCGCAAAGGAAGTCAGGTATCGACGAACACGCATTGGGCATCCTCCGTAGCAGAGACTGTCGGTCCTCTTCAAAGCAACCCTTCGAGACTCCGCCAGAAGAGGGCGAACCTTCGCGGGCAGCAATAGGAGCACCCGAGCTTTGCGCGCGTGTCGTACTCGCGCAAGAGCTTCATTCTCCGACCATCGCGCCGGGGCGTGACGGTCCCATTGAACCACCGACGTCCGAATTGAACCAGCGGTTTTCCACGTGACTCCGCTGAAAAAGCCACGTCAGACAACGGCTTCTCCGTCGACTGCGCTGGCACACCCGCTGCTCTCTACGCTGGGCATGAACGCATACGACACACACCTCGCATACGATGCCGGAGCGACGCGCGACGAGGACGCGCTAGAGATCCTCCGGCTCAACCCAGTGGCTAGCGGCGAGTCACGCGCCCAACTCACCGGAACCAAGGCACTCATGCTGGCCGTGTTTGACGACGGCATCCGCAGCTATCTCAACGGCTCGCGCCTCGTGCAAGCGGAGGCCGAGGATTGGCTCAACTCGAACCGGAGGTATTCGCCGTTCGCCTTCGTCGTGCTGTGCGAGACGTTTGGCCTCGATCCGCACGCGGTACGCGCGACGGTGAAGAGAATGAAGCAGGAGCACCGTGCACCGGGCGAAATCCTCCCACGTGTCCGCAACAACGTACGCGTCCCGGGACGCGTGTGCCTCCGCAAGCGGCGGCGGCATCGACGCACGTCGCGCCCGCAGGCGCGTAGCTCGGCGAACAGTGCGGTGGGGTAAGGCCTGCGGCCAGCGTCATTTCTATGGTCCGCTCCCCGATGGGTCGCTGCGGGCTGCCAAGTCCGACAGGCTGCCGCGAGACCTTCCTACTTGAAGCGGCGCTCCGACCACCACGGATAGAACGGCGGCAGGTCGGTGCTCGGCTTCATCGCGTAGTGCGCGGGCCGTTTCTGCAAGAACGAAGTGACGCCTTCGTAGGCGTCGGGTGAGCGGCCCATCCAGAAGATGCACTGCGAATCCACCTTGTGTGCTTCCATCGGGTGGTCGGCACCGAGCATACGCCACAAGAGCTGACGCGACAGGGTGACGGAGACCGCCGAGGTGTTGTCGGCGATCTCGCGGGCCAGAGCGGTGGCGGTGGGCAACAGCTCCTCGGGCGCCACGAGCTTGCTGATGAGCCGCGCTTCGAGCGCCTCTTCCGCGCTGAACACTCGACCGGTGTACACCCACTCGGCTGCCTTGCTGATGCCGACGACGCGCGGCAGGAACCAGCTGCTGCACGCCTCGGGAACGATGCCGCGGCGGGCGAACACGAATCCCATGCGGGCTGCGGTCGACGCGATGCGAATATCCATTGGCAACGTCATGGTGATGCCAACGCCAACTGCGGGTCCGTTGATCGCGGCGATCACCGGCTTCTTCGACTCGAAGATGCGCAGCGACACCAGGCCGCCGCCGTCGCGGTGCGTCTCCACCGTGTCGGCGCGGCCCTGCGCAGTGGCGTTAAAGGTGTCGCCACCGGTACTCAGATCGGCCCCGGCGCAGAAGCCGCGTCCCGCGCCGGTCACGATGACCACGCGCACCTCGTCGTCCGCATCAGCCTGATCGAAGGCCTTCAGCAGCTCGATACACATCTGCGCCGTGAACGCGTTGAGCTTGTCCGGACGGTTCAACGTGATGGTGAGGACGTGATCGGCGACCTCGTACTTGATCGTTTCGTAGCTCATGTCTCACTCCCCGGCTTGCAACTGAGTCACTGAATCATCGGGTCATTGGTTCATTGAAAGGCAATGACTCACTGACTCAGTGATTCACTGACCCAATTCTTTCACCCCGTCTGCTTCATGTATGTCTGCATGTCGAAGTAGTCGCGCCATGCGGCGATCTTGCCGTTGCGCACCTCGAAGACGCCGGCCACCGGGAGGCTGATGGTCTTTCCCATCATCTTGAAATGGTCGACGCGCTCCGTGAAGACGGTGTCGCCTGCCGACGCGATGCCGCGCATTTCGAACTCGATACTCTCCGCCGGTGCGGCGAACATGTTGATCGTCTCACGAATGGCATCGATGCCCTTCAGCGGCTCGAGCGGCATGTTGTGATAGATCGCATCGGGCGTGAAGAAGCCGAGCAACTCGTCGATGTTCTTGCGTGCCCACGCGGCGCAGAATTCCTGAACGACCTTCTCGCTTGTTGAAGCCATGTGCGTTCCTCCCGAATGCCGCGTGTAGCACGGGGCACCAGGGTACAAAAGGAGGGCGGCGCGCTCTCCTCGATCGCGATGGTTGTGCTAGGCTCAGCGCACCGAAGGAGGATCCGCCGTGGCGTACGAACACCTGCAGGTGCATGAGGGGCCGGTCGCAACGATCACGATGAACCGTCCGGAGAAGCGCAATGCGCTGTCGCTGGGGATGATGACCGAGCTGATTGCGGCGTTCCGCGAAATGTCGGCGCAGGAGCAAACGCGGGGTATCATTTTGGCCGCCAACGGACCCGCCTTCTCTGCCGGCCACGATTTGCGCGAGATGACCGGGCGCGACATCGGCACGTACCGGCACATCTTCGATGTGTGCACGCAGCTGATGACCACCGTTCAGGAGATCCCGCAACCGGTCATCGCACGCGTGCACGCCATCGCCACCGCCGCGGGATGTCAGCTGGTGGCGACCTGCGACCTCGCCATCGCTGCCGACGCTGCACGCTTTGCGACTCCGGGAGTGAAGATTGGCCTGTTCTGCACGACGCCGATGGTGGCCCTCACGCGTGCAGTTGGTCGCAAACGCGCCCTGGAGATGCTGCTGACGGGCGTGGCCATTGATGCACCGACCGCAATGGAGTGGGGCCTGGTCAACCGCGTCGTACCCGCGAGCCAGCTCGAGGAAGCCACGCAGCTGCTTGCCGAGCAGATCGCCGAAGCGAGCAGCCTCACCGTGGCCATCGGCAAGCAGGCGTTCTACACGCAGATCGATCTCGATCAACCGAAGGCCTATGCCTACGCCAAAGAGGTGATGAGCATGAACGCGCTCGCGGCGGATGCGCAGGAAGGCATGTCGGCGTTCGTCGCCAAACGCACGCCGTGCTGGACGGGTAAGTGAACCGAATGCGGAATGCGGATTTCGGATTGCGGATTGAAAGAAAGACAGACAGGATCCGTGATCTAAGCATTCCGCAATCCGCACTCCGCAATCCGCAATGACGTCTCGGCCGTCGACGCCCGAAGTCTCGCAGATGACGCCCTACCTCTGGGCGCTCATGGCGATGCTGGTCTCGGCGACCGTCTTCGACGCCTTCAACCTCGCCATCCTCTCCACGGTGGCGCCGATGATTCAGCAGCTCCACGGGCTCAACAACACGCAGTGGGGCTTGGTGAATATGATCATCCGCATCGGCGCGGTGATCTCGTTCTTCATCCTCATGCTGGCCGATCGTTTCGGGCGGCGCGCCGTGATCACGACGACGATCCTCGGCTACGCGCTGTTCACCGGCCTCACCGGGCTGTCGCAGAGCATCGAGGCTTTCACGCTGTGGCAGTTCTGCGCGCGCATTTTCCTGGCAGCCGAGTTTGCGCTCGCGCTGATCATCATCGGCGAGGAGTACCCGACGAACTGGCGCAGCTTCGGGATCGCACTGCTGGGAGGCATCGGCGCGCTGGGGACGATCGTCGCCTTCCTCACCGCGCGCCTGGTCCTCGCGCAGTACGATTGGCGCACCATGTATCTGCTCGGGCTCATCCCGGTGGTGTTGGTGTTCTTCTTCCGGCTCGGCATGCGGGAGACACGCCGCTTCGAAGTGTTGCGGCAGAGCGGCGGCACGCACAACTCGTGGCGCGAGCAACTCGCCGGCATGCGCTTGCCGTTTCAGCGCCGCTATCGCAAGCGGTCGTTGCTCGTCACGTTGATCTGGAACTGTAACCATTTGGTGACCAGCCCGGCGGTGACCTTTTGGACGATCCACGCCTCGCGTGATCTCGGTTACGGCCCGCAGCAGTACACGATCGTCGTCGCCGCCGGCTACCTGGTTGGCTTCCTGGTGGGTGCGCCGCTGGCGGGCTTCTGCATGAACCGGTTCGGCCGCCGGCTGACGTGTGCGCTGTACTACTTCGGCGCGGCCGCCAGCATCTTCACGCTCTTCCAAGTCGACTCGGGCGGGCAGCTCATGCAGATGGCGCTGATGTCGGTGACCATCGTCTGCTTCCTCGGTGCGAACGCGTCGACCAGCACGTTCGCAACGGAGCTGTTTCCCACTGAGATCCGCGCCACCGGCTATAGCTGGACCACCAACCTCTTCGGCCGCTTCACCGAGATCGTCACACCGTTCGCCATCGGCTGGCTCGCCGACCGCATCGGCATCCCGTGGGCGGTGGGTGTCATGGCAATCGGTCCGGTGATCGGCGCAGTGATCGTCTTGCGCTACGCGCCCGAAACGCGCGGCAAGACGTTGGAGGAGATCAGCAACGAACTGGATGGCGAAGCAGCATTGCAACCTGCGACCGCGGCCGAGAAGGTGAGAGCAAGTCGATAAGCGGTTCTCGCAGCAGCGTTGCATTGCGCCCTACGCCGCCCGCGTCCGTATGCCCTCGAACTCGACGGAAAGTCGTCCACCGAGCGCGCGGGCGATCCGGTCCAGCAAGTCTAGCGACGCGGTGAACGCCTTCCCACCCTCGATGCGGGCAATCACCGCTTGCGTAGTCCCGGCACGCACCGCAAGCTGCGCCTGCGTGAGACCGGCCACGGTCCGAGCCCGCTTGACGATCACAGCGATCGTCGCCCGCGCGACGGCAGCGTCGATCCGTGCTCGCAGTCGCGGGTTTCGCTTCGTCCGCGCCCGCACGTCGGCGAGGGCGTCACGACCGATGTGCCGATTTGGGCGCTTCGTCTTCTTCATGGAGGACCTCCAAGAACTTCCTTAGCTCGTCGCACAGCCAGATCGATGTCGCTTCGTGCTGTCCGCTGTCCCTGCTTCTTGAATGCGTGCAACAGTACCATTTCGAGCCCGGTGACGATTACGTACGCAACCCGGTGACGTCCTATTCGAATCTCCCACAGCTTCCCTTCCAACTGACGTAATGACACCGGCGCTTCCAGCCCGAACAGTCCTAGCAACGTCAGCGCTTCGTCCCAGTCGTCTCGTTCACGCCTTGGCAAGCCAGCGACATAGGCGCGCACCGGCTCGTCTCCTCGCAGGGAGCGATAGTATCTGATGCGCACGAATCAGGTATGCCCGATTGGGCATATCAGAGTCAACGACGTCTTCTTGCCGCGGATCTAGAGATCCGCGCCACGGGTTATAGCTGGGCCACCAATCTCTTCGGCCGCTTCACCGAGATCGTCACACCGTTCGCCATCGGCTGGCTCGCCGACCCATCGGCGTCCCGCGGGCCGTCGGTGTCATGGCGATCGGTCCGGTGATCGGCGCGGTGATCGTGCTGCGCTACGCGCCGGAGACGCGCGGCAAGACATTGGAAGAGATCAGTGAAGAGCTGGATGGCGAAGCCGCGTTGCAACCGCGACCTCGGCCGAGAAGCTGAGAGCAAGTCGATAAGCGGTTCTCGCAGCAGCGTTGCGTGTCGTAGGGTCGGACCTCACTAGTGGGTCAAGTGCCGTCACCTCCATCCCGCGCTGTGGCTTGTTGAGAGTATCGATTTTCTGGAGAGCGCAGTGACCACGAGTCAGCCGTTCGGCGACCGGGGAATGAATTCCCCGGCTGAGTCGCGAAAAAGTCCCCTGAAGGGGACTCGAACTCTGCGTTTGCAGTCGGCTTCAGCCGGGGAATTCTAGACGCTGTCTCAAAAGGTACAGGCTGGAAGCCTATACAACCATGTCTCCATCGCAGGTCAAAGAAAATCTGGTGGTATAGGCATCTTGCCTGTACCACCAGAGAGGTTTTGAGACGGCCTCTTCTATTCCCCGGCGAGGGCAGCCGCACGCAACATCCAGTTTATCGACACTCCCAATTTGCTGGGGGCATCATGCGGCAATCGATTGTAACAGTGGCAGTGTGCGCCGCGGTGCTGTGCGGCGACACGGCGCGGGCGCGTGGCCAGTGTGTCGGCGACTGCAGCGGCAGCGGTGCTGTCGCCATCAACGACCTCATCACGATGGTGAACATCGCGCTGGGCTCCAGCGACGTTGCCACGTGTGGCGCGGGCGATGCCAACGGTGATGGCGAGATCACAATCAATGAGATCATTGCAGCCGTCAACAATGCCCTGACCGGGTGCCCCCCCGAGGCGACGAACACTCCTGTGGAGACCGCTACGCCGACGAGCACGCCGCCGCCGACTCAGACCGCGACGGGGTCGCCTGCCTCAACAGGGACCGCTACGGCTACGTCGACACCGACTCCCACGCCGACTCAGACCGCGACCCCCACGCTGAGCACGAGCCACGACAACGGCGACGGGACGATCACCGACACGAACACCGGCCTGATGTGGGAGAAGAAGGATGACGCTGGCGGCATCCACGACCAGGACAAGCTCTACACCTGGAGCACCACGGGGACGGCAGGGGATGGCACCGCCTTTACCGACTTCCTGGCGACCCTGAACAGGCCGCCGTGCTTCACCGGACACTGCGACTGGCGGTTGCCCTCGATACAGCAGTTGGAGAGCATCTTCGATGCGAGTGTGACGGACTGTGGGCCGTCGCCCTCACCTCCCTGCGTGGATACGGCGTTCAACACGAGCTGTCAGACGGGGTGTACGGTCGATGGTTCCGGGGACACGCGAGCGTGCAGTTGCACGCAGTCCGACGTCTACTGGTCGGCTGCCTTTGCGGTCGCCGAGACGGCCGCGCCATCTCCGGAGTCAGCCGCCAAATGTCCAAGGCCGTTCACCGCGCGTTGACCCACTCGCGTAGCGCTTGGCGCATGGCCTCGTGTAGCGTGAGTCCCTTGGCTTTCGCCTTGGCAGCCATCGCGGTCCAAAACCCGGGTGTCTGCTTCACACTCTTGGCGACCGTGCCGGTTGCCTTCTCGCCCTTCCGGGGCCGGCCACGGCGCAGCGATACGTGCGGGCCGAAACGCTCGTCCGCATCGGCGGCAATCTTCCGGAAGTTTTTGCGGAGCCGCTCCGCCGGCGTGAACTCGACCGGCTCGTTCTCAACGAGCTGGTCCAGCGATCGATAGGTGCGCTTCTTCATGGCTTCCTCCGTCGGTCGCGCGCAATGCGAAACGCCGTGATGGGATAGACCAGATCCGCCCCGGCGAGCGCGAAGACCAAGCGGTAGGCCTTGCTGTCCACATTGCCGCTAGAAATGGTAACACCAATTACGCGCTTGCTGCGAGATGACGGTGCCGGTGCCGTGCTTCCAGCAGGTGGTGCGCGATGTGCCGACAGGGGCACGAACCAGAGCGTGGGAAGCCTTGTCATTCCAATCCCGATAATCTAGATAAACGAGAGTGAGCTCCCGTTTATCCGAGATCAAGCGGATACTGAATCTCGACCTGGAAGACCACAACGCGGCCTTCCTGTGGGGGCCGCGCAAAGTCGGCAAGACCACCCTCCTGCACCAGCAGTTCCCGCGGGCCACCCGCTTCGACCTGCTCGATTCGAACCTGCGCACCGAGCTGATGCTGCGGCCGGCGACGCTGCGCGAACAGGTGTCGGCGGCGCGGCCGCGGTTGGTGATCGTCGACGAGATCCAGAAGGTTCCGGCCCTGCTCGACGAGATCCACCTGCTGCTCGAGTCGACGCCGACGCGCTTCATCCTGTGCGGCTCCAGCGCCCGCAAGCTGCGGCACGGCGCCGCCAACCTGCTCGGCGGACGCGCCTGGCGCTTCGAGCTGTTCCCGCTGACCACGGCGGAGATCGGCATCCCCGAGAACGCCGAAGCCGCCAGTGAGATGCTGCTCGGCATTCTCAACCGCGGCCTGGTCCCGCAGCACTACCTCGCATCGCGCCCCGAGCGGCTGCTGCGTGGCTATGTGCTCGACTATCTCTCGCAGGAGATCCAGGCCGAAGCCCTGGTGCGCAACGTCCCTGCCTTTGCCCGTTTCCTCGACGCCGTCACGTCGACCCACGGGCAGCTCTTGAACTATGCGACGGTGGCGCGCGACTGCGGCGTCTCACCCAAGACCGTGCGCGAGTACTACCAGATCCTCGACGACACTTTGCTCGGCTTCCGCCTGCCGCCGTGGCGCAAGGCACGCAAGCGCCGCCTGATCGAGACCGAGAAGTACTTCCTGTTCGACGTCGGCATCGTCCGGGCGTTGTCCGGCATGCGCATCGTGCAGCCGGGCACGGAGGAGTTCGGCCGCGCCTTCGAGCACTTTCTGATTCAAGAGATGCGCGCCTACCTGTCGTACCGTGAGCGCGACCTGGCCCTTTCGTACTGGCGCACCAGCACCGGGCTCGAGGTCGATCTGATCGTCGGTAAGCTCGATCTCGCCATCGAGATCAAAGCGTCCGCCAAAGTCGGCGACGGCGACGCC
Organism: Binatia bacterium; assembly: GCA_041497995.1. Taxonomy (GTDB): domain Bacteria; phylum Desulfobacterota; class Binatia; order HRBIN30; family HRBIN30; genus DATKMS01. Next base: position 316 of record JBGQHM010000174.1, on the reverse strand, counting down.
CGCGGCTTGCGCGCGCTGGCCGCGGACCAGAAGCTGAAGCGCGGCGTGATCGTCTGCCTCGGGGATCAACCGAGGCGGCTCGCCGACGGCATCGAGATCTGGCCCTGGCAGCTGTTCTGCCGGCGCTTGTGGGCCGGGGACTGGGTTTAGGTGCGGAGCCAGAGGGACGTTGGGTGCGACAGTGCGCCGCAGCGGGAGAAAGCCATCGTATTCGTCGCGCGTTGTCGATCCGGCGCCGGCTCGCCCGACATCAGGGCAAGAAGAGGAACGCGCATGATGATCTTCGGCGGCGTCAATCCGATCGCAGACCGGCGCG
>JBGQHM010000173.1:0-13449 GCA_041497995.1 Binatia bacterium | reverse complement strand
TGGTCAACTACAGCGCCACCGAGTTGGAAAAGATTAAAGGTCTCCATTCGGCCGCTATCGAAGGCGCCCTCGGGTACAAGCTCGCAGAGGAAGTGATCCACCGCGATGATCTGGTGTTGATCTGAAGCTATCAGCGATCAGCTTTCAGCGTTCAGCTCAGATCGGGTCCTATGAGTCTGTCTTGTCCTTGCTGACAGCCGAAGGCTGATGGCTGCTGGCTTTCCTAAAATCCGGCTTGCGCTTCTCGATGAACGCGTTGCGGCCTTCCTGCGCTTCCGCAGTCTGGTAGTACAGCTCCAACGCGCTGAAGCCCATCTCGGTGATGCCGTGGATGCTGTCGGTGTCGGCGTTGAAGGAGTACTTCGCCAGCTTCAGCGCGGTCGGGCTCTTCTCCAGGAGCTCGCCGCACCACTGCTCGACCTCGGCACGCAGCTGCGCCGCAGGGACGACCTTGTTCACCAGTCCCATCTGCAGTGCTTCCTGCGCCGTGTATTGGCGGCACATGTACCAGATCTCCCGCGCCTTCTTTTCGCCGACGACGCGCGCCAGGTACGCCGTGCCGAAGCCCGGGTCGACGCTGCCGACGCGTGGCCCGGTCTGACCGAAGATGGCGGTGTCGGCCGCGATCGACAGATCGCAGAGCACGTGCAGGACGTGACCGCCGCCGATGGCGAAGCCGTTGACCATTGCGATGACCGGTTTCGGGATGCTGCGGATCACACTGTGCAGCGACGCCACGTCGAGCCCGATGCCCGGCTTGCCGCCGTAGCCTTCCGCACCGCGCGCCTTCTGATCGCCGCCGGAGCAGAACGCCTTGTCACCGGCGCCGGTCAGCACGACAACGCCGACGTCGGGGTCGGCCCACGCGTCGCGGAAGGCCGTGACCATCTCATCGACCGTCTCTGCGCGAAACGCGTTGCGCACCTCGGGCCTATTGATCGTGACCCACGCTACCCCGTCCCTCGCTTCGTAGAGAATGTCCTGGAACGCCATGGCACCTCCCACATTCACCATTCACAATTCGACTTTCACGCCGTGCCAGAACGCGATGTAGCCCCTGATCTGCTTCGCCGCATCCTTCGGCTCCGGGTAGTACCACGCGGCGTCCTTGTTCGTCTGCCCATTCACCACGACGTCGTAGTAGCTCGCGGTGCCCTTCCACGGGCACACCGTGTGCGTTGACGACTCCTTGAAGTACGCGCGGTTGGCGGCAGCCGGCGGGAAGTACTGGTTACCTTCGACGACTTCACAGCTGTCACTCTCGGCGAGAACGGCGCCGTTCCACATTGCTTTTGGCATGCTGCACCTCCGGTGATTGTTGCGAGCCATCCTACGCGTGTGGCTATGGTCGTGGAAGCCGGCTACAGCTGGCGCCTGCGGAGTGCTACATGAGGAATACATGAATCGCGTGCATCGCTGGTATCGGTCTGATCACTGGGAACACGTTCTCCGCGAAGCCGAAGGGGCCTTCCGGTTCCGCGCACGCAAGCCGGCGACGGTGGCGTGATGGACCGCGTCGCGTGGATAGAGACGACCCTGACGCAAGCATTCGCGCCCAGCCATCTGGTCGTCGAGGATGAAAGCGCACTGCATGCAGGCCATGCCGGCGCGGCGTCGGGCGGCGGTCATTTCCGTGTGCTCATCGTTGCCGAGACGTTTCGCGGCCAGTCACCCGTCGCCCGCCAACGCGCCGTCTACGCGGCGCTCGGCGATGCCATGAAGTCCGAGATCCACGCGCTCGCGCTGCGCACGCTGACGCCTGAGGAGTGGGGCCGACAGCGCACCTGACGTCCTTTTCTCGGGCAATCGATTCTGTTAGTCACTGCTCATTCCCGGTTCGCCATGAGCGCACAGCTGGAAGCGTTGGAAAAAGCCAGTGGCGCTGTGTTTGCGCCGTTCACCGATCGCGCGCTGCCAGCCCGCTTCACCACGGTGCAAACCGAGTGGGCAGCGGTGCGCCAACGCTGTGCCTTGCTCGATGGCGGCTTCCGCGGCTTGCTGCGCTTGACCGGAACCGATCGCGTGACGTTTCTTCAGGGCATGGTGTCGAACGACGTCGCCCAGCTGAAGGACGGCGAGGGAACGTACGCTGCCCTGCTGACCCAACAAGGAAAAGTGGTGTCCGACCTGCGCGTCTACGTCCTGGCCGACGAGGTGTGGTTGGACGTCCCCGCAGGACGCACCGCCACAGTGCGCGAGAGCCTCGAACGCTTCATCATCGCCGACGATGTCGAGTTCGCCGCCGACGCCGCTTGGGCGCCGCTCGTCGCCATTGAAGGTCCACAAGCGGATCGCGTGCTGGTCGGCGTCACCGGTGAATCGCTCACGGGCTCGCAGCCGAATGCGCATCGGACGCTGACCTTCGACGGTATGGTCGTCCGAGTCGTGGTGACAACTCATACCGGCGAACGCGGGTACCTGCTGTTCGGAGATCCCGAGGCTGGCGCCAGTCTGTGGGAGCACTGTCGCGCCGCGGGTGCGGAGCCGGTCGGCATGGAGGCCCTCGACGTGCTGCGAGTCGAAGCCGGTATCCCGTGGTACGGTCGCGACTTCGACGACACGCTGCTCATCAGCGAGGTCGGTCTCGAGGCGGCGATCAGCTACAAGAAGGGCTGCTATCTCGGCCAAGAAGTGGTCGAACGCGTGGCGGCGCGCGGTCAGGTGCATCGGAAGTTGGTGGGCTTGGTGTGTGCGGGGGAGCAGGTTCCGGCGCCGGACACCAAGCTGATGCGCGATGACAAAGAAGTCGGGTGGATCACCAGCGCCGTCCGGTCTCCGGCGCGCGACGCCGTGATCGCGCTTGGGTATGCACGCCGCGAGTGCTGGGACGTCGGCGCGGAGATGCAGGTTGCCCTTAAGAATGGAGCAAGCACTGCGCGTGTTGTCGCGCTCCCGTTCTATGCGGTACCGTCGTAGTGGGCACTGCCCACCGTTCTGCGAGCTGGCGACAAGAAGACCGGTGGGCAGTGCCCACCCTACTTTGAAGGAGGAAGAACATGGCGAATCAACTTGGCAAGCGCTACCTGTGCGACACCTGCGGCACCGAGGCACTGTGCAACAAGCCCGGCGCCGGTATCGTGGAATGCTGCGGACAAGAGATGAAGCTGAAAGAGGCCAAGCCCCTACCGTCGAGCGACTAGGACCTGCGGTCAGCGTCATTTCTATGGTCCGCTCCCGTTGGTCGCTATTGAGTGCCAAGTCCGACCGGCTGCTAGGACCTGCGGTCAACGTCATTTCTATGGTCCGCTCCCCGTTGGGTCGCTACGGGCTAGCAAGTCCGGCAGGCTGCTAGTGGCAGGCACCGAGCATCATCTCGGCGGGCCGAGGCGCGCGCCGGCCGTTCTCTACGAAAAGGACGGCCCGGTCGGTATCGTCTCGCTCAACCGGCCAGAGGTCCTCAACGCCTACAACGTGGCGATGCGTGATGCGCTGTTCGAAGCGTTGCAAGCGGTGCGCGACGACCCGGACGTCCGCGCCATGGTTCTGCGTGGCAACGGGCCGGCGTTCAGCACCGGTGGCGACGTGACGGAGTTCGGCACCGCGCCCTCGCCGGCGACGGCACGCGACGTGCGCTGGCGCCGTGACGTCTGGGGGTTGCTGCATGCGCTGTCGAAACCAACTCTTGCCGCCGTCCACGGCTACGCCGTCGGCGGCGGCTTCGAGATGGCCCTCTTGTGTGACCTGTGTATAGCGGCCGAGGACACACGCTTCCGTTTTCCGGAGACTGGACTGGCGATGATTCCGGGAGTGGCCGGGACCCAAACGGCGCCGCGGCTGCTCGGTGTCGGTCGCGCCCTCGATCTCATGCTCACCGACCGTTGGCTCACCGCCGCCGACGGGTTGCGGCTCGGCTTTGTCGCACGTGTCGTCACGCCGGACAGGCTACGCGCCAGCGCGGTTGACCTGGCGCGCCGACTGTGCGAATTGCCGCCCGCGCTGGTGGCGCAGACAAAGCGCGCAGTCAACGAGGGGCTCGATCTCCCGTTGGCCGAAGGGCTCGCATTGGAACGAAGGAGTGCCTCATTGAGGAATTGAGTCAGTGGATCATTGTTCTTCAAATGACTCACTGACCCGATGACTCAGTGATTCACTAGAGAGAACGGAGCGATCAGTGAACACGTCGAACTTCGTCAGCATTCCGGCAACCATGTTCGAGGATCAGGAAATCTTGGTCTTCGACGAGCACCGGCTCACGTATGGGCAGCTGTGGCAGAACATCCAGCGCCTCGGCAACGCACTGCGGCAGCTCGGTGTCGGGCGCGGCGACTGCGTTGCGGTGTTGCAGGTGAACTCGCATCGCTATGTCGAGGCATACTATGCCACGGCCGCAATTGGCGCCGTATTCTTACCGCTGAACTACCGCGCCAAGTTGCCTGAGCTCGAGTACATGCTCACCACGGCGAACACCAAGGTGTTGATCATTGGCGACCGGTATCATGAAACGGTAACGACACTGCGCCCGAAGCTGAGCTGCGTGCAGAGGTATGTGGCGATGGACACGCCGTGCGACGGCATGCTGCACCTCGATCGCCTCATCGCCGATGCCTCGCCCGAGTTGGATCCGCCCGAAGTGGACGACGAGGACACCACCATCCTGATGTACACCAGCGGCACGACCGCGTTGCCAAAGGCCGTGTTGCTCACCTACAACGACTTCACTGCGTACGTGACCGCCAACGTCGAGTTGGCCGACGGCACGCCGCGCGGCACGTCGCTGCTCTGCGTGCCGCTCTACCACATCGCCGGCGCCACCAACGTGATGACCAACATGTTCACCGGTCGCAAGCTCGTCCTGCTCCGTCAGTTCGACGCCGGTGAGTGGCTGCGTGCGGTCGAGAAGGAGCACGTGACGCACGCGTTCCTCGTCCCGACGATGGTGAAGCAGCTCATCGACCATCCCGACTTCGCGAAGCACGACTTGTCGAGCTTGCAGAATCTCTCGTACGGCGGCGCCGCCATGCCGTTCCCGGTGATTCGGCGCGCCATCGAGATGTTTCCAAAGACCGTCGGCTTCGTGAACGCGTTTGGACAGACGGAGACCACGTCGACGCTGACCGTGCTCGGCCCCGATGATCATCGTCTCGACGGCGCACCGCACGAAGTCGAGCTGCGCCTCAAGCGCCTGAAGTCGATCGGGCGGCCGTTGCCCGATGTCGAATTGAAGGTGGTCGATGACGACGGCAAGCAGCTGCCGACTGGAGAGATCGGCGAGCTCTGGGTGCGCACACCGCGGGTCATGAAGGGCTACGGCAGCAGTGGCGGCACGACGTCCCCGCTGCTCGACGGCTGGTTGCCGACACGCGACATGGGCTGGCTCGACGAGGACGGCTACATTTTTCTTGCAGGCCGTAAGGACGACATGATCATCCGCGGCGGCGAGAACATCGCGCCCGCCGAAGTGGAGGCGGTCATCTACTCGCATCCTGGCGTCGACGAGGCGGCGGTGATCGGCGTGCCCGATGTCGAATGGGGACAGCGCGTGGCAGCGGTCATCGTGCCGCGCCCCGGGGTGACATTGACGGCGGAAGAGATCATCGACTTCTGCCGGCAACGGTTGGCGAGCTTCAAGAAGCCGGAGGTGATCCAGTTCGCCGATGCGCTGCCGAAGAACCAGATGGGCAAAGTCCTGAAGAAGGATCTGCGCGCACAGCTCGCGGGAGGCAGTGCGTGAGCCGCACCACCGCCGGGCGCGCGACAAAGCCCAGACGTCCGCTCAGCACCACCATCGGCAACGGCGTCGCCTGGCTGCGTCTGGAGCGGCCGCAGGCGGAGAACCGCATCACGCCCGAGTTGGCGCAGGCCTTGTGTGACGCCGCAGCGGAGGTCGAGCTCGACGACAGCGTAGTTATCGTCGTGCTGGCCGCGGCCGGTTCGACGTTCTGCGGCGGTGTTGAGGGCGGCGGCACGTGGCGCGATCGCATCGATTGGGTCGATGCGATCGCCCGGCTGAGCCGCCCCGTCATCGCAGCGATTCAAGGCGACGCGATCGCCGAGGGATTGGAGCTGGCGCTGGCGTGCGATCTGCGCGTCGTGTCGGACTGCGCCCGCTTCGCCATGCCACAGCTCGCCGCAGGGCGGCTGCCGGCGCACGGCGGCACGCAGCGTCTCCCACGCGTCGTCGGACGGATGCGCGCGCTGGATCTCCTGCTGACCGGCCGCACGATCGACGCGACAGAAGCGGAAACCATCGGCTTGGCCTCGCGCGTTGCCACGCCCAAGGCGTTTCATCATGTACTCGATGCGCTCATCGCCGAGGTGACGGCCAAGGGCCCCATCGCCTTGCGCTACGCCAAGGAAGCGGTGTTGAAAGGCAGCGACATGACGCTCGATCAAGGTATCCGCCTCGAAGAGGATCTGTACGTGCTGCTGCAGACGACACACGACCGCCGCGAAGGCGTGCGCGCCTTTCTGGAGAAGCGCAAGCCGGTGTTTCACGGCAACTAGCAGCCTGGCGGACTTGGCACTCAACAGAGACCAACGGGAGCGGACCATAGAAATGACGCTGACCGCAGGTCCTAGGACAGACACAGAGAGAAAGGGAGTTCGACCATGGCCAATCAACTCGGAAAAATGTACCTGTGCTCCAAGTGTGGCTCGCAAGTCATCGTGACCAAGGGCGGCACCGGCGCGCTCAAATGCTGCGGGCAGGAGATGGAGCAGAAGAAGTAACGACGTGGGCGCCCGGCTTTCGCGCACGGGGTTGAGACTCTTTCCAATCCATCATTCCCGATTCACAATTCCGCGGTGACCGACGCTGAGGAAGCGGTGGCGCGCATCACCGCCGAGCGGCGCCAAGCGGACGAGTGGGCGCTCGTCCTCACGTCAGCCGGCATCGCGCACACTGTGCAGATGCATCTCGGGCAGTGGGCGCTCATCGTGGCCGCTGGCGATGTGACGCAGGCCCGGGCCACGCTCGATGCCTACGACCGCGAGAACCGGCGCCATCAAGCAGTGCCGGTATCCATCACCGAGTACGGCTCGACATACGCGGGTGTCGTCGTCGCGGTCGGACTCCTTGGCTTCTATGCTGTCTTGCGTTGGAGCAACAAGGAATCAATCTGGCTCCATGCCGGTGACGCCGCAGCAGCGCGTATCCTACGTGGCGAAGTCTGGCGCGTGGTCACCGCCCTGACGTTGCATGCCGGCCCGGCACACGTCGTCGGCAACGCCGTCTGTTGCGCCGTCTTCGCGACGGCGCTGTGTCGCGCCCTTGGTCCCGGCGTCGGTGTCTGGCTGATGCTGCTCGCTGGAGCCGGCGGCAACGCCGTGAACGCCTTTCTCCGTGGCGTACCACACAGCGCGATCGGAGCATCCACCGCTATCTTCGGCGCCGTGGGCGCGCTCGGGGCCTTGCAATTCGTAGCGCGGTCGCGCCTGGGCGTCGGGCGCTGGCGGGCTTGGATGCCGATCGCGGCGGCCCTCGGGCTGCTGGCGATGCTCGGTACGAGCGCGGGGAGCGACGTGTTGGCGCACCTCTTCGGTTTCGTCGTTGGCGCCCTGCTCGGCATCGGCATCGCGCTGGTACGATCTGCGCCGCCGGGTCGTACCGTGCAGGGCGTGCTGGCGCTAGCGGCGCTCGCAACCGTCGCCGCGGCCTGGCGCGCCGCGTTACGGTAGGTCGTCCCCGCCAGCCCACTCGAAAGGCTTTGTGCGTTGACAATTTCCGCGGAAATCGTCACAGTCTGGCCGCGATCTTTGTAGTGGGGGAAGGAATCAAACGGAGGGAGGGAGTAGGCATGCACAAGCTTGTCACAGAGGCTGCAGGAGGGATTCCTAGGCACCGCCGAACGCGTAGAGCGTTCGCATTGTCGTTCGTGGTTGTGCTCGGGTTCAGCGCGCCGACAAGAGCGCTCGACGGCCCATTCCTCGGCCTCGACGTGGGCGGCTCGAAGCCGGCGAATAACAACTACCGCGCTCACGTGGAGAACGGTATCGACGCGAGTCCGTACGTTGGCTACATGTTCAACAACTACATCGGGCTGCAAGGCGAGGTGCAGCTCGACACGAAATGGCCGGACAACGACCATCGCGGCTTCGCCAACGAGAACACGATGACCACCACGGTGGGCTATCTACTCGGCCCACGCCTGCAGCTGCCCATAATCGATTCGCCCTGGGGTCAACCGATGGAGTTCTATATGGTCGGACAGGGCGGCGGGTACAGTGGACTGAGCGGACGTCTGAAGCAGACCAGTGCGGGATTGTCCGCCGGCGCTGGGATCGATGTCTACTTGACCGATCATATCGCCTTGAGCATCTTCGGGAGGTACAACCGTGCCTTCCAAGCGCCACGTCCGACATTCCTCGCCAACCAGGTACCCGATCAAGCGGGTTCTGCCGACGCCCAGTGGATCACCGGTGGTATCGGGTTGAAGTATCGCTTCAATGGACCGGCCGTCGCACCCGCACCGCCGCCACCACCGCCGCCTGTGGCACAGGCAGCGCCTCCTCCAGCTGAGAAGAAGAAGATCGTGCTGCGCGGGGTCAACTTCGACTTCGACAAGTCGAACATCCGCCCGGATGCGCGACCGATCTTGGACGAGGCGATCAGCACGCTGAAAGAGTACAAGCAGATTACGCTGTCAGTCGAAGGCAACACCGACAGCGTCGGCACCGAGCAGTACAACGACAAATTGTCGCTGCGGCGTGCCAAGTCGGTTGCCGACTACCTCGCGAAGGGTGGCATCGGTGCGAAACGCATGACGGAAAAGGGGTTCGGCGAATCGAAGCCGGTCGCCAGTAACGACACGGCTGAGGGCCGCGCGCAGAACCGGCGTGTGGAGCTGAAGATCCTACAAGGTCCGTGATCTGCGCTCCGCGCAGATCACAGAGTTCCCAAGGGGGGCAGCGCCGGTGCTGCCCCCCTTGCGTTTGGCGCCTTCACCCCGACCCGTCGGTTCCTGCTATACAGAGATCGTGTTCGAGCTGGACGATACGCACCGCATGGTCGAGAGCACCGTGCGCGTCTGGTGCGAAAGTCACCTCGCACCAGCAATCCCGGCACTCGAACGGGGAGAGATCCTTCCCTACGACCTCATGCGGCTCCTGGCACGCGACCTCGGGCTGTCGGACACGCTCGCAGCGATGGCCAAACGGCGCGTGGAGAAGCTGCGCGGCCAACGCGTCGGCGGCACTGAGCCGACAGACTCCGGCGGGTTCGGCGGCGATCCCATGCTGACCAGCGTGCTCTTGAAGGAGCTCTCGCGCGTCTCGCCAGGCTTCGGCATGGCGCTGCTCGCCACGTTGGGGTGCGGCATGACGATCCTGTCGCGCGGCAGCACCGATCTCATCGAACGCTACGCCCTGCCGGTCCTGCGCTTCGAAAAGATCGGCGCGTGGGGCCTCACCGAACCCGGCGCCGGCAGCGACGCGTTCGGCAGCATGCGCACGACCGCGCTCCCGGACGGTGATGACCTCATCCTCAACGGTCAGAAGACGTTCATCAGTAACGCCCCATTCGCAGATGTCTTCGCGATCTATGCACGAATCGACAGCGGTGAGACACCGCGGCCGATTCGAGCGATCGTCGTGGAGCGCGGCACACCCGGGCTCGAAACCGGGAAACCGATGCGCAAGATGGGCATGCACGACTCGCCCACCGGCGAGATCTTTCTGCGTGACTGTCGCGTACCAAAGCACAACCTCGTCGGCGACCTCGAGGCGGCCACCCACGCCCGCGGCGGTGCGGCGCTGGATACGCTCAATCTCGAGCGCTCGGTAATGCCGGCGATGTGCCTCGGCATCATCGAACGCTGCGTCGAAGAGTCCATCCGCTACGCCAAGACGCGCGAGCAGTTCGGACGTCCGATAGCCGAGTTCCAAGCCATCGCCTTCAAGCTGGCCCGCATGGAGTTGGCGCTCGAGAATGCCCGCAACCTGGTCTTCAAGCTGGCGTGGGCACAGCGCGCCGGCAAGCTCGACGCGCGCTTGGCGTCGCTGGCGAAGCTGTACTGCGCCGAGGAAGCCGTGCGGGTGGCGCTCGACGCCATCCAGATTCACGGCGGCGCCGGCTACATGGCCGAGCTGCCGCTGGAGAAGCTCATGCGCGACGCGAAGATGTTCGAGATCGGCGGCGGGACGAACGAGATCCAGCTGCAAACGATCGCGCGCGCGATCTTGGCGTAAGCCGTGGCGGCTGGTCTCATGACCAGTGCTCTGGTGGCGCGGGCCTCCGTGCCCGCGAGTCGCCTGGTCCGAGCAAGCCGCGCAGCGCGGCGCTTCAGTTTGTTGCCGCAAGATGGCAAGGTATCAGGATGCGGCGCACTCACGCCGCGCAGACCTGACGATGTGGAGGATCCAATGTCGTGGCTATTCCTGATGCTGAGCCTTCTAGGCGCGTGGCTGACCTATAACACCTACCAACCGATCTACGCGCCGCCGCGGCGCGCGGCGTTCAGCTTTTTCGCGGGATGGCTCACCGCTGAGCTGGCGCTGCACCACCTCGCCGTACAGGCGTTGGTGACCCTGCTCTTCGTCCGCTCCGGCGTGCTGCACACCTGGCCCGGCAAGCTGGGCGGGCTCATCACCATCGTCTCATGGATCGGGCTCTGGCGCTGCTACTGGCGAGCCCGTGAAGCGGCGCCGGCCGTCGAGCGCGCCGTGCGCGAGGCACTCGGCAACGACTATACCGCGAAGATCCTGCCGGAGTGGAGCGCGAAGTTTCCCGCTCGTGTCGATTGGGAGCAGATCCTCCTCCCGTTTCCCGTTCGCCATGCAGAGGTCGAGCGCCTGCGCGACATCCGCTACGCACGCGTCGGCGGCATCAACCTCAAGCTCGATGTGTACCGCCACCGCTCGCGTCCGACGAACTGCCCGACGCTCCTGCAGATCCACGGTGGCGGCTGGGTCATCGGCACCAAGAACGAACAAGGCCTGCCGTTCATGCAGCATCTGGCGGCACGCGGCTGGGTTTGTGTCACCGCCGACTACCGGTTGAGCCCACACGCGACCTTCCCCGACCATCTCATCGACCTCAAGCGCGCCATCCAGTGGATTCGCGACCACGCCGCCGAGTACGGCGCCAACCCCGACTTCCTGGTCGTCACCGGCGGCTCCGCCGGCGGGCACCTGGCGGCGCTCGTCGCCCTCACTGCCAACGATCCGGAGTATCAGCCCGGCTTCGAGCACGTCGACACATCGGTGCAGGGCTGCGTGCCGTTCTACGGCGTCTACGACTTCACCAACCGCCACGGCTTGTGGCAGCACGAGGCCCTCACCGAGCTGCTGGAGACGCGCATCATGAAGGCGGCGTACCACGAGACCCCGGAAGCGTACGAGAAAGCGTCGCCGATGAGTCGTGTGCGTCCCGATGCGCCACCGTTCTTGGTCATCCACGGCGACCTCGACACGCTCGCCTCCGTCGAGGAAGCGCGCCGCTTCGTCGCGGCACTGCGCGCCGTGTCGAAGAATCCGGTCGCCTACGCCGAGATCCCCGGCGCCCAGCACGCCTTCGAGCTCTTCCCGTCGCTGCGCGCGATGCTGGTCGTCCACGGTGTCGAGCGGTTCGTTGCGTCTGTCTACAGCCAGTACGTGGCGGCAGGCCGGTCGCAGGCTCACGACTCTGCCCGACAGGCAGCAGCGGGGTAGTGCCAGGGTCAAAGCGGTCGTGACGGGTCGCGGCAACAACTCTGCTTGTGTACGACGCCTACGCCGGCGTAGAAAGCCAGCGTGGGCATCAGACGCATTCGGCGCGCGCTGCGTGAAGGGCGGTTCGAATTCACCGCACATGCGCTCGATGAGATGGATGAAGATGACCTCACTGACGCAGACATTCAAGCAACCATTCTTCGCGGCAGTTTGCTCAAAACATTCACAGATGACGCGCGGGGTCCGCGCTTTGTGGTGCGCGGCCTGGCACGGACGCGTCATGATGAGATAGAAGTTGTCTGCCGCTTCCTGCCGTCGGGCCGGATGCGTATCGTTACCGCGTACAGGGTGGATGAATGATGGCGAAAACCCCCGACTTCTGCGAGTACTGCGACGCACCATTGACCAACGGCGAGCGGTTAGTGACCGTCTACCGGCACCGCAAGGGCAAGCACTTCATCTTCGAGGGTGTGCCCGCCCGGGTCTGTCCCCGGTGCGGCGAGCGCTACATCTCGGCCACCGTTGCGGGCGAAATGGATCGGTGCATGCGGGCGCGACGACAACGGGCCAACACCGTATCCGTACCCGTTATTGCGCTGCGCGCAGTCGGATGAGTTACGGGCGCCGGAGTCCTCGGCGCGCAGCACGCTTCGAGCTCTTCCCGGCGCTGCGTACGATGCTGGTCCCGCGGTCGAGCGTTTCCTCGGTCGTCAGAGTCGGTGTTGCGACGAGCGCAGGTTCGCATCCATCCAGTGTGTTGTTCACGGCTGCAACGATCTCGTTGACAGTGATGGTACCGTCACCATTCGCATCACCGGCGGTGCAGCTTGAGACGTCCTCGTTGCCCAGATCGATGTTCACCATCGTGACCAGTTCATCGACAGTGACCTCACCATTGCCGTTGCAGTCGCCAACACACGTGCTCGGCGACTGAAACACATACACTGCCCCTTGGGAAACGTTGCCCCTGATCGTCGCACCGGCTGCGCCCGCCACCACCGTGTCGCCGCTGATCGCCACCGCGGCGCCGAGCTGATCACCTGCCGCTCCGCCCGAGGCCGTCAGCTTGGCGGTTTGGATGAACGGATCGATCACCACCGGGTAGTGCGCGCCGCGGTCGTTCACGCGCAGGAGTACTTGCCGTCCCCGCGTCTCCAGCCGCATCGGTAACTCGCGCCCTGTCGCATCCACCGCGCTAAGGCCACTGTAGCGCGCTACGGCGCGGCCGTCGCCGCGCACCAAGCGGACCCCGTCGCCCTCCGCCTTGGCCGTCACCCCGCCCGCCAGCGCCACCACCACTGTCAGGGGCGCTCCGTCGGGTCCACGCGGCGGCGCCGCGGTCAGCGTAAATCCTTGCTCTATACCGAGTGGTCCATTCACGTACCACTCCGTGACGTCGCCGCGCCGGTACTCCACTCGATTGGCGGCGGCCTGCGGCTGCGCCGCTCGCACCGGCTGCCAGGCGTCTCCGTACCCGTAGCCGCTCAGCCTGAGCCGTGCGCACGCGCCTTCGGCCGCGCACACGCGTACTCCGCCCGCGGTAAACTCCGCGCGCGGACCTTGCGCACAAGCGCGGGTGTGATAGCCAGCGCGCGTCGGTTGCAGGTGATACGCTACGTTGTCGCGGCCCAGCGTCGCCGAGACGGTCGCCTGCGCCGCGAGCGGTAGATCGGCCAACTGGCTCCGCGCCGCGCCGTACGCTCGTGCACCACCCATACCGATGACGGACGCGAATCCAATGACTAGGGCCCACGGCGAGCGCCACTCACCCGTACGCTTCACCATAACCAATCCTGGGTACCGCCGTGCGCCGACCATGCTCCGGAAGCCTCACTCGTCGAACTCTGTCTCCTAGACGAAGCG
>JBGQHM010000172.1:0-13450 GCA_041497995.1 Binatia bacterium | reverse complement strand
TGCGTGCCGTCCGTGGCGGCGAAGATCAGCGTGCCGTTGACATTGGCGAGGCTCGACACCCACGAGCCGTCGGCCCCCGGATTGATGTCCGCGACGAGCACGGTTCCCACGCCGCTGCCATTGCTGCGCCACAGCTCGACGCCGTGGGTGCCATCGTCGGCGGTGAAGAAGAGCATACCGTTGACCACAGTCAGGTTCACGGGTGCGGAGCCTTCGGCGCCTGGACGAATGTCGCTGACGAGGAACGTGCCGATCTCTGTACCGTCGCTGCGCCAGAGCTCGACACCGCGGAAGCCATCGTCGGCGGTGAAGTACAGCGTACGATTGATGGCGGTGAGATTCGTCGGGTTCGAGCCCGCCGTGCCCGGATGAATGTCTCGGACCAGCACCGTGCCGGCGGGTGTGCCGTCGCTCTTCCATAGCTCGACGCCGCGCGTGCCGTCGTCGGCGGTGAAGAAGAGCGTTCCGTCTACATTGGCCATGTGCGCTGGAGACGACCCGTCCGGGCCGGGACGAATGTCCGCGACCAGCACGGTGCCATTCTCCGTGCCGTCGCTCTTCCACAGTTCGTCGCCGTCGCTGCCGTCGTTGGCGGCGAAGAAGAGATCTGCGTCGCTAACGTTCGTGAGATCGTGGGGGCTGGCGCTGGCTGGACCGGGGTTGATGTCCCGCTCCATCACGGTGCCGCCGATCGAGTTGTTGCTCGTCCACAGCTCCCGACCATTGCTGCCGTCATCGGCGGTGAAGAAGAGAGTCGAACTCACGCGAGTGAGCCAACTGGGATCAGAGGGTGCCTCACCGGGATTGATGTCCTTGACGATTCCTACACTGTTGAAGAAGGTGCTCCACAGCTCCCTGCCGTAGGCGCCATCGTCGGCTGTAAAAAACAGGCTGGCAGTGCGCCCCTCCGTGAGGTCGTCGGGAAGCGAGCCAGCGGAGCCGAGTCGAATGTCGCTCACCAACACCGTGCCGCTGTCACTTCCGACGCTGTGCCAGAGCTCGACACCGCTGCGCGCGTCGTCGGCGGTGAAGTACATGGACCCGCTACGCGGCGAGAAGAGGTGCGCCGGGTTCGAGGCGCGCGGCCCAGGCGCGATGTCTTTGAGCAACATGGCGCGTGGATCCTCGCCAATGCGCACCAGCATCTCGCGCTCAGCGCCGACGGCGCCGGCGGCATCACGCAGTCGGGCTTTGACGACCGTTGCACCGCGCAGAAATGACCAGGGTTGGGCAATCGGGGCGCAGAACTGCGCGGTGGTGGTCGAATCCACGAAGTGGTACTGGCCGTCCGGGAAAAGTGTGCACGCTTCGCTCGAGTTCGGGACACCGACCGCTTGGCCTGTGCCGTCGTTGACCCGGCAGCCGAAATCGTTGATCGCATCGGCGACCGCCTGCGTGCCGTCGTACGCGAGCGGGTAGCTGGCCGGCACGCCGCCGGGATTCGGCGGAGTCTTGTCGCACACGGCGGCGCTGCCGTTGCCGAGCGGGCGCGACACCAGAACCTGCAAGTCGGGAAGAATGCCGGGGTCGGCCGGATCGTACATGAACGCTTGCAGGCCGAGGCGTTGGTTGTCCGTTCCCGGCCGCCCTTCGGCCACGACGAAGAACCCCGATCCTCCCGCGACCGTATACACCGGCCGGCCGGTCTTGTCGTACGTGGTGGGCGGAAGCACCGTGCTGTCCGGGCGTGCGATACCGAGGTAGGTGATATCCGGTCCTGTCGGGCATTGCGGCCCCGCGAATGCAATCCCGTACTCGCCGGTCTTCGGCAGGCCGCAGGCGCTGGCCAACACGGTGTAGGTGCCGCTCTTCTGCAGCGTGAGCGCCTTGGAGGAGCTGCGGCACACATCAGCCTCACTCACCAGAACACCGTCCGGATCGAAGACGCGTAGGCGTACGAAGCCAATGGTACCGCCGATGTCGACCGCCGTGACGGACACCTGATCACCGGTGGTGCCGGTGAACCTGTGTGCGTCGACCTCGCCCGCAACGTCCAGGGTCAGCACGCGCAGCGTCGCGCCGCAGGGCAACGGCAACCCGCAGTTACTCGGATCCTGCGAGACGACGCTGGCGGTGATCGTGTAGTCGCCGGTCGCGGTCCCCAAGCAATCGGAGACCTCGACGATGGCGCTGCCTGGCTGCGTGAGCTCGAGCGTGCCGCTGCAGGTCTCGTCCGCCGCAGAGGTGCGCAGCTTGATGAGGCCAATGCTGCCGGACGAGTCGGATGCGTTCACGGTGACCGCGGCGCCGGGTGCGACTGTGACCGCGTACTGATCGACGGCGCCGGCACCCAGATGTCGTGCGAGCGGCGCGCCGCAGCGGAGCGGTTCCGGAGTTTGCGCCGCTGCAGAGTCGTCCGCCACCGCCGCTCCTCGGTACAATAGCAGCGCCAGAATGCATCGCAGGACGAGGCTCAACGCGAGCCCTCGCGTCACACGGGACGTCGTCATTCCGTTCTCCGCGTGTGGGTTCATTCGAAGGCCCGGGCCTCGATCCAGCCCTCGCTGCCATCGGCTAACGTGACGCGGTACCACCCGGGTTGCTCGCTCCGCACTTCCACGCTCTCGCCCGCGTTCAGCGAGGCCACGACCGGTGCGTGCTCGGAGGGCTGCGCATGCACCGGCGTCCCGTGCGTCGTGCGTTGGATCTGGACGGCGCGGATGAGCACCGGTGGTCGCGCCGGTCCGACCCACGTTTCCACTCCCACCACGAGCAACGCGCCCGCGGCAAGGCTCATCGGGACCAAGATTGGGAGGCGCAACAGGAGCGGCACGGGGCGGCGTTCACCGTTGGCTGCGTGCACGCGGCCGCGCAGGACGGCGGGCGGAGACTCCAGCGGCTCCGATGTCACACGCAGGCGCGCGTGCACAGCGCGCGCGGTTTCGATGCAACGGTCGCATGTCGAAACGTGATCGTTGATCTGACGCTGCTCCGGACCGGCCAAGTCGCCGGTGACGTAGCCGATCAGCAGCTCGTCGTTCGGACAGGATGCTGTGTCATTCATTCTGGGCTCCCAGCGCCGCCAGTCGCTCTCTGAGCTCCGTGCTCGAGGCCAGGTCCTTGCGCGCGCGCGAGATCTGCGAAGCGACGTTGCCCACCGTGGTGTTGAGCAACGCCGCGATGTCCTTATAAGGGGCAGTAACTTTGCGCCGCTGGCTGCGTGCCAACAGCGTCTCGCGCTGGTGGTGCCGGCGCCGAACTTTCCGTTCCAGCTCGGTGCGCTCGTCACCCAGGCGGGCAGCGGCCGCGCTGGTGGGCGGCAATTGGCTGAGCTCGTCGGTGATCTGACGGACCCGTCGCTCATACAGCGCGATCCAGGCATGCACACCGTCCAGCGCGTCTTCCTCCTGCTTCTGGCGAGTCTCGCGCTCACGTACCACCTCGCGCAGGCGATCGATTTCGGTGAGCAGGTCGGGGAGCGGGCGGCCGGAGGTCTCCGCGAGGTGGCGCAAGTCGCCCACTTGGAGGTCGCAATCCTCAATGAACAGCAGCTTGAGCACCACGGCCTTCGACGCGTCGACGGTTGCAAGGATCTCGTTCAACGACGGATGGCCGGCAACGCGTGAGGCGTCCGGCGCGTTGTCATCTGACAACTCGCGCAGTGTTTCGATCGACACGGTCTCTAGCTCCCGTGCGCCGCGCTTCCATTCGAGTACCAAGTTGTCGAGGACGAATCCCGAGAGGTACGAGCGCAGGGAAGTATAGCCGGCATACGTCTGGGTGCGGCGGAAGATGCGGCCCTTCTCGAAGGCGAACACGTAGAAATCACCGGCGTCCTCCGGCGGCATGCGGTAGACGCGCATTGGATAGTTGTAGATTAGGGCGCCGTACTGGCGCTGGAACTCGTCGATGGCTTCGGGCGTGCCGGTCAGACACCGGTCGATGAGCTCTCGCGCTTCTCGTGTCGCGCTGCGTGTGTCTGCCATCACCCTGCGTGTCGGCCCATCTCCCGTAAAAATTGCGGTGCATTGCCTTCCACTATCAGTGGTGCCGCGCCGCAACTCTTTGTTGCACGAGGCCGGGATCGCGGAGCAATATTTCGATCGTTTGTTGCACCCGTGTTTCGAGAGACTTGTTTGCAACCCGCGCGGGATGGGGGAATACCTGCGCACGGTAACATGATGACCGTCGCAGGGCGCTTACGCGTTGCGGGTGGGAGCACGGTTGCGGGAATCCTCGTGACATGGGCACTCTACCACTCTGGGTACGGGGATGCACCGCGCGCGGTCGTCATGCCCCCCGCCCACGTTGCTGCCGCGCCCGCCGCGTCTGCATCGACCCTGTGGCTATTGGCGATCGGGGTCAGCCACTATCAGCAAGCGAGCTTCAATCTGCAATTCGCCGACGTCGACGCACGCGCCGTGGCGGACGCGCTGCAGCGGCAAGGGACCGGGCCACTCTTCCACGACGTGCGCACGCTCGTGCTGACCAACGAGGCGGTGACGCGTGAGAGCATCCTCGACGGCATGGAACGGTTCCTCGGGCAGGCACGACCGAACGATGTGGTCGTGATCTTCATTGCCGGGCACGCGGTCCTCGATCGTGCCAGCGGCAGCTACTACTTCCTGCCGTTTCCCGTCACGGCGCAGAACCTCGTCAGCGCCGGGCTGCGCATGTCGGATTTCGACGAGATGGTGCGCATCATCCGCCGCCGGGTGCGTGGTGTGGTGCTGATGCTCGATACTTGCCATGCAGGTGCGCTGCGGCTCGCATCGCCTGACATCGTTCCGATGGACGAACCGGGGGCGCGGCTCTCCGCGGGCGAGGGCTTCTTCCTGCTGGCGGCCACGAAGCCTGGCGAACAGTCGCAAGAGCAATCGGCCTTGGGGCACGGGGCCTTTACCTACGCGCTGCTCGACGGCCTGCGGGGCGCGGCCGACGCGGATAAGGACGGCCTGCTGTCGGTGGCCGACGTGTTCAGTTACGTCGCGCGCGAGGTGCCGCGTCTGACCGGAGGCGCGCAGCATCCGTATCATAAGATGGAGGGTACAGATCTGCTGCTCGCCGCCGTGCGCGCCGACCCCGATTTGGCGCCCCCCCCGGCGACCACCGACGTGCCGGTCCAAGTAGTGCCGAAGACGGCGAACGGCCCGCTGCGCAACACCATCGGCGTGATGGAGTTCCACAACGTGCGCTCTGATCCCGAGCACGACTGGGTGGGCACGGCCCTGCGCCTCGCCTTCAATACCGAGCTGAGTAAAGTGCGGGCGCTGCACGTCTACGCACCCGAGCTCATCGATCGTACCGCCAAGGAGCTCGGGACCGACGATCTGGCTACCGCGCAACGACTCGGGATCGATCGGCTGGTGACCGGGTCGTTCAGCATCGTTGGCACCACCGCGCTGATCGATGCGCGCATCGTTGATGCCACCAGCGGTCTGCAGGAAGGTTCGGACAGCGTGCGCGGCGACCTCAGTGACGTTTTCGACTTGCAGAAGAAGCTGGTGCTCAGCATGCTGCGCCGCCTGCGCGTCAAGCTCTCACCCGAAGAGGGCAACTCCATCGAGAACGGCAGCAACAGGGACGTCGATGCGTATCGGCTGTTACTGGACACGGAGGAGGCGTTCGACGAAGCCACGCCGACGCCGCGCCGGCCGACACCGGTCGAGGCGCCGCTGTCTCGGCGTGAAGACGGCGTCGCGCCGCGCCGCGGCATGTTGGCGGTCTCCGGCGCGCTGGCCATGCTGGTTGAGCACGCCGTGCTGCCATCGGTTTCCCTCGCCGCGGGCCTGCTGCCGCCGGGCGTCGCCTATGCGGAGGAAAGCCCTGGCGAAACCGAGGGCGCGGTGCGCAAGTTATTCGAGGAGTACCAGCAGGCGTTGCAGGCCAAGGACGTCGATCATCTAGCAACCCTTTACGTGTCGTTCTCGGCCCGGCGGCGCGACGCGCTGCGGACGTATTTTGACAATGCAAAGGACTACGAGGCCGAGATTGCCGACGTGACTGTCGTCCCGCATGGTAACGAGACCGCGGTGTCGTATACCCGCCGCGACCGTTTCGTCGACCGCGGCACCGGCAAACCCATCAGTCTGGAGGTTCGCCTAACCCGAATCGTGGTGCGCGAAGGCGGCAAGTGGAAGATTCGCGGCAAGGAGTAGCAGTCGCGGCGCTCGTCGTGCGGGTCCTCAGTGCCGGCGTGCTGCTGGGCGGGGTGCTCGTTGATATGCCCGCGGCGCGCGCGGAGTCGCTGGACCAACGGATTCCGCATCTCTTTGGTGGCACGCTGGCGACGTCGATCGACCGCAACGATCCCGGTCCCGATGTCCAGCAGGTGCCCATCGCCGCACGCTTCCGTGGCCTTTCGGCGGCGCTGGCGGCGGCGCGCTCGCAGGCCCCGGTGCCGTCGGCGACTGGCGCGTTGCGCTTCGAGTGGGATGATGAGCTGGAAGTGTACGCACGCAGCCTGGAGAGCCTCGGGCCGCTGATTGCCGAGCGCGCGCAGACGCTGGGCCGGCGCACGATCACCCTCAGCATGTCGTACACCCGCGTCGACTTTGACACGCTCGAAGGAGACCGTCTGGATCGGCTCCACACTTCGCAACCCGCGCTGTCGCCCGGGTTCCTGAGCAATCCATCCTTGCCCGAGAGCGATAAGATGCGCGCCAAGGACAACCTGTTGGAGACCCAGCTCGACCTTGGATTTGGATTCGACCTGTTCTTCCTCACCGCGGCGTACGGCGTGACCGACACGATCGACGTGAGTCTGGCGCTGTCGATCAACCAAGCGCGCATGCACGGCACGGCAACCGCCTTCATCACCGATCCGAACGGCGATGGCGGCGCCTTCTTCACTGTGAAGCAGCCAGGCGCCATTCAGGGCGGCTCCGGTCCACTCTGCGGGACCGACTTCACCTGCGCGACGGATCAGTTCGACGACTCCAAGATCGGCACCGGCGATCTGTTCCTGCGCGGCAAGTGGCACTTCTACGATACCCAATACGTCGACTTCGCTACCGCCGGCATCCTCACGTTGCCCACCGGCAATGCCAACGACTTCCTCGGCTTCCACGACCCGACGTTCACGCCATGGCTGATCATGTCGAAGACCTTCGGTCGTGTCTCGCCGCACGTCAACCTCGGCTACTCCTTCCGCAGCAGTGCCGACGTCAGCCAAGCACAATGGATCGCCGGCGCCGACGTCCGCACGTTCGACTGGCTGACGCTGGCGTCTGACTTCCTTGGGTTCCACGACGACAACCGCGACGGCATCAACGACGACGTCTTCCAGTCCGCCGTCGGCTTCAAGGTCAATCCGCTGGGCAACCTCATCCTCGGTGCCAGCTTCCAGTTCCCGCTCAACCGCGACGGCCTGCGGGCGGATGTGATCTACACCGGGCAGGTCGAGTACACTTTCTACTGAGCATCCTACGTTGCTTGCTATTCATTGCCGAAGCTATTGACAGTCGCGACAGTAGTGATGCAAGTAGCTCATCTTGCGCCGTAGTGGGCGACTGGCCCACCAGAAGGAGGCTGCGATGTCTCTACTTCGCGTCACGACGTTCAACCTCGAAAATCTGTTCAATCGCTACGCGCTGCTCGATACGCCATGGGAGAATCGGAGTTACGAGAAGCTCGTGCAGGCGGTCGGATTGGCATCGATCGCGAGCCGGGCGGGCGATCTCGTATCGTACGAGGTGACCCTGGTTCAGCGCGACAACACCGGGCGTGCCATCCTCGATTCCAACCCCGACATCCTCGCGGTTCAGGAGGTCGAGAACCTCTACACGCTGCGGATCTTCAACAAGCAGTATCTGAAGAGCTACTTCGACCGGATGATTCTGATCGACGGCAATGATCCGCGGGGAATCGATGTCGGCTTTCTCGTGCGGAAAGGCTTTGCCGGTCAGATCACCGACATTCGGACCCACATCGATGAAGGCAAAGACGGCAAGCCAGTCCTCCGGGGCGTCGGCGGTCCGCAGACGGCTGTCGGTTATCCGGCGACGAACGCGGTCTTCTCACGCGATTGTCTGTGCGTCGACGTTGCCTTCGGCGGCAAGACGCTCACCTTCCTCGTCAATCACCTCAAAGCTCAAGACGGAACGCCGGCCGCCGACGCGCGACGCGCGCTGCAGGCGAAACGTGTGATGGCGCTCGCCGCCGAGGCGCGCAATCAAGGCAAGCTGCCGATCGTGCTCGGCGACCTCAACGCTGACGTGGCCGACGCCAAGCAGAACAAGAACAAGAGTAAGAAACGCGCCGGCGAAAGCCTCGTGCCGCTCCTGACCGCGCCGGGTCTCGTTGACGCCTTCGCCGCCACACCCGAGAACTGGACGCATTACTATGAGTCCGACGACTCGGTGAGCCGGCTCGACTACATCTTGGTCGACAAGCAGCTGAAGGTGAAAGGCGGGGAGATCCTGCGGAAGGGCCTGAGCCTCAAGTGCGAACAGACCAATGCGGTGCGTTATCCGACGATCGGCCTGGCGCATAGCGAGGCTAGTGATCACTGCCCGGTGACCGCTGTCATCGACGTCTGAGACCTGCTGGCGCATGCCGCCGAGGTCTGCGTATAGAGACGTCATGCGCGAGCCCTTGTACCGCTCCCGACCCGGGGGCTTCGACATCCGTCCGGCGAGTCAGACCGAAGGGACGCGCGTCACCGATTCCATCTGGCTGTCCGAGGGCCTCTCGAACTCCTACCTCGTAGTCACACCCGCCGGGCGCGTGGTGATCAACACCGGCATGGGGTTCGAAGCACCGACACATAAACGCAACTTCGATGCGGTCGACAGTAGTCCGGTACGCTACATCCTGCTCACCCAGGCGCACGTCGATCACGTCGGCGGCGTTGATCTCTTCCGCGAGCCGGGCACCGAGATCGTCGCGCAAGCGAACAACCATGTCTGTCAGGAGGACGACTCCCGCATCCACCCCTTCCGAGTTGCGCACAGCGCGCCGTTCTTCCCGACGGCCGTCGGCACGGCGGAGAAGAATCTGCGCGTGCAGGCGCGGCCTCAGCCGACGATCACCTTCGCCGACCGCTACGAGTTCGACCTCGGCGGCGTGCGCTTCGAGCTGCTGTCGACGCCGGGAGGTGAGACCCTCGACTCGATGTGCGTCTGGCTGCCAGCACAGCGCGTCGCCTTCGTTGGCAACGTCTTCAGCGCGCTGTTCGGGCACTTCCCCAACCTCGTCACGCTGCGCGGTGATCGCTACCGCTTCGCGCTACCGTTCATCGACGCCGTGAATCGCGTCCTCGCGCTCCAGCCCGAGCTGCTGCTGACCGGCCACTTCGCCCCGATCCGCGGCGCCGACATCGTGCGCGCCGAGCTGACGCGCGTGCGCGACGCCGTGCAGTACGTCCACGACGAGACTGTGAAGGGAATGAACGAGGGCAAGGACGTCTTCACGCTGATGCGCGAGGTGCAACTACCGGCCGAGCTCGAGGTGGGACAGGGTTACGGTTGCGTCTCGTGGAGTGTGCGCGCCGTCTGGGAAGGCTATGCTGGTTGGTTCCACCAGCGCTCGACGACGGAGCTGTACCCGGTGCTGCCGAATGAGGTGTACCCAGACATCGTCGAGCTCGCCGGCGGCGCCGCGGTCGTCGCCGAGCGTGCCCGCCAGCGACTGACTGCAGGCGAGGCGGTGGCCGCGATCCACCTCGCCGAGATGGCGCTCGCCGCCGAGCCGGCGTCGCCTCCCGCCCTCGAAGCGTATCTGGCCGCGCATCAGTATCTCCTCGCGGAGCGCGGCGGTGTGAACTTCTGGGAAACCGGGTGGCTGCGCTACCAGATCGAGCGCACGCGGCGCGCGCTCACGACGGGCGGCGTGTGAGGGACTGAGGCGGTGGCACGAGCACCCTGGGCGGAAGGTGGTGTGCGTCTTCCTCAGGCTTCATCGGGTTTCTGGCCCCTCGCTGACCGAGCCCCGGACTCCGAGAGCATACTCACCAAAACGACGCTGCCGTCCGGTCTCGTCACTCTGGATCGAGGCCAATCCGGAGTTCGCCTATCGACCGCGCTGCGGCGACTTGGGGTGCTTCTGTAGCTGATAGATCACGTAAGTGTCGCCGTCCATGAAATAGTAAAAGCGCCACGCGTCGTTGACGCGGGCTTGCCAGGCATCGGGGCTATGCGCTGGCCAGGGGTGAGCGTCGAGCGATCGATAACGGTACCCCTGCTCGAGGAGCACGCGAAGTTGCTTATCAAAGGCGCGTTGCACCGCGGACGGTGCGTCGGCGTACTGGCGCTCGAAGTTGCCGACGAAGCGGTGTCGCCTGCAAGGGCGCGTTATCGCTTTTTGCGGCGTTTGGCCACGGCGTGGCGCTTGGCAGCGGCGTGTAGGTGAGCGATGCCCTCGTCAGCCGTGTCAAAGATGGGAGACAGGCCTTTGCCGGCTTTGGCGTCGAAGTAGGCTTGGCGGCCGGCCTCGTCGATGTCGGGTTGAGCGTGGAGGTAGAAGCGGAGCGCGTCGCGGACGAGCTCACTACGGGTGCGGTGATCGGCCTTGCATCGGCGATCGACCTGGCGAGCCATCGGCACGGGCAGTGAGACGGTGACGACAGCGGTGGTCTGTGGGTTGCGTGGCATATGGTTATGAACCTTTCACAAAGAAGCGTACCACGGCCGGCCCGCGGCCGTCAAATGGTGGTGGTCATGGCGGAGGCGAGCTTGCATGAGCAGCGGGCGTAGGACGTGTAGTGTTTTGGCCGTACCGGCGTTTTTTGCACGCCGTTCTACCGCAAATGCTACCCCTCAGCATCTTGCCGCGTAGCCATGCTCGACGCCATGGTGTCTTTCCTGTGGCCGGAGGGAATGGCACGCTACACGTGGGTCGATGAGGTCGATGACGAGACGCGCCCGGCGCGCACACGCGATCTGATCTTCGCAACGCTGGACGGCTTCATCACCTGCAGCGCCATGTCCGACGCCGACTGGCGCGCCTTGACGCGTGCGCTCGAGCGTCCCGAATGGCTTGACGACCCGCGCTTCACCTCGGTGGCGCGCCGCGAGCGCTTTGCCGACGAGCGGCTGACGCTGACCGCGGCGGTGTTGGCGACGCGAACATCGGCTGAATGGTTGGCGTGTCTCCGTGCCGAAGGCGTGCCGTGCGCGCCGGTGTTGAGTCGCCAAGATCTGCTGACCGACCCGCAGATCGAAGCGAACCAACTGATCGTCGAGTCGGACCATCCGCACGCCGGACCGATGCGCCAGACGCGCCCCGCGGCCCGTTTCGAGAAAACGCCCGCCGCGCTCCGCCGCGCTGCACCGCTGCTTGGCGAGCACACCGACGAGGTGCTACGTGAGATCGGCGTCGCCGCTGCCGACCTCGAGCGACTGCGCAGCGCTGGAGTCATCGAATAGCCGCGCTCCGGACAGCATCGTCTTCTACAAACCCACTACGCCGCCGCCGCGCCGAGCTTGCCTCGCGCTGCCCGACCTGCATAGGTACGCAGTGGCGCTTGACGTCTCACTCGTGACGGCTTGGTGGACGGTGTGCACACTGCAAATTCGCGACGGCGGAATTTACTCCAACGAAGTGTTCTTCGACCGCAGCGACTTGCTGCGGGCGATCACGGCGGCGAAGAGGAGTCGGTAAGTGGCACGCACATTCAAAATGGCGCTGGTCGGCTGCGGCGCGATCTCACACATGCACCTGCCGGCGATCCGTGAGGGCGCGCCGGAGATCGCGATCACTGCGGCGATCGACGCCGACCGTGCGCGCGCCGAGGCCATGGCACGCGAGACGGGCGCGCGCGCCTTCACGAGCCTCGAAGAGGGGCTCGCCCACGGCGACTTCGATGCTGTCGATTTGATGTTGCCGCATCATCTGCATGAAGAGGTCGCGGTGCAGGCGTTCGCCGCCGGCAAGCACGTGCTGTTGGAGAAGCCGCTCGCGACCACGCTCGACGCCTGCGAGCGCATCCTCGCGGCGTGGCGGCGCGCCGGAACCGTCTTCATGGTCGCCGAGAACACGCAGTACTGGCCGGAGGTGCTCGTCGCCAAGCGAGTCCTCGACGACGGCGCGATCGGCGACGTCGTTACGGCGCGCGGCAGCTTCGCGATCCCGCCGATCGAGATGTTCTACGGCGGCGATCGGCCATGGCGCTGCGACAATAGCGCGGCCGGCGGCGGCATCGTCATCGATGCGGCACCGCACTGGATCCGACCGCTGCGCATGTTGCTCGGTGAGGTGGAGGAGGTGATTGGCGCGCTCGGGCGGCCCTACCCGGCGATGCAAGGCGAGTCGCTCGTACGGTCGCTGCTGCGCTTCCGCTCCGGCGTCGTCGCCGTGCTCGACGGAATAATGAAGGACGGCCCGTTCGTGCCCGAGGCGATGTTCCGCATCACCGGCGCGCGCGGCGAGGTCACCGTCGAACGATCCGGACGCGTGATGCTTTGGAACGCGGAGCATCCCGAGGGCCAGCAGGTCGGCGAAGTCGGCGGCTACATGCGTTCCTATCCGGGCGAGTTCGCCGACTTCGCTGCCGCAGTGCTCGACGGGCGAGCGCCTGCGGCCGGAGCCGAGGCAGCGCTCGGCGAGCTGCGTGTGGCTCTCGCTCTCTACCGTTCGGTCGAGACGCGGCGGTGGGAGAAAGTGTGGGAATGAGCGATACGGACCGGGTGCGCTTCGACTTCTCGGGCTTGCACGTGCTGGTGACCGGCGGATCGAGCGGTATCGGTCACGGCGTCGCGCGCGCCTTCGCCGGCGCCGGGGCGCACGTCGTGATCACTGGTCGCCGCGCGCAAGCCGCCGATTACGACAACGACCTTTCGGGTCTCCACTACCGATCGCTCGAGATGCGCGATGCTGCCGCGATCGACGCGCTCGCACACACGCTGCCGTCGGTTGACGTGCTGGTCAATAACGCCGGTGCCAATCTGCCGGGCGGCAAGAGCGAGTATGAGCCGGACGTCTTCGAGGAATCCGTGCGCATCAATCTGTTCGGCACGTACCGGATGTCCGCCGCGTGTCGGGAGAAGCTGGCGGCGAGCGGCTTGGACGGCGGCGCGAGCATCGTCAACCTCGCCTCGATGGCATCCTACTTCGGAATCACCGCTGTGCCGGCATACGGCGCGGCGAAGGCGGGCATCGTTCAGATGACGAAGACCTTGGCGGCGGCGTGGGCGAAGGACGGCATCCGCGTCAACGCCGTCGCACCCGGCCTCATCCGCTCCAACATGACGGCGCGCATCCAGGCGCTGCCGGAGTACACACGCAAAGACTTCGAGCGCATGCCGCTCGGGCGCTGGGGCACGCCGGAGGAGATCGCACCGGCAGTCCTGTTCCTGGCGAGCCCGGCGGCACGTTACATCACCGGTCAGACGTTGCCGGTCGACGGCGGCTACTCGATTGCTTGATCAGCAGACGGAGTAGAGATGATCATCACTGACCACCCCCTCCACAGATCCCGGCGAGCGGCATTACCGCACCGGGCTCCTGCCTTGGGTGAGAACGCCGAAGCGTTGCAGTGGATAGGGATGGCAGACTCGGGCCGGAGGCAGGC
>JBGQHM010000171.1:0-13457 GCA_041497995.1 Binatia bacterium | reverse complement strand
GCAGCGGTCCTGGTTCAGGAGTGATGGGACGCACAACTCGTCACGGTCGATGGGGACAAACGTGCCCGGCCCAAATTCATTGTTCGTGAACACACGGCCGACCCGAGTGAAGTCCGCTTTGATGCGATAGCACATGAGGTGGTCAAGATGCGTTTCCGCGCCAGGAGCTTTGCCGTTCATGTTGGTCGCGACGCACAGACGGGATGGTTTCACCACCGTCACCGTTGTCGTGCCGAACTCGTCCGTCAGCGTTACTCCGCGAATCGATGAAAACGAGGATGCCTTCGCGGATGTTTGCACGTCGTAGCAGGTGAAGTGATCGACCGCCGGCGACAACGGCGCGGGCGGCACCTTGCTGCGGTTCGTGGATGTGGGCACCAGCACCCGCCGCGGCGACTGTACATCGACCGTGAGCGTCCCGAACTGGTTCACGACCTTCTGCTGCAGAACAGGAAAACGCCGCGCGAGTGGCCGAGGATTGAGGGGCACGATGCGATAGTTCTCTAGATGATCGACGTGTGAGGGTGCGCTCGGGTCGCCGCCGTTCTTGCTTGCGGGGTTGCAGAGGCTGCCCGGTTTACCGACCACGGCATTCATCGAGCCGAACTGATCGACGAGACTCACCTGTGGGCCGAACCCAACGCCCGGACCAGGACCCCCGGCCTCATTGTCGTCATCGCCGCCCCCGTCGGCCGAATAGCATTCAAAGTGGTCGGTGACCGCAGCGTGGGCTGCACTCATGCCGCACGAGAGCGCGGGCAGCAGCAACAGGGGAACGACCATCAACGACGTTGGCCACACCGTTCGCGATTGGACAGCCACGGGAGCGTCTTCCTTTCTACCGGCGTGTGCCGGCGGTTGGACTAAGCGAGGCGTAACTAGGGCAGCAAGATACAGTCCGCCGCTACGAATGTGCATCGCTGATCTTTAAGAGAGGATAAGACACGAGCGACGGTGCAGGAATTTGGCGCGCAGCCAAAAGTACAACGGCGCACCCGCTGCTAGCAGGCGTGAGCGGCAGGTCGTAGCTTCACATGGCTGCCGCAAATGACTCGGCACCTGCCAACGCGTTCGCAAACACTGACAACAAGAACACTCCCTCGCGCGCTGGCTGGATCACCGATTTCATGGCGCGGCAGCGGCTGCTGTATGCTTCGACGCATCACGAATCGTGACTTCGCCTATCTACCGGTTGTGTTGGAAGGTGGACGCGCAGCCGGTTTGCTGGCGTCTTGCTGCTCACTGAACCCCGCCAACAAGGCGGCCCCACCGAGCGCCAGCAGGAAGGCCAGCGCGCGCAGCACTCCGGCTAGTCCATCCTCCTGCACCCATTCCCCGTACAGGAGCATACCGCCGATGATGGGTACGACGTTCGACACCGTCGAAAAGACGGGGACAGCGACCACGCCGCGACCCGCCTGCAACGCCGCTTGCATGAGGACGAAGCCGATGATGTTGGCCCCAAGCGTCAGCACGAAGGTACGGCTGAAGATGGCTTCGGCCAGCGAATCGGCGCCGGCCAGCGATTTTGCAAACACCGACGCCAGACCGAGAAACACACCCGTTGCAACGCTCAGCCCGATAGGTCGCCCGGGGGCGGGGTCGACGATCAGCCCTATTGCCGCGACAGCCACGGTTACCAAAGTGAAGGCTGTGGTAGACATGGTGGCGGTGCTCGCAGCCGCGTGGTCGCCCAGTGAGGCGCCTAGAACGATCAATCCCAGCACCACACCGCCGACACCCAACCACTCGATTGGCCGCACTCGTTCGCCCAGCCCGACGACCGCCAGCACAACGAACAGCGCGATGCCGCCGGTCAAGGCCGTGTGCACGACGGAGAGCGGCGCAAAGCGCAGAGCGGTGAGATAGAGCGCATAACCTACGACCTGCAGCGTGACACCGAATACCCAGAGCGGATCGCGCACGAACGCCCACCACGCTGTGAGCTGCCAGCCACCGTGCAGGGACGGCAGGTGTTCTGCCTGCCGCTTCATGAAGTAGAGGCCGAGCGTCAGGATGGTACTCGCCACGACGGCGAGCAGCGGTGCGAAATACATCGAGATGCGTATGCCGCATGGCGGATCGCTCACTCGCGATCCGCCATGGGCGTTGGACGTCTATGCGGTGCGTTGTGTCGCGGCAGTCGCGCCGTTGCTGGTGGCGCGGCGCTTGCGCATGGTCGAGAGGAACTCGCCGGCTTCACGCATCATGCGTTTCCGTTCATCGCTGCTCTTCGCCATCTTCTTCACCGCCTTGAAGAAATACTTCGGGCGGAAATAGTACTTGCGGTAGAAGCGCTCGACCGAGTCGAAGATCTCCTCGGAGGACAGCCCCGGGTAGGACACCGTGCACTTCTGATAGCCCGATTCGTCGTTGTAGACGTCCTGCACGAGGAAGTCGTGCTCCTTGACGTACTCGAAGAAGTGCGTGCCGGGATAGGGCGATGCCAACGACACCTGGAGCGTTTCGGGGTTCATCTCGCGTGCGAAGCGGATCGACTCCTCGATGGTCTCGCGGGTTTCGCCGGGGAGTCCAACGATGAACGTCCCGTGAATCAAGATGCCGAGGTCGTGGCAGTCCTGGGTGAAGCGGCGGGCGCGTTCGATGCTCACACCCTTCTTGATGTTCTTCAGAATCTCGTCGTTGCCCGACTCGTAGCCGACGACGAACAAACGCAGCCCGCCTTCCTTCATGGCACGCAGCGTCTCGCGGTCGACGTTGGCGCGCGAGTTGGTCGACCAGCACAGGCCGAGCGGCTTGAAGAGCTCCGCGAGTTTCTGGGCGCGCGGCGGATCGGCGGTGAAGGTATCGTCGTCGAAGAAGACTTCCTTCATTTGCGGGAACAGCCGCTTCATCTCTTTGACTTCTTCAAAGGCGTTCTCGGCGCTGCGCGTGCGGTACGAATGGCCGGTAGTGACCTGCGGCCACAGGCAGAAGGTGCAGCGGGCCGGACAGCCGCGGCCAGTGTACAGCGACACGTACGGATACTGGCAGTACGGGCTGTTGTACTTCAGGTAGTCCAGGTCGCGATGATAAATCTGCGTGACGAACGGCAATGCATCGAGTTGCTCGGAGGTCAGCGGCACCGCCTCGGGGTTGTGAACGATGGTCCCGTTGCGCCGGTAGCTGATGCCGAGAATTTTCGACCAGTCACGGCCCTCGGCCACATCCCGGACCGCGTAGTCAAACTCCTTGCGCGCGACCAGGTCGATGGCCGTCGAGGCCTTCAACGACTGGTCGGGCTGCGCCGTGATATGTCCACCGACAAAGGCGATGGTACACTTTGGGTTGGCATCCTTGATCATCTCCGCCGTCCGGACGTCGAGCTTGAAGGACGGCGTGCTCGTGTGCAGAACAACGAAATCGTAATCCTTGGCGATAGCCACGGACTGCTGCTGGTTGAGATGCTCGGGTGGCGCATCTAGCACCCGGCTCTCCGGAATCAGCCCCGCCGGGTAGCACAGCCACGTGGGATACCAGAATGACCACACTTCCCGCGTCGCCTGATAGCGCGACCCCGCCCCACCATCAAAATCATCGTAAGAAGGTGGGTTGAGAAAAAGCGTTTTCATGACACTCCTCCCTCCCCGGATCAGACGGGGACACTAACCGAGCGGACCGGGCCATTCAAGACTCGCTAGGTCCAGAATGTGTAACGCGCCGCTTTCAATCGGAAAGTTACGACATTGCAGGCATGATCGAGCCGCTGCCGCTCCCGATGAACGCTGCCACCTCGGCCGCCACCTGCTCCTTGTCCACGTCGATGCTGATGACGTGAAAGCTGTTCTCCAGCAACACTGAGCGGACGGGTCCCCCGAGGCTGCGCTCCAGGATCGACACATTGCTCGGCGGGCAGGTGTGATCCTGACGTGAATGAATGACGAGCGCCGGCTGCTGCACCTGCGGTAGCAGGCGGCGGACGTGCTTCTGCAGCATCACCAGTTGATGCAACGCCTGCAACGGCACCTGTCGATAGCCGGGGCTTTGCGTGCGTGCCTGTCGATCGGCGACGTCGCGCTCTCCCCTCTGAATGCGTTTGGTGCGCTGTCTGAGCAGGGGCACCAACCACGGGAGAGCCGGTCCGATCCGCCGCACCCACGGGTTCGCTAGCACGAGCGCCGGCGCCAGCAGCACGACCCCAACGATGGCGTGCGGGTAGTCCACCGCGAGCTTCAACGCGAGCAGCGCGCCCATTGACTGCCCGATGGCCACCACGCGCGGCGTGTCTTGCCGCAGCTCCTCCATGCCGGCGCGGGCCGAACCGTACCAGTCGAGCCACGTGCTGCGTTCGAATTCGTCGATCGACGTGCAATGTCCGGCGAGTCGTACGACGTTCACGGCGTGGCCACCGCTGTACAGGTGCTCCCCAAGAAAACGCATTTCCTGCGGCGTTCCCGTGAAGCCATGCATGAGGAGGCAGCCGTGGTTCGCCCCACCGTGGGTAGACCCCTTGCGGAAGAATGCGAGGGTGTCGCTACGAGTCAGCCTGTCTTCGTGATCCGTCTCGGCACCGCGGCTGCAGCTCTGGTCATCGCCACCGA
Organism: Binatia bacterium; assembly: GCA_041497995.1. GTDB lineage: Bacteria > Desulfobacterota > Binatia > HRBIN30 > HRBIN30 > DATKMS01. The sequence goes on along the minus strand of JBGQHM010000171.1, from coordinate 8,916 downwards.
ACGTGCGCGCTGGGTGCGGCTCAGCGCCGCCGTCGCGGTCCGCCATCGATCGGCCGGCCCGTGTCGGTAACGCTCGCCAGGAAGTCCTGACTGATATCGATGGACGCACGCGCTTTGAGGTAGTTCAGGAACTCTTCAAGCACCTGCTGTCGGCGCCGCTCCTCGACTTGTTTGGTCAGTTGACTCTTCTGCGAGGCAAAATCCTCGTCAGCGGCGGGCGCACGCTCCTTGAGCGCAGCAAGCACGCTGCCGCCTGCCGTGTTGTACACTGCGGGCGCCACGGGCTTCTCCGGTGTCAGTTGGAACGCCTCCTTCTTGAGGTCCGGGGCACTGCCGATGATCGGGATGTAGGTGCCCGCGCGCGTGAACGGCCCGGTCGCCTGCATCGTCAATTTGTTGGCCTTGGCCACCGCCTCCAGGCCCGACGTTTGGGCCTCCGGCAGAAGCGCGTCCGCCTTGCTCTTGGCCAACGCGTCGGCACGCTCGGTGCGCGCTGCGGTTTCGACCCGTTCACGGATCTCCGCCAGCGGCGGCACGTGGGCCGCGATCTTCTCGGCGACGCGGAACACGAAGAAGCCCTGCAGCGTATCGACCAGAGGGCCGAGGGTGCCAGCATCGACTGTAAACGCGGCATCCACCAGCGGCCGGCCGCCCGCGGCAGTGGTCTCGGTCGCCGCGAACGGCGCCGGAGTACTGACCGGCAGACCATCCGCTTGCGCCACGCTGGCGAGCGCGGCGCCGTCACCGACCTTGGTGTGCGCCTCGCTGGCATGTGCGCGCGCCTGCTCACGTGCTTTTTCCTGCTTCACCGCGTCGACGACCTGCGCGCGCACCTCATCGAGGGGCTGCGCCTGCCCTCCTTCCTTGGCCTCCACCTTGATGATGTGAAAGCCGAAGGGGGATTCGACGATCTCGCTGGTTGTGCCCGGCCCCAGCGCGAACGCGGCTTGTTCGAAGGGCGGAGGCATCTGGCCGCGTGGAAACGTACCGAGGTCACCGCCCTCCGCAGCAGTAGAGTCCTCGGAGTACTTCTGCGCGAGCGTTGCGAAGTCGTCGCCCGCCTTGACCTTCTTGAGCGCGTCCTCGGCCTTCTTGCGTGCCTGCGCCTTCTGCGCCGGTGCAGCATCCTGCGCTACTTTGAACAGGATGTGGCGAGCGTGCACCTGCTCTGGCTTCGCGTACGTTTCCTGGTGGTCGGTGTAGTACTGCTGCACCGCCTCGTCGGTGACCTCGACCTTGTCGGTGAAATGGTCGGGGACGTACTCCACGTACTCGATGCGCACACGTTCCGGTTCACGGAACTTGTCTTGGTGCCCGTCGTAGTACGCCTGCACCTCCGCGTCGGTGAGCTTCACTTCCGGCAAGAAGTTCGCGCCCTCGAGCTTGATGAAGTTCAGGTCGATCTTCTCGTTGTCAAACCGATAGCGGTCCTTGACCTCGGCGTCGCTGACGTGCACGCCCGACGCAACCAGATCCTGCAGCTTGCGGGCGAGCATCTCCTCGCTTTGCGACTCCTCGAAGTCGCCGGGCGTGAAGTTGTTGGCTCGCAAGGTGCGCAGATACAGATCTTTGTTGAAGCGGCCGTTGTCCTGGAATGCCTTCACCGAACCGATCGAGTCGCGCAGTTCCGATTCAGTGACGCGCAAGCCGAGGCGTTGCGCTTCCTGGCGCAGGAGTTGCCCGCGGACCACCTGATCCATCGCCTGACTCTTCAGGTTCAGGCTCTTCAGCATCTCCGGCGGGACCTTGTCCTTGTAGATGTCCTCGTACATGCGAGCGAGGTTGTTATAGGTGCGATAGAAGTCAGCGGGGTCGATGGCCTGGTCGTTGACGCGCGCCACGACCTGCGCCTTCTGGCCGCCGACGACGCTGCCGATGCCCCAGAAGACGAACACCACAACGATCGCCACGAACATGATCTTGACCCACGCCGCAGAGGCGTTTCGGCGAATAACTTTCAGCACAGCGATTGTCCTTTGGGCGGACCTTAGACAACCACCCCCGGAAAATCAATTGAGCCACGGGTCCATTGACTCATCGAGTCATTTCTAGAATGGATCAAGGATTCAGCGGGCCAATGATTCAATTCCGTTCGGGGGGATTTGCATGAAGCATCGTCGTCTCGGCCGCACAGGCCTTGTCGTCTCGGAGATCTGTCTCGGCACCATGACCTTTGGTAACCAGGCGGACGAGCGCACCAGCATGGCGATCATGGACCGCGCGTATGACGCGGGAGTCGACTTCTTCGACGTCGCCGAGGTCTACCCGGTTCCGCCCGACCGCAAGTATGCGGGGCGCAGTGAGGAGATCGTTGGCAAGTGGATGGCCGGCAAGCCGCGCGACGCCGTGTTCATGGCAACCAAGGTTGCCGGGCCGGGCGGCGGGTGGTTTCTGTCGCCGGTGCGTGAAAACAAGGGCTCGCTCGATCGGCATCACGTCACGCGCGCCGTCGAGGGCAGCCTGCGGCGCTTGCGCACCGACTACATTGACCTCTACCAGACGCATTGGCCCGACCGCGGCGTCCCCATCGAGGAAACGCTCGAAGCGCTGACGCGTCTGATTGAAGAAGGCAAGATCCGCTACGTAGGGTGCAGCAATGAAACCGCGTACGGGCTGACCAAGAGCCTGTGGGCCAGCGAGACGCACCGTCTCGCACGTCACGAAACCATCCAGAACAACTTCAGCCTGCTGAACCGTCGCTTTGAGGATGAACTTGCGGAGGTGTGCCGGCGTGAGTACGTCAGCCTGCTGCCGTACAGCCCGATCGCCGGCGGCGTGCTGAGCGGCAAGTACCAAGACGGCGCACGACCGGCCGGCGCGCGCTTCACCTTGTACAACGAAGGCAATCCACGCTCGCAAGCGATGTTCCGGCGCTTCGTGAATCAGAAGACGCTCGACTCCACGGCGCGCTTCATGACGATTGCGCGTGAAGCCGGTCTGTCGCTCCCGACACTGGCCACTGCGTGGACGCTGACGCACGACTTCGTCGGTTCGACGATCATCGGCGCCACGACGATTGAGCACCTCACGGACACGCTAGCGGCTGCCGACGTCGCACTCTCTGCCGATGTGTTGAAGGCCTGCCACCAGGTCACGAAGGAGATCCTCTACCCGATGGGATAGCAGCCTGTCGGACTTGGAAGCCTGCAGCGACCCATCGGGGAGCGGGCCATAGAAGTGACGCTGGCCGCAGGCCCTACACGTCCGCTGCATACGGCGGCGCAGGGTTGTACTCGATCTGGTGCTGCACCATGCGTGCGCAGTCCACCCCTTGCAGTTGCCCGACCAACCACAGCGCCATATCGATACCGGCCGACACGCCGGCCGACGTGACGACATTGCCGTCGCGCACGTAGCGCGTCCCTTCGAGGACGGTGACGTCGGACCGGCTCCGCAGGGCTTCGATGAAGCTCCAGTGCGTCGTCACCCGCTTGCCCTTGGCGAACCCCGCCTCGTGCAGCAGCAGTGCCCCCGTGCACACACTGGTGACCCATGTGCAGCGCGCGCCTGCCGCGCGTAGCCAGCCGATCAACGCGGGATTGTTTACCTGGGTACGCGTCCCGAGGCCGCCCGGTACGAGGACAACGTCGAGCGTCGGCGCCTCGGCGAAAGTGCAATCGGGCAGAACCCGCAAGCCCTTCGCGCAGACGATTGGACGTTGCTCCTCGGCAACGGTCACGACGCGATTGCCATCGCTGAACTTCGCCGCACTGGTGAACACCTCCCACGGGCCGACGAAGTCCAACTCCTCAGCGTCATCGAAGATCAGAATACCGGTCGTAGTGGCCATGTCTCTCTCCTTGTCTGCGGTACTCAATGAAGGGCCGCGCTGGTGAAGCGGTGCCGATAGGCGCTCGGCGGCACGTGCAAGTGGCGCAGGAAGGTACGCCGCATCGACTCGGCCGTGCCGAAGCCGCACTGCGCTGCGACGGCGTCGACGCCGTTGCTTGACTCTTCGAGACGCCGGCGTGCCACCTCAACACGTGCGGTCTCGACGAAGCGAGCCGGCGTGACCCCGACCTCGCGTGTGAACACCCGCGCGAAGTTGCGCGGGCTCATGGCGACACGCTCCGCCAGCGCCGGCACCGACAGATCGTCGCCGACGTGGTCCGCGATCCATGCCTGCAGCTCGCGCAGCGGTTCGCGATCCGCCGCCTGCACCGCCAGCTGGCTGCTGAACTGCGACTGCCCGCCCGGCCGGCGCAGGAACAGCACCAGCTCGCGCGCGACCTGCAACGCCACCTCGCGGCCGTGATCCTCTTCCACCATCGCCAGCGCGAGATCCATGCCCGCGGTAACGCCGGCGGACGTGTATACATTGCCGTCGCGCACGAAGATGGGGTCGGCGTCGACCGTGACGTGCGGGTAGCGCCGCGCCATCGCAGCGCACGATCCCCAGTGGGTGGTGGCGCGCCGGCCGTTCAGCAATCCGGCTTCAGCCAGGATGAAAGCCCCCGTGCACACCGACCCCAGCCGACGCACGCGCGGGGCAACGCGCCGCAACCAACGCAGTAACGTCTGATCCTGCATGGCGGCGGGCGTGCCGGTGCCGCCCGCGACGAGCAGCGTGTCGATTGATCCGCGTACTTCGTGCAAGGGGCGGTCGACGACCAAGCGGAGCCCGGACGATGCAGCGATCACGCCTGGCGCAGTCGCGAGCAGCTCCGTCGTGTACGCGAGATCGGTACGCCGGCCCTGTTCGCACAGCCAGCGCGCCGTCCGCGCAAACACTTCGTGCGGGCCCGTGACGTCGAGCACTTGTAGGTTGGGGAACGCAACGATCGCGATGCGGCGCGGCTCGGTGGTCTTGCGTGTCTTGCTGCTGCGGGGCGGCATGTTGCGAGTATGACGCGGCTGTCAGTTGGCTGCAATGACAGTCACCCAACGTATTCTGCCAGAGCCATCCGACGGGGCCTTGCCGTACCAGTGCACGTTGGGCAGCTGCGGTAGCGGAGGAGAGCACATGCAAGCCGACCGAGCCAGGTGGGTACTGTAGGAGCGTCAGCATCTACTTCACCGGCCTCGTTCCTGTTCCCATGACCGAGGTGTACTAAGCGGCGGCGCCGGTGCATCTCGACAACGGGGCGGGTGTTCGTCTAAGTGAAGCCCTGCGCTTTTGCATTCGGAGGAACAGATGAAGCTTGCATACAGTCCCGAGCACGAGGCGCTCCGGCAGGAGCTGCGTGCCTACTACCAGAAGCTGCTCACGCCGGAGATCCGCGAAGAGGTCGGGCGCAGTGAGGGTGTCGGACCCGTGGTCCGCAAGGTCGTGCGGCAGATGGGCGCCGACGGCTGGCTCGGCATCGGCTGGCCGAAGGAGTACGGCGGCCGCGGCATGACGCCGATCGAGCAGTTCATCTTCTTCGACGAGTCGATGCGCGCCGGCGCGCCGGTGCCGATGTTGACCGTGAACTCCGTAGCCCCAACAATCATGCAGTTCGGTACGGACGAACAGAAGAACTTTTTCCTGCCGAAGATCCTCAAGGGCGAGATCCACTTCGCCATTGGCTATACCGAGCCGAACGCCGGCACCGATCTGGCGTCGTTGCAGTGTCGTGCCATCCGCGACGGGGACTTCTGGGTGATCAACGGCCAGAAGACGTTCACGAGCTTGGCGACGGACGCCGACTACATCTGGCTCGCCGTACGCACCGATCCGGAGGCGCCGAAGCACAAGGGCATCTCGATGATCATCGTGCCGCGTGAGACGCCTGGCTTCCGCTGCGCGCCGATCAAGAACATGGGCGAGCTCAACACCAACCAGACCTTCTACGACGATGTCCGTGTGCCGGCTGGCAACCTGGTGGGCAAGCTGAACGGCGGCTGGAAGCTGATCGTCAACCAACTGAACCACGAGCGCGTGACGCTGTGCAGCTCGGGGATGATCGAAGGGCACTTCGAGGAGGTCGTGCGCTGGGCCAAGCAGATGAAGCTGTCCGATGGCCGGCGGGTCATCGACCAGCCGTGGGTGCAGCTCAACCTCGCCCGCGTGTATGCCCGCCTCGACTTTCTCCGCCTCATGAATTTCAAAGTCGCGTGGGGCGCGGAGCAGAACCAGCCGCTCAACCCGGCGCACGCGTCGACGATCAAAGTGTTCGGCACCGAGTTCTATCTCGAAGCGATTCGGCTGATGCTGGAGATCCTCGGGCCGGCGGGCACGTTCCGCTCCGGCTCACCGGATGCCGCGATCCGCGGCCGCATCGGGTTCATGTTGCGCTCCATCCACATCCTGACCTTCGGTGGAGGTACCAACGAGATGCAACGCGACCTCATCGCGCTGTTCGGCCTGAGCATGCCAGTGATGCCGAGATTCTAGGTTGCTAGGTTGTTACGTTGTTGGGTTGTTATGTTCCGCTCTTCTCGCCTAACAACTAGCAACCAACAACCTAACAACCATCATTGAGAGGATCCAATGGATTTTTCACTGACTGATGAACAACGCGCACTCGCCGATTTGGCTGGGCAGATCCTTGGCGACAAGTGCACGCTCGAACGCCTCAAGGCGATCGAGCGCAGCGACGAGCGCTACGACCGCGACGTGTGGGCGGAGTTTGCGAAAGCCGGCCTGCTCGGTGCGGCGTTGCCCGAGAACGTCGGCGGCAGCGGCGGCGGCTTCGTCGACATCTGCCTGCTCCTCGAACAGCAAGGCCGGCGCGTTGCACTCCTGCCGTTGCTGCCGACCATCGTCTCGGCGGCACTGCCGCTGGCGCGCTTTGGCTCCGCCGAGCAGCGGCGCTCCTACCTGCCGGGCGTCGCAGCCGGAACGACGTTGCTCACCGCGGCGCTGACGGAGTTGGGTGCCGATCCCCGATTGCCGGCGACGACCGCAACGCCGGACGGCAAATCGTGGCGGCTGAATGGTGTCAAAGTGGGCGTGCCCATGGCACACGTCGCCGCTGCCGTGCTCGTGCCGGCGCGTACACCCAACGGGCAGATCGGCGTGTTCCTCGTCGACCCCAAGGCAACGGGCGTCAGTCTGCAGCGGCAAGAAACGACCAACTGGGAAGCCCAGTTTCACATGGAGCTATCGGGTGTAACAATCGCGCCGGACAACGTGCTTGGTTCGATCACGCAAGGGACGGAGATCCTGAATTGGATCATCGACCGCACGACCGCCGGGTTGTGCGCCATTGCTTCCGGTGCCTGTCAGGAGGCCGTGCGCCTCACGGCGGAGTACGCGTCCAATCGCAAGCAGTTCGACAAACCGATCGCCATGTTCCAGGCGGTCGGCCAACGCATGGCCGACTCGTACATCGACAACGAAGCGGTCAGCGTGACGATGTGGCAAGCGGCGACGCGCTTGCACGACGACATGCCGTCAGCGAAGGAGATCGATACGGCGAAGTACTGGGCGTCGGAAGGCGGCAGCCGCATCGGCCACGCGGCGCTGCACATCCACGGCGGTATCAGCATCGACATCGACTACCCGGTGCATCGCTACTTCCTGTGGCTGAAGCAGCTAGAGTTCACCCTCGGCGCGGCCACGCCGCACCTCGTGCATCTGGGGGAGCTCATCGCAGCGGAGCCGGCGTGAATCGCGCCGTCACTCGCCGTTGTAGTGCAGCGCGAGCCAAACCGTCCTGTCCTCCGTCCACTCGACGCGGTGACGGTGGTGGGCGCGCAGCAAAACGTAGTCACCCGGGCTGAGCACGAGTGGCTCGGCGTCGCCTTCGAACAACAAGCCGGCGCTGCCGCTGAGCAGGATCACCCACTCGTCACGTTCTTGGTCGTACCACGTGTCGCGGGGTGTCGCTCGGCCAGCCGAGACAACGCGTTCGAGTTTGAAGGCCGACGTTTCAACGAGCGACTCAAAGAGCTCATCGGCAAGGTCGGCGGGAATGTCGGCGAAAAGATTCGCGGCTTTCATCGGCACGCGTTTGCTTAGCAGCGGTTCAAGAGTATCACGTTGGCGGGAAAGGAACAGGAGGCGCTATGAAGTTCGGACTTTTCGGGATCAACTTTGGACCGTGTGCCGATGCGCAGGTGGCGCTGCGCGTGGCGCAAGCTGCGGAGCAGTGCGGACTCGAGTCGGTGTGGACGGGGGAGCACGTCGTCTTGCCGGACCCGCAAGTTCCGCCATCTCCCGTGCCACCCGAGACTCCGTTTCTGGACCCAGCCGTTGCACTCGCATACATCGCTGCCGGCACCACGACGATCCGTCTCGGGACCGGGATCATCATCCTCCCGCAGCGCAATCCGTTGGTGCTGGCGAAGGAGTTGGCGAGCGTCGACATTGCATCGCGCGGGCGGCTGATCTTCGGGCTCGGCATCGGCTACCTCAAGGCGGAGTTCGATGCGCTCGGCATCCCGTTCAGTCACAAGGGCGCGCGCAGCGTCGAGTACCTGGAAGCGATTCGGGCGATCTGGACACAACCGCAACCGCGTTATCACGGACGATTCGTGAACTTCGAAGGCATCCAATCCCTCCCGCGCCCGGTGCAGCAACCGCATCCGCCGATTGTCATCGGCGGCGGGACACCCGAGGCGTTTCAGCGCGCCGTGCAGCACGGCAACGGCTGGTACGGCTTCGCGCTCGATGTGGACGCGACAGCGCGTTGCATCGAGGGATTGCAGGCCGCGCACCACGACGTCGCTCGTCCAGCGGAGCTCGGAGAGTTGGAGATCAGCGTCACGCCTGCCGGGAAGCTCGACACCGACACGATACGGCGGTTCGCCGACCTCGGCGTCCATCGGCTGATTGTCTCTCGTAGAGCCGCGACCGAGGCCGACATGCTGGCGGGTGTGGACAAGATCGCGGAGCTGCAGACTCGCACTACCTGCGCGGCGTCAGGCGCACCGGGAGATGCTTGATGCCGCTGATGAAGCTCGATTGCAGGCGTTCGACCGGGCCGGCGAGCTCGAAGTGCTCGACGCGCTCGACCAGCTTGCGAAACAACACCTGCAGCTCCAACCGTG
>JBGQHM010000170.1:0-13457 GCA_041497995.1 Binatia bacterium | reverse complement strand
GTGAACATTGTCGCAGCGTTTGTCCGCCCTCCGGATCAAGCACTACGTCCGCGATCTGCTGCAAAGTCGAGCTCGACAGCATCTCGCGCCACTGCAGCAGCCACGGCGTCGATGCGGCGTGTTCCTCCCGTCCCAACCACTCGTCGAGCAGTGCGACGCATGATCGCCTCAGCTCCGGATGGCGCCGCAGCTTCTCCATCGCAACGCGATGGAGATGGCTGTGGCGCAGATCAGCGCGTGCGTGACCGTGCGTTGCCATGGAAACTCGAATACCCTCGCGGTGCCCGCCGCGCAAGGCAGACGCGCATGAGGGAAGCCATCAGCTGTCAGCGGTCAACCTTCACCTTTAGGGAGCCGTTCACTTGCGCTCGCGGAGGGCGGGAGGCAGGTAGCTCCACTGAACTCTCGGGATCACTCACCGAAGGTCATGTGCGAGGTCTTCCTTGCGCTGTTTCTGTTGCTCCGGGCATCCGCCCCACGCATCCGTTCTGACTCTAATCAACAGGACTCACCGCAGAGAGCGCGGAGGACGCAGAGAAAGACCGATCCCGTAAATGAGCCTCTGTGGATGGTTCGTTTCAAAGGACGTACTTGGGAGCCTTCCTCAGTCCGAGACTCTGCGCCCTCTGCGTCCTCTGGGGTGAGCCTTCTTATCCGTCTCTTCTCACTCCTTCCCTTCGCGTCTCCGCGCCTTTGCGTTAGTTCCCTTTCTTTCTAGCGCGGGCTACGCCCCCAAACCCAGCGACGCGCTGTCATTCTGCGGCATCCCACTTCCGGGCCGAAGAATCTCGCCTGACGTGATGGCACCGACGGTTCGCGAGCGTGGCGAGCCGCCGCGAGTAGGTTGTAGCGCCAAGATGCGTTCGCGCCGGAATTGGCGATGCTCAGCATGACAACGACCTGCGACGGTATCCAAAATCATCGCGTGCCAACAAGAAATTGAACGTTAGTAGTTCAGGGCGCCGGCAGGTGGTACAGCTCCGCCGAGTTGAGGCCCATGATGCGCGCCTGCTCGGTGGCGTTCAGCTCCTCGGTCGCCTCGCGCAGCTCGTCGACGACGCCGGGGAATTTCGCGTCGGGGTGCGGATAGTCGCTGGCCCAGATGATGCGCTCGGCGCCGACGAGTGGGTGGCGGGCAGTGAAGGCGAGCGTGCTTTCGTCGGGATCGAACGAGATGAAACACTGGCGGCGGAAGTACTCCGACGGCTTCATCTTCAGCCACGGCACGTCCCAACGGAAGACTTCGAAGTGATGGTCGAGGCGTTCGAGCATCGAGACGATCCAGCCGCCGTTGGCTTCGAGGATGAGGACGGTGAGGCGTGGGAAGCGTTCGCAGATGCCGCCGGCGCACATCAGCGCGACGCACTCCATCATGTCGATCGGATTCGATAGCGCTTGGCTGAAGAAGACGTTGCCCATCTGGTTGATCGGGTTCGCCGGGTTGCTGTCTTTGCCGTACGACACGCCCTCGGCGCGCATCAGCGCGTAGCCGAGCGCGCGACAGGCACCGGGCATGTCGGGGGCAAGGAATGGGTGGAAGCCGATGGGCATGTCGAGCTCCTGGCAGGTCTGCCAGATCGGATCGTAGATCGGGTCTGTAAACTTGCGCCCCTCGATGGCCGGGTTCGGACGCATGAACACGCCGACGTGACCTTGCTCTTTGGCGCGGCGGATGGTGCGCACCGCACGCTCAATGTCCTGCGCCGGTACGGCGGCGACGCCGAAGAGGCGCTTCGGCGCGTAGCTGCAGAACACCGCGAGCCACTCGTTGTACGCATTCGCCTGCACCTCGGCGAACTCCGGGTCGTCGATCGCCGGCAGACCCAGGAGCATCGTCGGGTACAGCACCGCTTGCGTGATGCCGTCTTGATCCATGTCCGGGATGCGGGGCTTGGGTTCGAATGCGCCGGGCCGCACTTCAGTGTACTTCATCTTTCCCGCCAGCGCGCGGTTGCGCTCTTCGAGGGTCATGCCGGCGGTGCCCGCCAGCGCCAGACCGCCGGCAGGTCGCGAGCCGCCGTTGAAGTGCAGCCATTCGCTGCCGTCGGCGCGCACCTCGATGTGCCAGATGCGATCGCGGAACTTGGCGGGTGCGTACTGCTGCATGCCATTCGGATGTTCGAGCACGTGGCCGTCCGCATCGACGATGCGCATGCTGTTCGTCGTCATATCGCTGCCTCCTTGCCGTTGCTTCGATTCGGTCGCTTGTTGCGTGGCGCGGCACTCACGCCCAGCAGCTGGGCCACCGCTGTCTTCAGAAACCGCCGCTGGCGCGCCACCGCGACCGGGCTGAGCGGATCGCCCTGCACCACCGCTTGCAGCAGCCCGGCGTTCGCGAAGTATCCGAAGATCAGGTGGTAGAGCCCGGCCGCCAGTTGCGGCAGCTGCGCCGGCTCCCACGGCGCACTCGTCCCTTCGAGCACCCGCATGCCCTGCGCGTACAGCGGGCGCAGCAGGCGAGTCGCAGCGTTGCGCAGATAGCGGCTGTCATCGAGACCGGCGCGTTGGATGAGCCTCGGCAAATGCGGATGCTGCTCGAGATAGTCGAGCACCCGATCGAGAAATGCTTCCAGGCTCTGCCGCTCCAAGCCAACCGACGTCGGCTCTAGGTCGCGCGCCGCAACCAGGCTCGCGATGGGCTCGAGGCCACGGGCGAGCGTCGATTCATAGAGGGCGCGCTTGTTGCGGAAGTGATTGTACAGGCTCGCCTGATTCTTGAGACCCGCATCCGCCGCGATCTCACGCACCGAGACACCGCTGAAGCCGCGTTCGGCGAAGCGCCGCTCCGCCGCGTCGAGGATTAGATCGCGGGTGGAGCTTCCATCGGACCTGGCGGGAGCGGTCGCACGACGCATGGCTTACGCTTTTTCGCAGTCCAACCAAGGCGGGTTTGAAACCCGCCGCTACACAGATGACTACTTGCCCTTGAACACGGGCTTGCGCTTTTCCTTGAACGCCTTCGTCCCTTCCTTGCAGTCTTCCGACATCGAGACCGGGATGCCGATCTCCATTTCTTTCTCGAGCGCCTGCTCCGGCGGCAGGCCGATGCCGGCGAGGACGGAACGCTTCACGGCCTGCACGGCGAGCGGGCCGTTGGAGTTGATGATATCGGCGTAGCGATGCGCCTCGTCCATCACCTGGTTCGGCGGTACGACCTTGTTGATGAGCCCAATTTGCAGAGCCCGCTCGGCAGAGAGTTGCTCACCGGTGAGCAAGATCTCCATGGCGTTGCAGTACGAGATCTGGCGCGGCAGGCGAACCGTCGAGCCGCCCATCGGGAACAGACTCCACTTCACCTCGGCAAGACCGAAGCGGGCATCGTCACCGGCGATGCGGATGTCGGTGCAGCTCAGGATCTCGGTGCCGCCGGCGACGCAGAAGCCGCGGATGGCGGCGATGATCGGCTTGTCGACCTGGTAGTTCCGCAACAGGCCCTTGTAGATGATCGTGTAGTCGGCCTTGAGGCGTTCGTCGTACTCGGTCTCCGGCGGACGCAGCCCCTGCATCATGCGCACGAGCTTGTCGAGATCGGCACCGGCGCAGAAGGCTTTGTCGCCGGCGCCGGTCAGAATCGCGACGCGAACGCCTGGGTCGTCGTTGACGTCCTGCCACGCATCGGCGAGCCGGCAGAGCATCTCCGGGTTGATGGCGTTGCGTACGTCGGGACGGTTCATCGTCACGGTGGCGATACCGCCGCTCTTTTCGTAGAGGATTGCGGGTTCGGACATGGGGCTTCCTTCGGAACAGACTAAAGCGGGTCTGAGACCCGCCGCTACAACTGGCTACTTACAATCCACATTGCGAAGTACTGCGCGCCGCCGCCGTAGGCGTGGCCGAGCGCGGTCTTGGCGCCTTCGACTTGGTGTTCGCCGGCGCGGCCCATCACCTGCAGCGCCGCTTCGCCGAGGCGCAGCATGCCGGAGGCGCCGATGGGGTTAGTGCACAGCACGCCGCCCGACGGATTGACCGGTAGATGCGCGCCGAACTTCTGTTCGCCGCGATCGACGATCTTCCACCCCTCGCCGACGTCACAGAACCCCAGGTTCTCGAGCCACATCGGTTCGAACCAGGCGAACGGTACATAGATCTCCATGGTGTCGATCTGCTTCCATGGATCGGTGATCCCTGCCTTGTCGTAGACCGCCTTGGCGCAGATGCGTCCGGCACTGGGGCTCACCTGATCGCGACCCGGCACCCACATCGCCTCGGCGAACGAGTATCCAGACTTGACCCATGCCGGCTTGCGCGGTCCCTTCTTCGCTTTGTCCTCCGACGAGATCACCATGGCGATGGCGCCGTCGGACGACGGGCACGTTTCGAGGTAGCGGATGGGATCCCAGAGCATGGGCGAGTTCATCACGTCTTCCACCGTAATGGGCTCACGCAGGTGCGCATGCTCGTTACGCCCAGCGTTGGCGCGCGCGTTGGCGGCAACCATCGGACCAATGTGCGGCGGGCAGCCGGTGCGCATGACGTAGGCCCGGCAATACGGCGCAAAGAATCCGCCCGCACCCGCCACCAGCGGCGCGGTGAACGGCATGTTCGGCGACAACGCCCACATCGCGTTGCCCTCGGATTGTTTCTCGAAGGCGATGGTCAGCACGCGCTCGTAGAGTCCGGACGCCACATGGGTCACGGCAGTGAGCGCAGTCGACGCACCCACCGACCCGGCGGTGTGTACGCGCAGCAGCGGCTTCATGTGCGCGCCGACGGCGCCGGCAAGGAATTGCTCGGGCTGCGCGACGCCTTCGAGCATGTCGGGCGCCTTGCCGATGACGACGGCGTCGATGTCTTTGTGTTCCAGGCCAGCGTCCTTCAGTGCGAGGTCGACGGCCTCGCGCACGAGGCCTGCGATATTCACGTCGGAACGACGCGACGTGTGATGGGTCTGCCCGACTCCGACGACTGCAACCGGGCGCTTCATGCCCACCTCCGCTCGGTCCCTAGCACCCAGACAATGTTGTGCTGCAGGCAGTGCCCTTGCGCGGCGTGCGCGATTCCGCGGCGGGCGCCGGGCACAGCGCGTTCGCCGGCGCGGCCCGATAGTTGTCGGAAGACCTCAGCCATGCGGATGATCCCAGTGCTCATGATGGGGTGGCCACACAGCGGTCCACCCGACGGGTTGATCGCGGGCTTCGACGCCTTCGGATTGATCCCCAGTGCCTCCGTCACGATGAGCTCTTCGACGGGCGTCACGCCGTAGAGCTCGACAACGTCGACCTCGGTCGCGCTCTTGAGCTCGGCCATCGCGAGCGCCTTCTGCGCTGCGAGCTGCGCACTGGCGCTGCGTGACAGGTCGCGCGCACCGAGCGTCTGCATCTCGGTGCGGTGGTCGACGCCGTGGATCCACGCCGGGCGGTCGCACAGCTTCTCCGCCTTGCCCTCGGCCGCGAGGATCATACACGTTGCGGTCTCACCGATGGGCGGCAGGTAGCCTTTGCGCAGCGGCTGCACGGCCCACGGCGTCTTCATCAGCTCGTCCGCCGACGCTGCGCTGCGCACCTGATTGTCGGGATTGCGCACGCCGGCGGTGCGGTTGCGTGCCGCGACCGCGGCGAGGTCACGATCGGTGGCGCCGGTACGTGCCATGTACGCACTAGCTTGCAGGGCAGCCGTCGACGTCGGGTCGAGGCCGATCGCCGCTTGGTAGTAGGGGTCGAGTTGCAGGTTCAGCACGCGGTCCGGCTCGCCCTCGGATGTCTTGCCATGCCCTACGACGATCGCCGTGTCGCAGTCGCCGGCCTGCATACGCACCCAGGCGTAATAGGCACAGAACGCCGCATCCATTTCGAGGTGCAGGTCCTGCCGCGCGGGCCACGAACCCATCACGTCGAGCGCGGAGACGAAACCGAACGGCCGGCCGTCCATGTAGTCGACCGAGCCGGCGATTTGGTAGTCGATGGCGTCGCGCTCGACCTTACACTCCGCGAGCGCTTGCCGCACGACCGGATAGAGCATCTCCGTCGACGTGCGATGTTCATCGCGGGCGACGACCGGAAGTTGAGCGAAGCCCACCACTGCTACGTTGCGCAATTTCGTCATCGCGGACTCACAGTCGGTTGATGTACGACGCCTGCGGCGCGTCGGGCTCGCCGGTCGGCCGGAAGTAGAGAATGTCTTCGTGATCTCCCTGCCGCTCGCCGTCTGGCTTCCACACCGCCTCGACGCGCATACCCATGCGCGCGTCCTCGGCTTTGCACTCTTGGATCAGGGCGAAGATCGAGATGGACGCGCCGTCGAGCGCGACCGACGCGGCGACGTACGGAATCTCGAGGCTCCGCCCGATCACCGGAATGTTCACGATGCAGAACGTGGTGACCACGCCGCGATCGGCCACATCGACGAGCTCGTTACACGGCGCGAAGCTCTCAGGCGAGTTGACGAGTGGGGGTACGAAGACTTTGCCGGTCTTCGAGCACTTCGACCCAAGGATGCGCTTGTCCTTCAGCGCCTGCAGGTAGCGCGCCTTGGAGTCGCCGGCGACGTAGTCGTACGGCAGGTACACCTTGGACTCGATGTATTTGATGCCTTCCTTGGGTGGTTCGTTCATAGCGCCCTCACGCAATGACGCGGAAGCAGGTAATGTCGCGAATCGTTCCCCGCCGTTGATCGTCGGGGGCCCACTCGGCCTGGACACGCGCACCCACCTGCAGCTTGTCGACATTGTCGCGGACGACGTGCGCCATTGCAGTGTCGGCACCATCGAGGCGCACGAGGACGAAGGCGAACGGCGTCGAGAACGGGTGGAGGCCTTCGATGGGATGGTGCACGACGGCCACGGCGGTGAGGACGCCGGTATCCTTCACGGCCACCCACTCGCCCGCATCGGAGCCATCCACTTCCGAATATCCGAGCGGCGGTACAACCACGCCTTGGCCTGAGACGCGTTGGCCCCAGATCTTCTTCTGCTCTTTCAAGCCGGCGAGGAAGCGGCCGACAGTCTGGCCGGTGGAGTGCTTGTAGGGAAACTCCATCACCCGCCGCTCGTGGAGCGGCGCGACGGAACTTCCCGATGTCGATGACGGTTGGTTCATGGGGCGTCTCCCGGTGCGTTCGTAGTCGGCAACCCAAAAGATGTGGTGCAGGGCTGTCTATCGGAACAAACGTTTGTTTGTCAACACGCAGGATGCTAGATCCGACTCTCACGAACCGGAGAGCCGCGCACGGCAAGCCGCGCACGGCGAGGAACCGCCCGAGTTGCTACCGCTGCGGGACACCCGCCCGGGTCGTGGGACGTCATCAGGAGGACATTTGATGAGAAGTAGGAGTCTGAGAGTAACGGGAGTCGTCGCACTAGCGGTGGCGCTGCAGCTCCTCGCAGTGCATCCTCGCAGATGCGCAGTGGCTGAAGAGGTCGCGCCGGGGCTCAACGTCGGCGACACTCTCGACCAGCGCAACGCGGATCTGGCGAAGGACCTGCTACCGCCCGAGATCTTCAAGCACTACAAGAACGGCGACTATCACAACAAGATCATCGCCTACCCAACTGGGAACGCACATTGGGAGCAGTCGTTCCTCGATGCCACCGAGCAGAACGCGACGCGCCTCGATGCCGACGCCCGCGGCTCCATCATCGACAAGGCCACGGGCAAGCTAGCGGACTACTCTTACGGCATCCCGTTCCCAAAGATCGACCCCAACGATCCGAAGGCGGCTGTGAAGATCGTGTGGAATCAGTTCCTGGCGTACTGGTACGGCGGCAGCAGCTACAACCGCACGCTCGTGGTGATGCTGAACCCGAAGGGCATCGATCGCGAGCTGACGGCCGATGGGTGGTTCCATTTCTACGATGGGCAGACGCCGAAGTACCGCCAACCGAACCCGTTGAACCTGCAGAGCCAGTTTCTCGGCGTGGTGACCAAGCCTGCCGACCTGCAGGGTACGGCGTCGCTCAGCTGGCGCTACCGGGAACCTGACAAGCGCGATTCGGTGTGGGCCTTTGTGCCGGCGCTGCGGCGCGTGCGCGCGGTGAGTCCGGCCAACCGCTCCGATGGTTATCTCGGGTCCGACATCAGCGGCGACGACGGCTTCTTCTTCGACGGCAAGCCGGAGGACTTTGAGTGGAAGCTGGTCGGGAAGCGTGACGGCTTGCGCATCGTCGACCCGGGTTCGGTGAGCGGCCCGCTCAACGTCAATCCAGCGCCCGGCGGTGGCTGGATTGTGTTGAGCGATCTCAACCCACCAACCGCGGGCTATCGCGCGCCGGGATGGACAGGGGTAGCCTGGGCACCGACCGACGCGGCGCTTGCGAAGCGCTTATTCTGGGTCGTCGAGGGCGTTCCGCGCGACAAGTACTATCTCTATGGGCGGCTCGAGCTATGGATCGACGCTGAGACCTGGGCGGGAGCATGGAACCGAAAGTACACGTGGCAGGGCGAGCACATTCATACCTACCAGCTCATCGCCGCCGCCAATCAAAAGGCCGGCCCTGCGGAGAATCCGGAGTGGATCACCACGGGCACGATGGCGTGGGCATGCGCCGAGAACTCCAAGCTGAACCGCGCCACACTCGGTGGTCTACGGCCAGACGCGACGTCCGCGTTCTATCGCCGGATGCCGGTCGATCCCAACCTCTTCGATTCGATGGCGCTCACGCGCTTTGGAAAATAGTGCGCCGCTGCGTTCTTTGCCTTGGTGTAGCGGCGTGGCTGGCGTGTGTAGCGGCACGCAGTGATGCGGCAGCACCCACGAGTGGTTGCGCGGTGCGCGACGGCGTTCTCGTCCACGGCTCGCGGCAGAGCCGCACCGTTGCGCTGACGTTCGACGCGTGTCCGACCAGTCACGTGCCGGGATTCTCCGCGGCGATCGTCGAGTACCTGGTGCGTGAGCACGTGCCGGCAACGTTCTTCGTCTCCGGCCGCTGGGCCGAGTCGCACCCGCGTGAGCTCGCGCAACTCGAAGCGAACCCGCTCTTCGAGATTGCACTGCACGGGTATCGGCATCACAAACTGATCGGTGCATCGGAGGCCGCCGTGCTGGCGGAAATACAGGATGGCCAGAAGGCGCTCGTGCGGCTTGGTGCCAACCCCCGCGCCCTCTTCCGCCCGCCGTTCGGCGACCAGCCGCACCTGCTCGCGGCGATCGCGCGCACTGCCGGCGTGACACCGGTGCTGTGGGACGTCGCCCCGGGTGACCCGAACCCGAAGGAGACCGCCACCGACATCGAGCGCGACGTCCTGCGACAGGTGCACGGTGGTAGCATCATCGTGCTGCATGTGAACGGCCGCGGCGTCGGCACCACCGCTGCCGTGCCCGCCCTTGTAACCCGCCTGCGCGAGCACGGATTCCGTTTCGCGACGGTCAGCGAGCTGCTGCAGGAATGTGCCCTGCCTGCAGCTTCCGTGACCCACGACCCCGCACGACCATGAGCGTCGATGTCCAGGTCGACGCCGCGTCCGCGTTGGACGTGGAGCTGTGTCGCCGCCTGATCCTCGGCAGCGAGCCGTGGATCAGCCTGCAGTATGACGAGAGCAACGTCCAGGCGATTGTCAGTTCCGCCGCCAGCGATCACCTTCTGTTGGCGCGGACCGGCGGTCGAGTCGTCGGGTTTGCGCTCTCGGCGCCCGGCGTCCTGCTCGGCGAGTACCTGAAGATTCTGGCGGTCGACCCGAGCCATCGTGGGCAGGGTGTCGGACGCTGCCTGATGGAGGCGCTTGAAGAGCGTGCCTTTCGCCGCTGGCCCAACGTGTATCTCTGCGTCTCCGACTTCAATACCGACGCGCGACAGTTCTACCGCGGTCTCGGCTACGAGGAGATCGCCTCTTTGAAGGATCTCATCTTGCCTGGGAAGGATGAGCTCCTGCTGCGTAAATCTATCGCCGCGTGGCGACGGTTCAACGCAGCGCGCTGAGGCTCATGGTGGAGCGGTGCGCTACCTTTGTCCCCTAGCGATGCGCTGTAGCTCATCGATCTCAGCGGCGAACGCCGCACGGATCGACGGCTGACCGGGCAGGTCGGCCAGAGGGGCAACGCAACCGATCGTCTGCGCACTCGGGTGGACGGTGATGCGTAAGCGTCGACCTTGGCGCTCCATGATGAGCGGCCAGTGACGACACGCGCGGGGCTTGACCGCCGCGACCTCGCGGCCCGTCTGAACAGCGATGTAGTGGATGGCGCACAGGGCGCGTCCCCGCTTCGGGAAGAGGAATGGACAGGTGCCCCGTTCGTCTCTCGGATCGATTTGAGCCCCGTGCGACTCCTCACTGAACACGTTGATGTACCCGCGATCTTGACGCAGCCCCGGAATGAGACGGGCGAGCTCATCCATGAGCGAGTCGATCACGCGGATCTCGGACCGGGACACACTTACCGCCAACCCGACGCAACAGGTTCGGCCGCGAGGGCAACCGTTGGGGTAGCACCGGTAGGCAAGCCGCGAGAGCGCGGCGTCTACCTGCACAATGATTCGTCGTGGACGGGCTGCCATGAGTGATCGCTCCACATCACCTGCCGTTTTCAAGTGTCAGCTGTTCACAGCGGTTCTTCGACGGGTCAGTCGCATTACCGATGGAACGCGAGGTCGCCGAGGTGATGGCGCGCCATCCAGTAGGCAAGGAGGAAGTCGACGCCGGAAGCACACATTCCGGGAGGGACATACTCGCTGACCAACTGGAACGGGCAGGCGGTCCAGACGAAGTTGCTCCGACTGCGGCAATGGAGCGGTAGCGCCGTGCGGTTTTGCGGAAAGCCCAAGCGGTTGCGGAACCAGGCCTCATCGATCTCAGCGCGCCCGCGCAAGTCCTGGGATACGTAGCGCGGGTCCTCCGGGAAGAGCCTCAGGTTCTCACACAGGTCGAACCGGGCTGTGGACGGCAGCGGAAATCGCGACGCGAAGGCGAGATGGAAGAAGGCGTTGCCCTCGTTGCGGGTAAAGCTCCAGAGGCTGGCGAGGCTCCGGTCATAAGTCTTCAGCAGATCCTCCTGTGTCTCCAGGTTAACGAGCGCGTAGAGGCCCATCATGCCCATATTGTCATTGTTGTGGTTCGTCTTCCCAAGCAGTTCGAAATTGCTCCAAGGCAAGGCCCGGGGGTAGCGCAACCGGACGAGCGCCTCGTAATGCTCGGCGAAGCGCGGTGCACCGGAGAGGCGATGCGCGAGACGCTGAAATCCGAGGCAGAGTGCGGCGTT
Source organism: Binatia bacterium (assembly GCA_041497995.1). Lineage (GTDB taxonomy): Bacteria > Desulfobacterota > Binatia > HRBIN30 > HRBIN30 > DATKMS01. The sequence goes on along the minus strand of JBGQHM010000170.1, from coordinate 2,330 downwards.
CGGCCCGACGGGTACACGCCAGATGTAGCCGCGCAGATCTCCGTGTTTCGTCATCACGCCGTCGACGTCGACGAGCCGCAACCCATGGTCCCAAATGTGGTCGGCAATCGGGACGACGAGCCCGGATAGGAGGTCGCGCACCACAGCGTCACCGCGCCCAGCGTCGATCCCGAGGGTCGCTGCTGCAGCAGTGCACCCGAAGAGAACGCCGGCGTACTGGTCGCGACTGACATCGCCGCGGAACTGGAAGCGCCGGTGCGGCGCAGCGGCTTCGTGTCGCTCCTCGTCGGCATCGCGAGGTCCGGGAAGGCCGGCGGGAAAGGCGGCGCGCGCAAGGAGTCCCGACTTGCCAGTGACTTCGTGAAGCAACCTCAGCCCGTCCAGGGCGCGCAGCAGAAGGGAGCGGTCCATCTCGGCGCCGGTAACCGCGTGCTTGAACGCCCAGGCGCCCGCGAGTACCGCTGTCCACATCGTCTGGTCGGAGAGACTGCCGTAGGAGCCGGGCTGCACGGGATCGAAGGGTTTGCAAGCGCGGCGGTAGACGAGGAGGCCCTCCGGGCTCAGATGGCGGTCGACGAGGTTGTGCTCTACTCGTGCGGCCTTATCCGCCAATGGCTCGGCGTAGTAAGCGGGATAGGTGGAGCGCCACTTCTCCCACTCGATCGGTGCGCGGCGCGTGAGTCGGCCGCGAGCCAGGAGCAGCATGCGGCGAACCTTCTCTGTCCGCCGCCACGAGTCAAGAAGTGCCTGCCCAGTGCGCACGGAGCAGCCGGGGCAAAGAGTTGCGGGTGACCCGTTGCCTTGGTCGCCCCACTGAAGTTCGCTATAAGGCGCTGCCATCGCCATCCTACGGCGCGGCCGGAGCGTTCGATCATCTGGGGAGGAGCGTGTGCCGAGTGTCCGGATTGTCTATGACGTTGATGGGTGGGCCTTCCACAATCGCGCGCTGGCGTTGCAGAAGTACGCACCCACCGACTTCGACGTCTCCATCGCTCCCCTGCGCACGCCGCCCGATGTGGCCCGGGCGCTGGGCGACACGCCCGTCGATCTGGTGCTCTTTCTCCCTGATTCCCCGACGTCTGCGGTAGCCCACACGCTGCGCGAGCGCGGCTGGCACTCAAAGCTCATCGGTTCCTGGAACGCCGGCTGGCCGCGGTCGCTGGACTGCTTTTACGCCACCTACCAGGTCACCGACGCCGTGATCATCAACAACCAACTCGGCTGGGAACGAACGGGACGCTTGCCGCGCACGCACGCGCTCGCCAACGGGGTAGACCTCGACATGTTCAGGGTCGTGACGCCGATCGAGCAACGCGCGCCCAAAGTGCTGTGGACGGGTTCGGAGATGGCACGGCACCGCAAGGGTTACGACCGATTCATTTGCCCGCTACAGGAGCGGCTGCGGGCCCGCGGCATCGCGTGCGAGACCCGTCTCGTCGATTCCATGGGAGACCAGAAGTATCCGCCGAGCGCGATGGCCGAATGGTACAACAGTGGCACCGTCTTGGTGTGTGCGAGCGCAGCGGAAGGGACGCCCAACCCCGCACTCGAGGCGGCGGCCTGCGGCTGCACTGTCGTGTCGACGGCGGTCGGAAATATGCCCGAGCTCATTCGGGACGGTAGCAACGGTTACTTGGTGGAACGCAACTTCGATGCGTTGCTCAATGCCGTCAGCGCCGCGTGCACCAACTACGTATCGCTCGCCCGTGCAATGCAAACGGACATCCAGACGTGGCACTGGCGCGAGCGCAGCAAAGAGTTCTTCGACCTGTTCCGTCACGTACTTGCGGGCGAGCAGCCCGCCGCGCCGACGCAGGATCTCTCCGAGGATGTGACCGTGTTCGTCACCACGGTCGGCGCACCCAGCTTCGACGCCTGCCTGACACTGCTCCGGCAACAAGACTGTCGGTTCACCTTGGAGGTCATCGACCATGTCGCGCCGATGAGTGCCGCTTTCCAGCGCATGCTGGATCTCTGCAAAACGCCCTACTACGTCCAGGTCGACGAAGACATGTTGCTGTACCCACACGCGGTCCGCACGCTGTACGAAGCGATCGCCGGCGCCGGCGATGCGGTCGCCCTGGTGGTTGCCGATCTACACGATACGCATCTCCAACGGCCCATCCACGGGGTCAAAATCTATCGCCACGCTACGCTGGCTCGTTACCCATTCGCCGAGGTCCTGTCCTTCGAGAAGCGGCAGGTTGCGCAGCTGCTTGCCGACGGCTACCGCACACGACACATCGAACAGACGCTTGGCCTGCACGGCACGCACTGGACGCGGCAGTCGATCTACGAACGCTACGCCGCCTTGGAGCGCCGTCGCCGCG
>JBGQHM010000169.1:0-13496 GCA_041497995.1 Binatia bacterium | reverse complement strand
GCGTAGTGCCGGAAGACGAGTATCCCGGTGGTCAGGATCGACAAGGACACACACAGAAGAAAGACGTTCGCACTGAGCGACGGCACCGTTCCGTCAATGAGAACCTGCCGGGAGTATTGGATCACCGGAGTGGGAGGCCATAGATAAATGTAAGAATGCAGACCCCTGGGCAAGATGTCCAGCGGGAAGACGATAGGCGCCACGAAGAACCCAGCCTGGGTGGCCGCATCCCACAAGTGGTTCAGATCGCGATAGCGGAGGTACACCACGCTCATCGCCAGCGAGAACCCGAGCACGATGACCCACATCTGGAGCTCGTAGGCGATAAAGAGCAGGATTCCCAGGGGACTCGGGAAACGCCCGGCGGCGGCGAGATAAACCAGAATGGCCATCGTGAAGACGGCCAGGGTGATGAAGGCGTTGGTACTCGACGTCGCCACGAGGATCCACCGAGGGAAGCGGGTCTTCGTCAGCAGGTACCCTTTCGCATACAGGGATGTCAGACCGACCTTGGTGCCCTCGGAGAAAAACTCCCAGAGAAACAACCCGAGGATGAGGTTGAGCCTGTAGTGAGGATCCGAGGTGAAGATGAACGAGAACACGCCTAGTAGCACGAGGAACATGGACAGGGGCTTTAGCAGCGCCCAGAGGAAGCCCCCCAAGCTGCCGTGATAGCGCACCTTGAAGTCGGTCCGGACCAGAGTCCAGATCAGCCCGAGGATATGACGTCGGCTATTCATCGTACGAACGCGGGCCGCGCGCCGATGACCAACCTCGTGGGTCCCACCGTAATCCAACCATGACGCTCCCCCCCCGTAGATTCTCACCGCCAGCCACTGCCGTGGCTTCATACCTGCTCTGACGCCTCACGGCAAAGGGCACTTGTGCGGCTGCCAGCGCGGCAGAATCTTCGCCGGCTCCGCATGCTTGGTGTTCGAGGACCGATCCGCTAGCATCGGTGCCCATTGTGACACCACAGGGCACTGCGGCGGTCGCCGCGCAACACCGCGGCGCACTGGCCCTCCAGACCGCTGTGATCGTGCTCGTCTGGCTCGTGCCAGCCGTCCTGCATGCAAGCAATGACGGTCTGTGGTTCCTAGGGGACGCGGCGCGGCACGCACTCAACGGGCTCTTCTGGTGGGATTTCATCTCGACGCTCCCGCACGATCCGCGCGAGTACATCCTCCGCTACTATGCGCGGTATCCGGCGATCACTCCTTTATCCTATCCGCCCGTCTTCTACCTCCTCGAAGGTGCAGCCTTTCGCATATTCGGCGCCTCGCCGTTCGTCGCGAAGTGGTTGGTGCTCTGCTTCTCGCTGGTCGCGTGCCTCTACCTCGCAGCATGGCTCCGACGGTACGTCGCATTCGAGGCGGGCTGGGGAGCGGCGCTTCTCGCGCTGCAGCCCGGCGTCGTCCTCTGGTCCAATGCAGTCATGTTGAACGTCCCGGCGATGGCGCTTGGCGTGGTCGGGCTCTACTACGCGCGGCGTTGGCAGGAGGAGCCGTTGACCCGTTACTTGCTGCTGGTTGTCACCTTCGGGGTGTTGGCCAGCTTGACCTACTTCCTCGCAGCACTGGTGGCGGTCGCCATGTGCCTCTGGCTGGTCGGTGGCGGGCGATGGCGCGTTCTCTGGACCCAACACCGCACGTTCGTGCTTCTGGGATTGGGTGTGCTCTTGCCAGGTTCCCTGATCGTCGTGCGCCGGGTTCCGTTGCCCTTCGATCTGGCTCTGTCAACGCTGCAGGAGCTGCGCAACCCGGACAAGTGGCTCTTCTACATTCGGGCGCTGCCGAGGATCCTGAACGCTTCGATTTTGCTTCTCGCCGCAACTGCCTTTCCCGCGGCAGTCAGCCAGCACCGGTGGCGGCGCGACGTCCGGCTTCTGACAATCTGGATCGTGACAGTCTACGTGGGGCTCTCGTACTTCTGGTCGCGCGACGCCCGCTACGCGCTCCTGCTCGCGCCGGCCTTTGTCGTGCTGGCGATGATTGGATTACGGTGGATCCTCGCCGTCGCAAGTTCGCTTGTCGGCGCACGCCAGTCGCGATGCTTCCGCGCCACGCTAGTCGGATTGGTCGCGGTCAACGGCGTCGTCGCGTGCGTCATTCCGGTTCCGTCGATCGAGGGCTTCCGCGAAGTCGCGACATTCGTGGATCGAGAGGCGCCGACCGAGCGGACTCTCTACGACGGCGACTGCGACGGCGTGTTCACGTTCTACCTGCGTGCCCAAGACCCCGCCTTCAAACGCGCGGTCGTGCGCGGCAGCAAGTTGCTCTATGCGAGTGCGATCATGCCGACATTGCGCCTCACGGAACGAGTCTCGTCTCCGTCGGAGGTGATCGAGGCGTTGAAAACCGAGTGCGGGTGCGGCTGGATCGCGATCGAACGGCAGGGTTCGAAGCGGGATATCGCCGCCGCTCGGTACCTGCGCGAGGCAGTCACGGGACCCGAGTTCCGGCTAGTGCGATCGTTCCCGATCCGCGCTCCGGCCGCGACTCAGCTCAATATCTACGAGTTTCTCGGACCGCTCCGCATCCCCGAAGAATTAGAGCTACCGTTCCCGATTCTCGGGGAGCACACCGTCTTTCGGGCACGGCCCATCGAGCGCTGACCATCAAGAGTGCGCGCGATGCGGGAGGGCGTGAGGGACGACTCTTGTCACACCCGTACGAATGCGGTACGCGAACGCCGAGGCAGCAATGGCCAGCCACACCCGCCCGACAAAGCTGCGCGTTGACCGTGACGGTGTGCGAATCGAGACGACCGGCGTGCGTGGCAGCGTGTGGCTGCTCGCGGGTGCCATAGGCCTCGTCTGTGTGGCGTTGCTCTTGTTGGTGCGGCCGGCGCGTCATGAGAATCCCGATCCGAGCGTGGCCGCTCCACCGCACAAGCTTGCAATGACTGCGCCCGACAGCGGGCACATCGCCCGACCGCCAGACAAGCCAGTACGTGCAAACGTCGCGGTGACCGAACAGGTAGCGCCGCCGCCCGCGGCACACGAGGCGGCGCCGGCCCCCACGAAGGAGTCGCAGGCGCCGACCGCGGACGCGCCGCCAGAGGAGGCGCCGATGTTCGCTGGCACAGGAGCGCCCGGCGAAGGAATCGCCGTGTTCCCACCGCCGGGTACCAAGCCCATCAAGCGCGGCATCCTCGTCCCCGAAGACTTCGAGCTGCCGCCGGGATTTGTGCGCCACTACCAGGCCACCGACGACGGCCAACGGGTGCCGGCCATATTGATGTTTCATCCCGACTATCACCCGGTGGACGAGCACGGCGTACCCATTCCGCTGCCGGAGGATCGTGTCGTACCACCCGACATGGCGCCACCTGACATGCCCGTGGAGATGTTGCAGGTGCCGGAAAATCAGGGTCAAGCCGGCGAGCAGAACGGGCAGGAACCACCGCAGTGACGGTGGGACAGCGGTACCCGCGGCGCTCGAGGAACGCCTGCTTGCGGGTTCTCTGAGCTCGCCCACTTCGACTGAACCACAGAAGAGCATGCGGCCCGCCGATCAGCTTCGGACGATGCTGCGCGTCGGCATCGGTGCTGCGGCGACCGCTCTGGCGTTCACGCTGTACGCGCGGGTTGATTGGCCGTGGCTGCTGCTCGGGTGGGTTGGGCTCGTACCGTGGCTGGCAGTGCTCGAGCGAACCAAGACGCGGCGCGGTACGGTGGCTGCTGGCTGGGTCATGTGCGAGGCCTTCGTGCTCGCGGTGTTCTCATGGTTGCCAAGCGCCATCCAGAACTATACCAGCGCATCGTGGCTCGCGTCGCTCGGCGTGGTGATTGTCGTAGCGCCGCTGCTGCAACCGCAGTTCATCGTGTTTGCCCTGGTGCGACGTCTCGCCCAACCGAACGGCCTCTGGTGCCGCGCGTTGGTCGGCGCCTGTGCGTATGTCGGCACCGAGTGGGCGTTCCCCAAACTGTTCGCCGATACGCTTGGCCATGGGCTGTATGCGTCGGCGTTGCTGCGCCAAGCGGCCGACCTGGCAGGCGCCCCCGGGCTGACGTTCGTGCTCATCATCGCGAATGAGTCCGCGCTCGAGATGGTAAGCCGCAAGGCGCGCGGCCGCGCACCCCTGCAACACGCCGCGTGCATCGCCGCGCTCGTGCTCAGCCTGCTCGGCTATGGCGCGATTCGCCTCCAACAGCTCAATGACACCGCCGGCCGCCGCGACCGTATCGCCGTCGGTGTCGTGCAGGCCGACATCACCCACTACGGTGAATTGGCAGCGGAGATGGGCACCTTCGATGCGGTGCGCCTGATCCTCGATACGCACATGGCGCTCTCCAATGAAGCCCGCAAGCACGCGCCGCTTGATTTGTTGGTGTGGCCGGAGACGGTCTACCCAACGACGTTCGGTTCGCCGAAGAGCGCGGACGGTGCCGCGTTCGATCGCGAGATCGGCGCGTTCGCCGCGACTGCCGGCGTGCCGTTGGTGTTCGGTGCGTACGATGCGGGGGACGGGGACGAGTTCAACGCCGCCTTCTTCTTGCAGCCCGCGGCGGACGGCGGCGCCACGTTCGACACCTATCGCAAGGCCTCGCCGTTTCCGCTCACCGAACGTGTGCCGGCACTGTTCGATTCGCAAACCGTACGCCGCTGGTTGCCGTGGCTGGGCACGTGGAAGCCAGGCACAGGTGGGCAAGTCATCTCGCTCGTCTTGCGCGATGGTCGCACGCTGCGCGTCGCACCGCTGATTTGCTACGACGCGCTGTTCCCGCGCTACGCGATCGCTGCGGTCCGCCAAGGTGCCGAGATCATCGTCACCTTGTCGAACGACTCCTGGTTCACGTTTGGAAATACGCCACGGCTGATCCTGATGGTCTCGGCGTTTCGCGGCATCGAAACGCGACGCCCGCACGTGCGCGCCACCAATACGGGCGTCTCCGCTGTGATCACACCAACGGGCGATTTTCTCGGCACCATCGGTGTGCATGAGCGTGGTCAACTGGTGGCGACGGTCACTCCGGAACGCACCGCCTCGACCCTGATGCTCTTATGGGGAGACTGGTTCGGTCCGACGGCGCTCGTGGTTGGAAGCGTGTTACTCGTCGTGACGCTGGCTAAGCGGGGCCGTCGTGCCGGGTCAGCGTCGTGACCTTGGGCACCGGCCTAGCCGCCCAGCCCGACAACCACCTTCGGTGGATATTTCTTGAACGTCGCGAGGTGATTGCGCATGCCGCTCTGGAACGACTCCAGGTAGGCAAGCTTGCGGATGAGGTAACTGCGCGTCTCCTTCGGATCGAGGTACAGGTTGTACAGTCGACCGTATGGGTAGCGTTGGCTGACGCCGGTGAAGCCACCGGGGTTGAGCACGTCATGATCGCCGTCCGAGATCGACGCGACCATGAACTTGTACTCGCCGACCCGTAGCGCCGAGAAGGTTCGGCCGAGCCAGTAGTATTGGTACTTGCGGTTCGACGGGCCGTCGGGCGCGAGCAGGAACGATGTCTGATCCACGCCGTCGATGTAACGATCAGCCGGGACCCGCTCATTGGCGCCGGCGAGTGTGAGCATGGTGGGGAAGAGATCCATCTGCGAGAAGAGCCCGTCGGACGCACGGCCTGGGTCGATCATCCCGGGCCAGTGCAGGACGGCCGGCACGCGCTGCCCGCCTTCCCACGTCGAGCCCTTGGCGCAGCGGAACGGCGTATACGCCGCGTCTGGCCAGGTCTCCATCTCCGGACCGTTGTCCGACGAGATGAAGATCAACGTGTTCTCGAGCTGGCCGGTCTCGCGCAGCACGTTCACCAGCCGGCCGACGATGTCGTCGAGCTCGACCAGCGTATCCTTGTATGGATGCTTCGCCGGCGACGTTCCCAGAAAGCGCTCGTGCGGATAGTTGTCGAAGTGCGCGCCCCGCGTGCAGTGATAGAGGAACCACGGGCGCTGCTCTCCTGCCATGCGGCGCAGGAAGTCGATCGAGTACGTTGCCCACTTGTCGTCGAGCAGCGAGAGCACGGGGATCGTAACCTCCTCGACATTTTCGAGCGCGCCGCCCTTGGCCGCGTGGACGAAGCACTTGTTGAACGGTTGGTTCTCGATCCACTGCGTGCGCGCCTTGTTGTAGACGATCTCCGGGAAGAAGTAGGGGTCGCGCCATTCGGTATACATGTCGGAGACGGAGAGGAAGCCGTAGAAGTCATCGAAGCCTACGTTGTGCGGCTGCGACTCGCTGTTCTCGCCGAGATGCCACTTCCCCACCGCTTGCGTGGTGTAGCCCGCGTCGCTGAGCAACTGCGCCAGCGTCACCTCGCCTTGCAAGCCTCCCTTCTCGCCGTACATCGGCGGGCGTTGCAGGCCATGCCGCATCGGCAGCCGGCCGGTGAGCAGCGAGGCGCGCGACGGCGTGCACGACGGTTCCGAATAGCACGACGTCAGCCGCAGACCGCCATGTGCAAGCCGGTCGATGTGCGGCGTCGGCGCCCCCACCGCGACGCCGCCGCCGTAGCAGCCGAAGTCGCCCCAGCCGACGTCGTCCATGAGGACGACGAGCACGTTCGGCTTGCGCCCCGTGCGCGCAGTGAAGTCCGCAAGCCTGCGCTGCGCGGCGTTGATCTGGTCGGCGTGGTGGAACACGGGTTCGCGGTGCTCAGCGATGGAGACGGTCTTGGAGGCGATCGGATCGTGTGACATTGGCCTGCTCTCCTCTCGTTCGAATGGCATGAGCGCAGTGTAGGGGCGAGGCATTCCCCCGTGCAAGACTTCGGACGGTGGGGCTAGCGTGCGTCCGGTGTGATGAGCAGCGCCGATTGCGGTCGCCGGGAAATGCCTCGCCCTTCCGACGCCGCGGATTCCACGCGGTGTTCGGGGATGACCTGTGCCCGCAAAGAAGGGCGAGGCATTTCCGAGCGTGGTCGACCGCCGGTTCAAGATGCGAACCGCGGGTGCAGCGTTGAGCGCCTGTGCCGAGATGATGGGAAATGCCTCGCCCCTACGGGACCGACCGCCGACGTCACGCTACGGGGAAGACCAGCTCTACCTCGAACCCGCCCTCGGCAATGTTGTGCGCCACTGCCCGCGCGCCCATCTGTTTCGTGAGGCTGTGCACGAGCGCGAGACCTAGCCCGGTCCCTTTGCTCCGGCGCGTCAGCTCGCTCTCGCCGCGATAGAATGGCTCGAACAGCTTGCGCAGGTGTTGCGCGGGAACGCCCGGACCGTGATCGGATACTGCGAGATGGATCTCGCTGCGATCGAGCCAACAGCTCAGGCTGACCCGCTTCGGGTCACTGTTGCGAGCGTACTTCACCGCGTTGTCGACTAGATTGAAGAGTACCTGCAGCAGCGCGTCGCGCTCGAAGCGCACCGGCGGTAGGGCTGGGTCCACCTCGACATCGAGCACGAACCCCTCGCGCTCGGCGTGCGGACGCAGCAGCTCGGCCGCCTCGGTCACCACCGGCCCGAGCGATTCGGTCACCAGCGACATCTGCCGCGTGCCCTTTTCGAGGCGCGAAAACTCGAGCACGTTGTTGATGAGACGACTCAGGCGTTCCGACTCGGCGGTGATGTGGCGGTAGTACTCGGCGCGCTTCGCCTCCGCCGGCACGATGCCGTCACGCAGCATCTCGCCGTACATGCGGATCGCCGTGAGCGGCGTCTTCAGCTCGTGCGACACCGCGGCGACGAAGTTGCTGCGCCGCTCGGCATAGCTCACGGTCACCGACACCATCCGGTACAGGGCGATGAGCCCGAGGCTGCCGGCGACGAGGACGAGGGCGCACAGCGCGTACACGTAGTTGGCACCGCCTACGCCTGGGAGCGGCCGCAACACGAGCCGCGCGCTCAGATCGGCGAACGGATCCGCGAAGCGGTGCTGGTAGACGAACGTCCCAACTCCAGATGTTCGAAGCGAGCGCCCTTCGAGAGCCTCAGGGCGAACGGACGAGACCTCATTAGACGGATTCGGAGACCGTTCGTGCTGAGGCTCTCGAAGCCTGTCCTGAGCCCCGTCGAAGGGCACGTCCTTGTGTTCGTCGACAGTCGCTGCCGCTAGGCGGTTGGAGAAGTCCACCGTCGCGTAGCCCGCGACGCCGTCCGTGCCGAGCGCCTCGCTGCGCAGCCACCTCGCGAGCGCCTCGAGGTCGAGCAAGAGACCTTGGCGATAGGTCTGCGCGTCGCGCACGACGGTGCGGTAGAGGAGCATGCGGTGCGAATCGACGACGCGCCCGACCAGCGGCGTGATTTCGAGGCGTGCGAGCTCGTTCGACCGCAGCCCCTTCGTCTCCTCGGCCAGTTGCGCAGGCGCGTCGCGTTCCCTCGCGGCGCGCGGTGCTTGAGCAACGAGTTGGCCCGTCAGCGGCGCCGGGGCGTACTGCAGCTCCGTCTTCGGCTGTCGCGCTGCCCGCTGCTCGACTCCTTTGTTGAGTGCCCGCAACGCGTCAAAGGCGGACACGCTGCTCTCGCCTGCCTGCTTTTCCTGGGTATCACCGCGGTCCCGCTTGTCACCGGACGCGATGGTCGTGCCAGGCAGCTGAGGCGCCAGCCCGGTTCGCACCCACGTCCCGCTCGCACTAGCACCGGCGCGGAAGTATGGCGCGACAGAGCGCTCCAACTCGCTCAGCGCTGCACGTGCGGCCGTGGGCTGCACCGGCGTCCGCAGTTTCCCGTCGGGATCGAGCTGAAAGTAGCCGACGATGAATGCGAGACTCGGCGCGTCGGCCAGGGGTGAGCGGACGACCGCGCCAGCGTCCTGTCCTTGCGGAACGTACTCGTAACTATATTCGCCGAACGGCCGCTCCTCCTCGCGCGCCAGCAGCTCGGAGAGCTTGCGTTCCATCTCATCGAAGATGCGCTCGGCGACGGCCTGGTGGCGCGTGCGCCGCTCCAACTCCACGCTGTCGATGGCGCGCAGGACGAGCAGACCGACCGGCACGATGACGAGCACGGCGATGGTGATGAACAGAATACGGAACCGGCGCATCGCTCACCCGGTGAAGCGGTAGCCCTCACCGCGCACCGTCTCGATGGCGGCACCGGCGTCGGCGATCTTCTTGCGCAGCTTCGCGATGTGCATGTCGACGGTACGCGTCTCGATCCGATCGACGTGGGCCATGCCCCAGACCTCGACGAGCAGCGTGCGGCGGCTGACGATGCGGCCTCGCTCGCGCACGAACAGCGCCAGCATGTCGACCTCACGGCGTGAGAGCTCGATCATCTGTGGGCCTTGAGATGCCGTCAGCATGGTCGGATCCACCCGCCACGTGTGGAACGCGAAAGGCGCTGCCACCTCGTGCACGCCACCGGTGCGGCGCAAGACCGCTTCGATCCGCGCCATCAGCTCAGAGACGGAGAACGGCTTGGTGACATAGTCGTCGGCGCCGCAATGGAAGCCGTGCACGACGTCTTCCTCCGCGCCGCGCGCCGTCAGCATGAGCACCGCCTGTTGCGGCCGCTGCGCACGCACCGCGCGGCACACGTCGAAGCCGCTCAGATCGGGCAGCATGACATCGAGAAGAATCAATGCGTAGTGGCCATCGAGCGCCAAGCGCAGACCATCCTTGCCGTTCTCCACGCCGGTCGGGACATACCCGTGATACGTCAGGATGTCGCACAGCCCGCTGCGGATCGCCGCTTCGTCTTCCACTACTAAGATCGGCGTCTTTGCCTCCATAACACCATCGAGTGTAGGCGTTTCGCATTCAAAGCCAAACCGCCGAGCGCCGCCTTTTACCATCCTTTTACGATCACTCTCTACACAACATGCGTCTCACCCTTCAGACTCGAAGTTCATGAGGCGACACGCCTCGGAAGGAGATGCAGATGAACAAGCAGGGAGGACAGGCAATGAATGCACGGACTCGCGCGATCGTCGCGGGGGCATTGGTGTTGGCGACGGCGGTGGTCGGCACCGTCGCCCGAGGCAAGGGCAACGGCGGACAGACAGCGCCGATCCGACCAAGCACGGTCTATTTCACCGCACCATCAAGCGGGCCGGTGACGTTCACCGGCACGCTCGACCGCACCGCGGTGCTGCGCGGCAAGGACGGTGTGGTGCGCATGGAACTGGTGATGGGAGCGAAGGATCAGAACGCCGGGCGGTCGGCGCGCGTACCCACCGACCTGATGGTGATCCTCGATCGCTCCGGATCTATGGGGGGGTACAAGCTCGAACAAGCGCGGACCGCGGTGCGTGAGCTGGTGGCGCAGCTCGGTCCGGAAGACCGCTTCGGGCTCGTCACCTATTCGAATGACGCCACGCTCGTCATCCCACTCGCGACCGCCGACGCCGACGCACGCGCGCGCTGGTTCACCACCTTGGCGGGAATCGACGCCGACGGCGGTACGAATATGTCGAGCGGGCTGGACCTGGGGCTCGATACGATTGAGCGCGCGCGCAGCGCCGGGCACGTACCGCGCGCGATCCTGCTCTCCGACGGCCTGGCGAACCAAGGCGACGCAAGCCACGAAGGCCTGCTCCGCCGCGCCACGCGCGCCGCGCGCAGCGAGTACATGCTGACCACGGTCGGGATCGGCACCGACTTCAACGAGTATCTCATGACAGCGCTCGCCGATGCCGGCACCGGCAACTACTACTACCTGAAAGCCAGTGACGACCTTGCCAACGTCTTCGCACGCGAGTTCGATGGGGCACGCACCACGGTCGCCTCGGGGCTGGCGGTGCAGATCGAGCCGGCCGACGGCGTACGGGTCGTCGACGCCGCCGGCTATCCACTGGAACAGGCGGCGCACGCCGTGCTCTTTCGGCCGGGCGCGCTGTTCGTGGGGCAGGAGCGTCGCGTTTGGGTGACACTTGCCGTCCCGTCATCCGCTCTGGGCGATGTAGCCCTAGGCCACGTTTCGCTGTCGTACGCCAATGGTCCAGAGCGCACGACGCTGGCCGTCGCCGACGTACCGCACGTGACGTGTGTGCAAGGCGAAGACGACTTCTTCGCCGCCGTCGACGCGTCGTCGTGGACGCGGTCGGTGATTGTGGATGGCTATAACGAGATGCAGCAAAAGGTCGCGCAGGAAGTAAAGGCCGGGCGGCGCGACGCAGCGCTCGCAGCGATACGGCAGTTCCGAGATGACACGACGGCTATGAATGCGCACGTCCAATCGGCGCCGGTAGCGGGGCAGCTCAAGTCGGTCGACAAGCTCGAGGCTGACGTCGGCGGCGCATTCGTCGGCGACAATCAGCCCGCGAAGCAAAACGAGCTCAGCAAGTTGCGCAGCGCCGCGGCGCTCGACGAGCGCCGCGCCGGCAATAAGCGCTGAAAGAACAGGAGGCAGCTCATGACAAGCAAACTGGTTGACCGGATTGCAACGTTGCTCAAGGCCGATGCGCATGGCGTCGTCGAATCGCTCGAAGAGCGGTCGCTGCTGCTCAAGCAGTGTGTGCGCGAGGCCGAGATCGAGCTGAACCGCAAGCGGGCACGGCTCGAGGTGGTGCGTGACGAGGCGAAGCGCCTGCGCGACGCTCTCGCCGGCGCCGAGCGGGAGATACGATCGCTTGACGAGGACGTGACGCTCGCGCTCAGTGGTGGGAAGGAGGAGCTGGCGCGGTTCGCGACGCGTCGACTCCTGGAGCGCCGGCGTGCGGCCGACACGCTGCGAGCGCAGCTCGCGGAGCGCAGCGACGAGGAGAGGACGCTTGCCGAGCGCGTCGAGGTGCAGCAGGCGCAGTTCGAGAGCATGCGCACGCGCGTCCGCGCTGAGCTGGCGCGGCGCACAGAAACGCCTGACGGGGCGTGGGTGGGCGAACCGCCGGTGGCCGACGAGGAGGTCGAGTTGGAGCTCCTGCGCCGGCGGCACGCTCAGGAAGGAGGTCGCTGATGCACTGCAACACGTTCGGTCGGAGCGCCATCTTCGCGGCGCTGAGCGGCGTCAGTGTGGTACCGTGGCTGGTCATTGCGGGTCCGCTGCTCGGTATGCGGTTGGCGCTGGCTCTTTACCTGGTGGCACTGACGGCGACATCGGTCGCCGCACTGGTACCCTCAAGGAGACGCGGGCTGGGCGCAGGTGTGGTGGTGGCGGTGCTCGGCAGTTGTCTCGTTGCGGCAACGCGGACACTTCCCGAGCTGGCGCTCGGCCTTGCGGTTCTGTTCGCGATGGCGCGCGGTGCGTTTCTGTATCGACTCCGACCGGCGCGCGCCGCCCTCGTTGAGCTCGTGCTGGTAGGCGGCGGCCTGCTGTTCGCGCGATTCCTGGCGGGTCCGTCGCTCATCTCCATCGCGTTCGCCGTCTGGGGCTTCCTGCTCGTGCAGAGTCTTTTCTTTCTGGTGGGAGGGGTCCGCGTCCGAGAGCGCACCGCTCCACACACGGATCCGTTCGATGTCGCCAACGAACGTGCCCGTTCGTTGCTCGATGGGCTCCCCATCTAGTCCAGTCCAGTATCAGCCGCTTGCTGATGCGCGGCTCGCGACCAAGTTTCCGGCTGAAGACGGGACTTTTCCATGGTAGGCGTGAAGGCGTCATGGAGAGGGAATCATGCACAGGATACTGACCGTGCCGGCTACACTGGCGCTTGGTCTCGTGCTCGTACCTTGGACGGCAGCGGCGCAGGGGTACTCGGGCGTACCCAGCGCGCCCGAACAGAAGGAGGAGACACAGGTTGAATCCCTGCAGGGCCACATCGAGGCGCAGCCCGAAATGATGGATGCGGTCCGGGCGCTGCAGTCCGACCCGGCGTTTCAAGATGTGCTCAGCGATCCCGAGATTGTTCGCGCGCTGGAATCCGGCAACACGGCAGCCCTGCTTACCAACCCAAAGATCAACCACCTCGCCGAGCACCCGGCGGTGCAGGATCTCACCAAGAAGCTCGGCCAGTAGTTACCACGGTATTGTCTCCACGTAGCTGAGACAAAAATGGCGTAGGGCACGGCTTCGCCGCCTCGCTCCACTTTTTTGTTGACAGCAATTTTCGGAGTGTGCTACCGCCACGGCACAACGGTCGCTGGGGAGCGGCCCCAACCTATGAAGGGGGGAAGCATGGATCGAACGCGGAGTCAGCGTGTGCATCGGGTTCTGCTTTGGGGGATACTGGCTGCGGGAGTGGCGGTGAGCGTCGAGGCGAGCGCCTCCACCATCAACCAGAACACATCGTGGACAATCGACCGATCCGGAACGTCCACGAAGTATCGGGTCGTCGGCTACGGCGACTCCATTTTCGCCGGCTACCACGGTTCCATCTTCGACGTCGCGAAGCGCGCCGCGCCGTGGGCCGACGGCGAGTACGCTTCCAACACCTGGGGCACCGACGTCGAAGTCGTGCGGCGCACCAAGTCCGGCGCCGTCGCCAGCGACATCTACAACAACAAGATCGTTGGCGAGAAGTCGTACATGCAGGCCACGAGCACGCGCATCGTCGAGTTCGAGATGTGCGGCAACGACTTCCTGCAGGCCCGCAGCAACTTCGCCGGCCAGAGCGGCACCTGCAACTACGGCGTCTTGGACACGGCCTTGGCGAACTGCACGAACTACCAGCAGCTGGCGATGCAGTACATCAACGCCAACACGTACTCAGGCACGAAGGTGAAGATGATCGCCAAT
>JBGQHM010000168.1:0-13497 GCA_041497995.1 Binatia bacterium | reverse complement strand
CGCCGCCGCGGGCACAATCGCGAGCACAGTGAGCCCCTCCGAGGCTTCTGCCTCTCCGCCCACTGTTCGTAAGTATTTGATTTTAGGAATGCGAAAGGGGGGACTTGAACCCCCACGGGTGTTACCCCACAGGATCCTGAAACATGGGCACGTTGAGACGACAGGTTGCGTGAGGTGAGATCATGCAGAGAATCAGGCAATCGCACGCGCATCCTGTCGTCTCTACGTGGGTCCGTGAGGGCTTGTTGGACACTCTTGGACACGCCCGTAACCGGCGCTTGACGGTTATCAGGGGTTCACGATACGGTCGCAGCCCTTCGGCATGGATCTCGCCCATCGCATAGCACGGTACGCAGCGATCGAGCAGTACCGCAAGCGTCCGCTCATCGTATATGCCACGTCGACGAGGCCGGGGATTCGCGCCATCATGGCAGCTGATACCGTCAGGGAATTTATCGACCAACTCGATACGATTCCCAATGAGAACGAGGCCGTCGATGTCCTGATTCATAGTTCCGGTGGCGACGCGCTTGCCGCTTGGAAGCTCATGTCTATCCTTAGGGAACGTTTTTCGCGAGTTGGGGTGCTTGTGCCATTCGCGGCCTTCAGCGCTGCGACGATCTTTGCTCTAGGGGCGGATGAAATCATCATGCATCCCCACGCCTCCCTAGGTCCGATTGACCCACAGATAGGGGTCAGGTTACCGGATGGATCAACGCGACAGTTTGCCTACGAGGACTTGGTGGCCTTTTTGGGTTTTCTCGCCAACGACATGAAGCTCACCGACCAGCAACACGTGTCGACGGTAGTG
Organism: Binatia bacterium; assembly: GCA_041497995.1. Taxonomy (GTDB): domain Bacteria; phylum Desulfobacterota; class Binatia; order HRBIN30; family HRBIN30; genus DATKMS01. Next base: position 12,686 of record JBGQHM010000168.1, on the reverse strand, counting down.
GAAAAACTGTTCTCGACGGTAGATCCCCTCGTCGTGGGCGCTGCGAAGCGAGCCAGCGAACTGGCGGTTGACGTCGGAGAGCGCCTTCTGTCGACGCACCTCAGCGACGCGCAGCGGGCGAAGCAAATCGCAGTCAATCTCAACAAGAGCTTCTTTGCACATGGTGATGCCGTATCACGCCAGCGCGCTATCAAGCTGGGGCTCCAGGTGAGCAAGAAATCGGAGCCCGCGCTGGAAACGCTCATCTGGCAAGCGTACCAAGGAATTGAGGACTATATGGAGCTTCGCAAGCCGTTGAACCATCTTCACATGTTTCTTGCGGACCCGGCCGGGGCCGCCTCATTGGCCGCGCCGGCGCCGCTCAATTTACCACCCAACACGCCGCCCCAGGTTATGCAGCAAATTCTACAAGCCGTCGCAAACCAAGCTATCCAAATGCTCCAAGGCCACGGCGTCGAGGTGGCGTTTTCGGTACCCGTCGCTTTAGTGGAAAGCTCACGGGCCGCGTCGGAATTTCGCACCGATGGCCGAATATCGGCCTCCCGACAGCAGGGGGGTGAGGTTCGCCTTTCCGTAATCGAAACAGGGGCACGCTGGAGCTCCGTTCCCATGCCTGCTATTACCGCCGCTCCCGACGCGGGCGTTGCGTAGGGCAATCCCATGGAGGATCATAGAGTCATGATGCTGAATGTGACCGGCGGTCACCTATCACTTGAGAACGCCGGGCGGGACTCCATTGTCCCCGAGATCTACAGAGATTCGCCGTATGAGTTTGCTGTCACTTCGGAGGCCACATCGCGGGTTTTCATCTGCGGTGAAACCGTCACGATGGAGTCCGGCGATCCGATTCGCGAGAGTGCGGAAGCTCTTCCGCCTCTCCGCCCCGAGTAAGGTTCTCCAAAAGCTGGGCCTGGGCCGTTCAAGTTGTCGGCCGCCTCTTCGGCCTTTACCACTACGCTCCCACCCGTGGAGCCAATCAATGACGCCGAGCGCGAAGCTGCCGCCGTGCAGCTCTATCGCTGCCTCTACGTCTCACCCTGTCGCTCCTGTTGATCGAGCAGGGGCGGGCAGTACCCTCGTCTTGCCATGAGCCGCCAAGGGCTGCCCGGAGCGGCGCGCCACCACGATCGCACGTAAGGTGGACCGCGGCGGCCGCTTCGTGCGCCAGATCGAGCTGTGCGACCGGCACACCGCCGTCGTGATAGAGCGTGAGCGGGTGGCGGGTTTGGAGATAGTCGACCGGCGATGATTTCAGCGCGGCGGTGGTTTGACGATCCGCCTGCGTCTCTTCGCCCGTCGCACCTTCGCGTTGACCCATACGCGCACGTTGCCCTCTTCTTCGCCGAGCTGTTTCGCGATCCGCTTCACTGACAGTCCTTCGGCCCGCAGGGTCTTCGCCCGGGCCTTCGTGCGGAAGCGGCGCTGTTTGTCGCGGTTCATGCACGGGCTTATCCCCTGTTGATCGAGCAGGGGCGGGCAGTACCTCGTCTTGCCATGAGCGATGAACGGGCGGTGGCAATGCGCGCACTGCTGGACCATGCCGGCGGTCACGGCATCCGCGAGCATCCAATAGATGCAGTCCATGAGGTTGCGCGGCTTGAAGGTATTCGAGAGCCCGAGCCCAGGACCTACGTGCTCAACAATAAGGGTGCGCGCAACCCCCTGAAGATTGGGAGAAAGTGCATGGGCGATGATCTCCAGCGCGCAGCGGCGGACATTATCGGTACGTCGGTGCTGAACCGGCGCCGGGTGAAGAAAGCCGCGATATGCATGCGCTAGCACGAGATGAACGCCCTTCTCGTTTCGTACCGCTAGCTGTTCAAGTCGAAGTGTGAGGCGATCGAGGTCTCCGAGCGCCTCGGCGAGCTCCATGACGAGCTTGATTTGGCGCGCATGGGCGAGCACCCACGAGACCGGATCGCCCGTAGTGATCCGCGGATCGTATCCGACAGCGCCAGGAAGCTCATAGAAGTGAAAAGCGCTCTTGTAGCCCAGCAGTCCATAAGTGCGCACGAGCGACAAAACGTCCGAATCACTTTCGGCCCGCGCGAACGCAGCAGGAAGTTCGGCCCGCGAGAGCGGCAGATAGCGGCGTGCGTTCGGCGGCCACATCCCGGGGTCAACAGGCTTGCCAGCCATTAGCGGCCGGACAATGCCTTTCTCGATGCGGTAGTCGTCCGCAACCCAGAAAAGGTTGATCAAGAGGCGTGCGCGGCTTTCGAGGTAGTCGGCGTGTGGAATCTCATCCATGGTGGGCTAACCTTTTTCTAACCTTGCTACCGTTACCTTCTGACGGCTATTCGTCAATAGACGAAGGCTTTGCGGATGCTGCGGATACGAGGAGAGCGACAGCGGCGGGGATGGACCTTGACGCACCTTTCTGCCCTCACGGGCATCGCAGAGTCCGACCTATCACAAGTCGAGCGCGGACTACGCCCCGCCTTCCCCGGGTGGCAACGGCGGATAGCACGGGCCTTTGGGCAGAGCGTGGCGGATCTTTTCGGTGGCGGGGTGGTGGCGGATGCAGGCAACGGCCCGCGCTGAACGCCCACAACCAGCCCGCGACGCACGCGCGGCGGCGCGCGAGTACATCGGTCGCGGCTGGGCGCCGGTGCCGGTTCCGACGCGCTCCAAGAATCCGGGGCGTGCGAGCTGGCAGCACGAACGCCACGCCATCGAGGATGTCGACCGCGTCTTTGCTCCTGACGGCAATATCGGTCTTCTACTCGGCGGGCCGAGCAATGGACTGGCCGACATCGACCTGGACACAACAGAAGCGGTCAACGCGGCGCCGTTCTTCCTGCCGACGACGGACCGGTGGCAGGGGCGCGCCAGCCGGCGCCGGTCGCATGCCTTCTACTATGTGACCGACGAACCGAGCCTGCGAAGCATCAAGCACATTGACCCAACACGCGGCTGTCTCGTCGAGCTCCGGTCGTTCAGTGAGAAGAACACGCCACTTCAAACCATCGTCTACCCGTCGCTGCATGATGAAACCGGGGAATTGATAGAGTGGGAAGGCGACGGGGAGCCAGCGCGCGTCACGGCCTCAACCTTGAGGACCGCCGTTGCGAAGATCGCCGCCTGTGCATTGGTTGCGTCTCGCTGGGTTGATGGCGTGCGGCATCAAGCCGCGCTGCCCTTAGCCGGGCTCTTGCTGCGCGGTGGTATGCAACAGCACGACGCCGAGCGGTTCGTGGAAGCCGTCGCCCGTGTGGCCGAGGACTGTGACTGGCGCGATCGCACGCGATGCGTCACCGATACCGCGGCGGCTCTTGCCCGCAATGAAGTCGCCACAGGTGGTCCGCGCCTAGCAGAGCTGCTCTCTGACGGTCAGGCTGTTGTCGGCAAGCTGCGTGAGTGGTTGGGGCTCGCACCCATCGCGGATGTTGCGGATACACCCGCGTGCCGCGTTCTTGATCTTGCCGAGTTCCTATGTGTCGAGTTTTCCGCGCGAGAGAACATCATGGATCCTGTTTTCCCGCGCCAAGGACTCGGGATGGTGCACGCCTGGCGCGGCTTGGGGAAGACGCGTTTTGCTTCCTCGTTCGGTCTCGTCGCGGCAGCCGGCGCGCACTTCCTCAAATGGCGGGCCCACCGCCCTTGGCGCGTCTTGTATCTCGATGGCGAGATGCGCGGCAGTGACATGCAGATGATCCTCGCGTCCTTGGTCAAGGCAATGAATCCCCGCCCCGATCCGAGCTTCTTCCGCATCATCACCCCGGATCTCCAAGAACGCGGGATACCGGATCTCGGAACTACTGCGGGGCAGCGCTGGCTGGATACCGCTCTCAGTGATCGGGACTTCATCATTCTCGACAATCTCTCGAGCCTCGTGCGGAGCGGCAGCGACAAGGAAGACGAGCCATGGTTGCCTCTGCTCGGTTGGTTACTGCGTCTCCGGGCTTCGGGGAAGTCGGCACTTCTCGTGCATCACGACGGCAAGAACGAAACACAGCGCGGGACCAGCCGGCGCGAAGATAATCTCGACACCGTCTTCCACCTGAAGAAGCCGCGCAACTACAAGGCGAGCGATGGCGCTCGTTTCGTTGTGCACTTCAAAAAGCATCGAGGCTTCTACGGCAGTGACGCTGAGCCGTTTGAGGCCGCGCTTACCGAGACAGAACACGGTGCGCTCGAATGGAGCCTGACCGACATCGAAGACGCTTTGACCGTCCAGGTGGTTGAGTTGCTCAACGACGGTTGCTCGGTCAGTGAAATTGCAAAAGAGCTCGCCATCGGTCGCGCGACCGTTGACCGGCACAAGAAAAAAGCGATCGAGCGGGGGCTCTACAATGGCCAGTAGCGTTCCGCCTCACGCCTGTTCCGCTGTTCCGCCCTATAGGGCGGCGGAACGACGGAACGCCGAGAGCAACCCCGGAACGGAACGGCGGAACACCAGCGGAACAGACTATCTCGAAGCCTTAGCCGACCGTGTTCTTTCACGGGTCACAACGGAACACCCGAGCGGAACGGCAGCGGAACACCCCCCCGTTTACCGTTCCGCACCCTACCGGAACACCCCCTGCCCCCACGTTACCGACCCTGAGCTTGCCGAGTGGTTCGCAGAGAACCCGAAGCTGACCTGTGCGCGGTGTTGGGTGGCGGCCAAGGGCGGCAGAATCCGGGCGACAAGCGCAGAGCAAAACCGAGGCGCCATACAGTCCGCAAAAGCGACACCATGATCAACCCGCGCATCACAGCCCCGCTGGCGGCACTCCGCGCAGAGGTGGATGGTCTGCCTGCCGATGCACTACCGGACTTCATCGGCGAGCTGGCATCGCTCCAGGCCCGCGCCTGGCAGCGGCTGACGATGCCCGCCGTCCAACAGCCTGCCGCCGCGGCTCCGCAGTACCTTGACGCCAACCAAATCGCGCAGCGGCTGAACGTGGCCGAGCACTGGGTCCGCGACCGCGCGCGCCGTGGTGAGATCCCGCACGAGAAGCTCGGTCACTACATGCGATTCGAGTGGCACAAGGTCAAAGCCGCCATCGAGGCGATGAACGGGAACGGCGCACAGGATGACGCATCCTGAGGCTGAGAAAACACCCGCGAACACGGACGCTTCTACGGCCGAGTGTCCACCGGTGTCCACGTTCAGGCTCCACTGCCGCAGGTGCCCGGCCTCGTACCTCGAGATGGTCGACCTGATCCGCCATGCCGAACGGGAGCACGAGCCGCCACGCCCGAAGCGGACCAAACGGCTCAAAAATGGGGACGCCTAAGGTATGAGCCGGCCGCGCCAAGACTACGAACACCGGGTAGGTCACCCGCCGAAGGATGGCTCGCGGATGGTGGCCCGCTTCATTGCCGCCGGCCGACTCGATCGGCGCACGTGGTACGCCCGCATGCGCGAGTGGTTGGCCGACAATATCGCCGACTGTCTTGGAGGGTGGGAGAAGCTCGACTTCATCATGCGGTTGAGGGTCTGGGAAGCCGCCGACCAGGGCGCTGAGTTGGTCCCCGTCCGCAGGCGCCGCGCTCAGCAGATCACGAAGGGCGAGCCCACGACCGAGACGGATAAATTCATCATCGCTGCCAGCAACAGCTATTGCCGTCTGCTCGGCGACCTTGGCTTGACGGCGGCGGAGATGATGAAGCGGCAGGAACCCACGCTCGAGCAGTACCTCAAGTCACGCCCGCCCGGCACCAACGGCAACGGCTCGCCTTCCACCGCGGCGGTGCAGTCTGTCCCCCCAACGACTGTACCGCAGCCCTCCCCGAGCGGCACCGCGTCGCACCACGATGGAACCGGGGCTCAGCGCGACGATCACGCCACCGGACAGCCCACGGCGTCACCTACGGCCACGACGTCGCCTCCGCCGGAGGCAGCATGAGCGAGCCGATATGCATCGACCTGCAAGCCCGCTTCGGCAAGCGATATCGCATCGGCTGGGAAGCGGACGGCGCGGCCAAGCCGCAGTGGCCGCGCGACGAGTGGCCCTGGTTGATGGAGCTGCGCTGCCGGTACGGCCGGGTCTATCCGAAAGGCGGGGAGATCCTGCAGGCGATGACCGACCGGCCGCGCATCGGGGCACAGCTGCGCAATCTTCCTTGTGTGCTGAAAGCCCATGGTGACGACGAGGTAGTTGTGCACTTCCACGTCGACGACATCGGGCAGGTGTTGGCGCTCCTGAAGCCCTACCGACGCCGGCAGCTATCCGAGGCTCAGCGGGTGCGGCTGCGGGCGATGGGGTTTCAACGGGAAGGTCATTCTCCCCACGTACAGAGCAGCCTCAGCGATCTCAGGGACGCTATCGCCCCCTCCAACGACCCGAGGACGTAGGGACGCCATGATGAGCGCTCAGACACCAGCGGCAGCAGCGGCCGGCATTCACGACCAGCATGAGGTGGGTGCGGTGCTCCGACACCAACCGGTGCGGCGGCTAGCCGCGTGCGGCGGCTGCGGCCGCGAGTATGAGCTGCAAGTGGGCCTCGCGCTCTTCGTCGTGCCGACGTGGGCGTCGTTGTGTGATGACTGCGGGCGCGAGCACGCCGGGGAGCTGCAACAAGTCCTCGACTTTGTCCGTGGCGACATCTGGCCCCGTCTGCGAGCAGCGCGGCCGTCGTTGGGCGAATGGCTTGAGGTCTTCGCGATCCTCGAGACGCTCCGCAGTGGCTACCGGAGGACGGCGTGACGGGGCTCGAGGCGATGATTGATCCGGTACTGTTCGGCCGGTGGTTTGCCGGCGACTCGTACGCGGTGCCGCGCGCGTTCATTGCGGCCCTCTTCGGCCTGCCCCTGCCGACCGCGACCGCGTGCGAGGCCTACTTCAGACACACCGGGCGCTCCGTCTACGCACCGGGCACGCCCTGCCGCGAAGCCTGGCTGGTGGTCGGGCGCCGTGGTGGAAAGTCGCGCCTAGCCGCCTTCGTGGCCATCTACCTCGCCTGCTTCCGCAGGTATGACGACGTGCTGGCACCTGGTGAAGTCGGGACGGTGGCCATCATCGCGGCCGACCGGCGCCAAGCGCGCGTCATCATGCGCTACATCACGGGCTTCCTCGAAGTGGTGCCGATGCTCAAGGCGATGGTGGTCTCGCAGACGAAGGAGACGGTTGAGCTCGACAACCGCGTCGTGATCGAGGTGCACACCTGTTCGTTCCGCAGCGTGCGCGGCTACACCATCGTGGCGGCGCTGCTCGACGAAGTCGCCTTCTGGCGCAGCGAGGATTCTGCCAACCCAGACACCGAGATCATCAACGGGCTCCGTCCGGGCATGGCGACGGTGCCGGGTGCGCTGCTCTTGGCGCTGTCATCGCCCTACGCGCGCAAGGGCGTGCTGTGGGAGGCGCACCGTAAGCACTACGGTCACGACGGGGACCCGGTGCTCGTGTGGCAGGCCGACACGCGTGCGATGAATCCCACGGTCGACCCGCACGTCATCGCGGACGCCTACGAAGAGGACCCGGCGAGCGCCGCGGCGGAGTTTGGTGCGAACTTCCGCAGCGATGTGGAATCGTTCGTCAGTCGCGAAGTGATCGAGGCGTGCATTATTCCCGACCGTCACGACCTGCCGGCGGCGAGCGGTATCACCTACAAATCATTCACCGATCCGGCGGGCGGTTCGGGCAAGGACTCGTTCACGCTCTGCATCGGCCACGTCGAGCGGCGCGATGAGCAGAGCATCACGGTCGTTGATGCGTTGCGCGAGATCAAACCACCGTTCAGCCCAGCTGAAGCAGTGAAGGAGCTCGCCGCGGTGCTGAAGACGTATCGCGTCGCGACCGTCACCGGCGATCGGTACGCGGGCGAGTGGCCGCGCGAGCGCTTCCGCGAGAACGGCATCACCTACAACGTCGGCGAGAAGGTGAAGTCTGATCTCTACCGCGACCTGTTGCCGTTGCTCACGTCGACGCAGATCGAGTTGCCGGACAATCCGGGGTTGAGCCGACAGCTACAGGGCTTGGAGCGGCGCACAGGTCGCAGCGGCAAGGACACGATCGACCACCCAAACCGTGCGCATGACGACGTCTGCAACGCGCTGGCAGGTATGGCGGTTGGCGTGCCTCTGGGGCGCGCCGAAGGCGACCTCGGCTTGACCTTGTAGTGAACGAACTACGGAAGGGAGGACAGAGGAAATGATAGCACAGACAGACCTCGACCAATTCAGACGCGAGGTGGAACGCATGCGACGGCTGGCTGGCTTCGCCCGCGGCGGGCCCGTCGGGAGTAACGTGTCGTTGCGCTGGGCGGCACACGCACCGCGCGCTTACGTTCAAGCCCGCCAACAGGTGACCGACGCCATTGCCGCAACACAGCGGGAGGTGGCGGCAGTCAACGCGCAGCTGGCAACGCTCAGCACGACGCCGACGCCGCTGCTCGGGAGCGCTGCGGCGGCGGCGCTGACGCGCCGTGTGCGGACCCTCGAAGCGCAGCACACAGAGCTGGCCACCAACATCGAGGCCGCACAGAGCCGACTGGCCAGCGCCCTGTCGCCAGCCGACGAGGCCGCGGCTACGGAAGGCGCACGCCGCGTGTGTGCAGCGATGCTCACCAGCCTGGCGCGGCAGACCGCCAGCGAGGTGGCAACGAGCCTGGCCACGGTGCGGCCGCATGCGCGCCACGTGGTGCGGATGATCGAGAACTATGAGACCGCCGTGCGGCAGACGGCCGCGGCGCTCGGGAGCGAGATGCCGGTGTTCGACCTCGTGTCGGTGCGCGAGGCCTGGAAGACGCTCAGTGAGGCTGAGGAGCCGCAGCTCAAGAAGCGGCCCGCAGCGGAAAGGCAGGCAGCGTGATGGAAACTACTCAAGGCACACCGTATGAGACGGCAATTCCAACGCAGCGCGCGCAGCGGCTCTCGTTCGAGGCCGCAGTAGACCGCGTGCGGCGCGACATGGGCGAGCAAGCCCGCGTCGTGCGGCACACCATGAACGGCCGTCAGTGCGCCACAATCACCCGCAGCGCAGCGCGACCCGGCGCACGGAGCGCGCGCCGACAGTGGGCCGAGCGCCAGTTGCGGGAATTGGCGCGGCGCCGTCATCTGCAGGCGCTGGACGACTTGCGGAAGGTGCAGCTCGACCTTGCAGCGGCTGGCATCTCGACGCGTGGCCGGTGATGCCGTTCCTCCCGCCCGGCTGGAAGCCCGTGCTCTCAAGCCCTCTGGCGCGCAAGATCCTGATCGTCACCGTCAACCCCTACGGCGCGGACCCTGCAGCCGACACGCATCTGGCGTTGCAACCCGGCTCCGTGCGGTGTGCGTCGCATCCTGACGTCACCGTGGCGGACAGCAACGGGCTCAAGTGGCCCTTCTGGTCAACGCTGCTCAACTGGCCGGTGATTGAGTACCAACTCGCCATTCAGGACCGGCGTGCCACGATTCCCGACACGCAGGTGAGCATCGCCGCCGACTCTGGTCTTGCGGCTGCTCTGCTCGACCGCGGCGGCGGTCTCAGTGCCACGGCACGCATTGATCTCATCAGCGACGGCATGACGTTCGACCAGTGCATCCCGCTCATCGCCGGTCGCGTGCAGAATCCGCCGCAGATCGATCGGCGCACGGGCGGTGTGCGGCTGAGCATCACGGACGGTGACCCAGAGCGCGAAGTCGCCTATCCGCCAGCAACGGCGAGCGCCGCCGAGTTTCCCGATGCGCCGATGCGCGTGATCGACAGCGCCGTACTGACGACTGTGATGGGTGTTGCGCCCGATCGCGTCATCGGCTTCCCGATCAACGAGGGCGACGACGGGCTGTCCACGCGGTTCTTTATCGCGTCGCCGGCCTACACGGCGGGACCGTGGCAGGTGGAGCACGACGGCATGCCCTACACGAGTGGCGCATCCATCCGGCAGTCCAAGACACCGTGGCGCACCTACACCGAAGTGGTGCTGGACCATGGTGTAGACGCCTCGGTGGAAATCTCCGTCTCCGGTGGCGCCGGCGTCACTGAGACCGATGCGATCTCCTACCTGCTCCAGTTCGCCGGCTACCCGATCACGCCGGAAGCAGCGATGATGCTGCGCAACGTGAAGCCGTTCGATCTGTCCGTACTGCTGAACGCCTCAGGCAACGTGCTGGCGACGCTGCGCAACCTCATTGCACAGACGCGGTTCGCTTCCACGTTCCGGCACGGCAAGTTCCACCTGTTCGACTTGGCTTCGGAGACGCCGCAAGCGGAGCTCGGCATCGGCACGGGGCTGCTTTTCCCGCTCGCACAGCAACCGCAGGGACAGGGCACGGTGTTCAACCGCTTTGTGCTGCAATGCGGGCGGGATCATCAGGGCTCGACGGCCACAGTGGCGGCGCCGCTGTTTACCATCGTGCGTGACAAGGATCATGGGTGGCCGGAAATCCGAGGGCTGCTCGCAGAGAGCGAGAGCTTCTACGGACCGCGCGAGATGCCGCCGTTCTCGGCCGCCGATCTGCCTGTGTCGCGCGACCTCGAGACCGGCGCACCGAATGGCTCTCTCGCCGGGGAGTTGCTCGCCGATCTGCTGGCGCGCACGCACGCTCTCGCCCCGCGGCCGCGGGCGTACCAGGCCGACTGGCACCGCGGCATGCCGCTGGACGTCGGATGGAATGTGCTGCTCAGGGACGGCCCGGAACAACTGGACGGCGTGCTGCGGCGGATCGTGTCGTGGAAGCTCGCAGCGACGGGGCCGCAGATTGTGGTGCTGTGAGTCTGATGAACGCGAAGCGCAAAGGCACCCGCAACGAACACCGCAGCAAGGCGCTGCTCGAGGCCGCCGGCTACGCGGTGTGCCGGGCTGCCGCGAGTCTCGGCGTGTGGGATCTCATCGGCGTGTCAGCTACCGACCTGGTGCTCTGCCAGGTGAAGACGCGCGATTGGCCAGGCTCAGCGGAGATGGAAACGCTGCGCGACTTCGCAGCGCCACCGAACGCGCGCAAGTTGGTGCATCGATGGCGGGATCGGCAGCGCGTGCCGGATGTGCGGACGGTGTGAGGTGGAATGTGCCGTTCTACCGGCGACGGGCCACGCGCCGCATCGACCACAGGCCCGCCAGCAGCAACGCCGCACCTATGAACACTGCCGTGTGGCTGGATACAGCCGGCGCTGGATTGCGCCTCGCACAGACGCCACCGTTGCAGAGGCCGCTCATGCACTGCCGACTGTCGGTGCACGGATCGTTGTCTGGCAGGCCGTGGGAGGTCGGTGTCGGCGTGGGGCTCGGTGTTGCTGTGAGCGTCGGTGTGCTGGTCGCGGTTGCTGTCGAAGTACTGGTGACGGTCCGCGTGTTGGTCGCCGTGGACGTTGGCGACGCGGTGCGCGTACTGGTGGCGGTGGGTGTGGCGGTGGGTGTGGCGGTGGGTGTGGCTGTGCTGGTCGGTGTTGGGGAGGGTTCCACGCATGTGCCGGTACAGAGCAGAACACAGGCGGCCTCGTTACAAATCAGGCCGGTGCAGCACGGCTCGCCAGCACACGGCCCAGCCATGCAGCACACCGCCGCTGCATTCCCACGCCCTGCAGCCAGCAGGAGCAGCACGGCCAGCCCGGTGCGCGTCATGGGGGCGGTATACGAAAAACGCCAGTGCAAATCAAAGGGGACTCAGGAGAGCAGCGCCGGCAGCATCGCAGAGAGCTGCAACGCGACGATGGACACCAGTGCCGTGAAGAACAGCAGCGCGCGGAGTAACTCGCGGGTGTCGGCGGCGGCGTGCGGTTCATCGTCCCCTGCGCCGCTTCATCACATCCAGGCCCGTGTTCAGCAGCGCCACTACGACCATGGTCTTGCTGGTGCCCGTGTGGGTAGCGATCTCAGTGATGGCGTCGGCGAGCTGGCCCGGCACCTTCACATTCATGAGCCTCGATGCGACCGGCTGGCGCCGCTTCAAATCGGTAAGGCGCAGGTTGCTGCGGGGTTCAGTGCGCGTCGTCACTTCTCCTCGCTCTTCACCTTCGCCCAGCGCGTCTGCACCGCTTTGCGTGCGGCTTCGCTGCGCTGTTCGGCGGTCATGGTCTGCATCCGCGCCTTGCCGCCTTTCCGCCCAAGAGCAACCGCCGCCGCATCCTTCCGTTTCTTCGTCGCCGCCATGGTCTCCTCGCCTATCACAGATTCCAAGCGGTTGGTAGGATTCGCTTGACAACTTCCAAGCGCTTAGTATGATTGTGCTCACAACGAAGCGAGCCGACGGAGTGTTGCTGCACCCCGCCGGCCCTAACCGAAACCCACACAAGGAGGTGTGAGCATGGCTACCCAAACTTCTACCAGAAAGCGCGGCGCGGTGCCCCGCGTGCAGGATAGCTTGGAGACCACTGTGGTCCCCAAGCTATCTGAGGCGCCGAACGTCGAAGCGATGAAGGTGCAGACGATGGTCGACATGGTGGCGGCGATCCACGACCAAGGCATGCACCTCGACCCCAATTCGGGCGATGAGATGCGGTGGATTGCAGAGGATCTCAAGGTGCCGTTTCTGGTGGTCTGGCTCGCGGAGAATCGTCAAATGGACATGCTCTGCGATCCGGACCTCGACGATCTGATTGCAGGCATCGAGTGGATACGGGCGCACAACGTGCCCCTTGACCTCTTGCGGCACACTGCGCCCCGCGACGCCAAATGGCGCGCAGACCTCGCGTCGACTGACGAAGTGTCGGCCGAAAAGGAAGCACAGAAGAGAGTCGACGGACTGGCAATCCACTTCATGGACCGCGCTGCCCGTGCGGCCAAAGCGAAGGGGTTTGACGTGGACGGCTGGATGCGCGCTCGGCGCTCTCTGGGGGTGT
>JBGQHM010000167.1:0-13545 GCA_041497995.1 Binatia bacterium | reverse complement strand
CTGCTGCCCATCTATCCGATCATGATCCTGTGGGGGGCGGACTGGCTGGTGCGGTGGTACCGCAGCGGCCGGCTGCTTGGACGCCTAGCCGCGCCCGTGGTGGTGGCAGGCACGCTCGCCGCGGCGTTCGCGTTCATGTCGACGTACACGCAGCCCCACACCGTCGTCACGGCTTCGGAGTGGATGTATCGGCATGTGCCGCCGGGTAGTAAGATCCTCTCGCAGCATTGGGACGAGGGCTTCCCGTTCTCGCTCCCCAACCACAGCGCCAGCATCTACAAGGTCACGGAGTTCGGCTACTACGAGCCGGACAATTCGGCAAAGATCCAGAAGCTCGCCGAAGAGTTGGCGCAGTCCGACTACATCGCTCTCCAAACCAAGCGACTGTACGGCGCCGTGACACGTGCGCCGCAACGCTTCCCGCTCACCACAAATTACTTCTACGAACTGTTCGCGGGCGATCTCGGCTACACGTTGGTGCACGAGGTGGCGGCTCGTCCCTCGCTCTTTGGAGTGGAGATCCCTGACGAGCTGGGAGATGAATCGCTCACCGTCTACGACCACCCGAAGGTGCTCATCTTCCAGAATACGGAACACCTCACGCAGGCGGTCATCGCCGACAAAATTCTGCACGGGCTGCCGTCGCGGTCGCTAACGCGCAACGACCTGCTGGCCGCGCGGCCCAGCGGCGAGGCGTCGATGGAATCGACCGGGGCCGCTCCCCCGATCCAGTCGAGCGTCTTCGCGTTGGTCCTCTTCGTCCTGCTCGTTGAAGGTCTGAGCTTGGCGGTTTACCCGCTGGCGCGCCGCTGGTTGCCGTGGCCGGGCACGTTGGCGTTCAGCAAGACGCTAGGGGTGCTGCTGTTTGCGTACGTCTCGTGGCTCTCGATTAGTCTCGGCGCGGCCACCTTCACCCAAGGGCGTTTGGCAGCGATCGCGGTGGCGTTCGGCATCGTCGGCACGCTGGTCTGGCGGCGCGGCGCGCACCAGCCGCAGCCACGTTCCGAGATCGTCGCAACCGAGATCCTCTTCTGGGGCGCGTTTGCGGTCTTCCTCGCCGTTCGGGCGTTCAACCCTGAGGTCTACTGGGGCGAGAAGCCGATGGACTTCTCGTTCCTCAACGCGCTGACACGTGCCACCACGCTGCCGCCGCCCGAGCCGTGGTTCGCCGGCTCGCCGCTGCAATACAACTACTTCGGTCACTATACCGTTGCGGCGCTCGGGAAGACGCTGCACCTCGACCCGGCGATTACGTTCAACCTAGGCATCGCCCTCGTCGGCGGCCTCACTGCGGCCGCGGCGTTCGCCGCCGGGGCGGCGATCACGTTCCGCTGGCAGACCGGGTTGCTGGCCGCCTTCTTCGTCACGTTGATCGGCAACCTCGCCGGCGTGCGTGAAGCCACCAGCGGCGTCCACCGCACGTACAACTTCGATTACTTCTGGGCGACCTCGCGCGTCATCAGGGACACCATCAACGAATTCCCCCTCTGGAGCTTCCTGTTCGCCGACCTGCACGCGCACGTGCTGGTGATTCCGATCTCGCTCAGCTTCATTTGTCTGACGGTACTGTGGGTGCGTGCGCGTGTGGTCAGTCCACACGAGCCGCTCCCGTCGGGTGCAACACCAGTGCTGCTGGGGCTGCTGTGCCTACTGTTGGGTGCGATCATGGTGACCAACACCTGGAGCACCCCGACCTACGTGCTCTTCCTCCCGTTCCTGATCGGCTCGTTGTGGCTGACAGAGGGGGACTACCGCAGCACGTTTGGATTCCTCGGCGGCCTCATCATCCGCGTCGTGCTGCTGACCGCGGTGATCGTCGCCGGGGCGTACGTACTGTTCCTGCCGTTCTGGGCGCACTTCGTTCCACCGGAGCGCAACTTTGGGTGGGAGCGCGGCACGCTAGCGCCACCCGGCGACTTCTTGCAGATCTTCGGTCTGTTCCTCTTCGTGCTGGTACCGTTCCTGTATGCGATCTGGATCCGCAACATGCGCCGCGATGACGAGTCGCTGGGCGTCACCCGCGCGGTTCTGTTGATCCTCGCGCTGGCGGTGGTGCTGGGCAGTCTGGCGGTGTCGACGCGCGCCTTCTGCGCCATCCTTTTCCTGCTCGGACTGCAGCTCCTCACGGCGCCGCAGACCGAGAGTCGCTGGCGCATTCCGTTGGCGATGGCAACCTTCGCCTTCGCGGTCACGGCCGGTTGCGATCTCGTCTACGTCTGGGATCGCATGAACACAATCTTCAAGTTCTACCTGGAAGCGTGGTCGATGTTGGCGCTTGCTGCCGCGGTCGCCGCCGGCGGTTTGTGGAGTGGCGCTCTCTCGCTACCGGGATTGCCGCGCGCCTTCCGCCACGTCTGGCAGCTCGTATTGATCGGCTTGGTCGGGGTCGGTTTGTTCACCGCGGGGACCGACGTGTGGGGCGTCATCCATACCAATCGCGTGCAAACGCCGAAGCCGACGCTCGACGGGATGGCGTACCTGCGGTCCAAAGCGCCGGACGAGCTCGCAGCATACGAGTGGCTGAACAGCCACATCCAGGGGATTCCCGTCATCCTCGAAGCGCACGGTGACGGCTATCAGGAATTCACGCGCGTCGCGATGAATACCGGCCTGCCCACGGTGCTCGGCTGGGGCTATCACGTCTTTCAACGCGGCCACAATTGGGCGGAGATCAACAAGCGCAAGGCCGACATTGAAACGGTCTATACCAGCGAGGACAAACAGACCGTCGCCGGCATCCTCCAGCGCTACCACGTCGCCATGGTGTTCGTCGGCGCCCAGGAACGCCGGGTATACACCGGCGGCAACCTGAATCGGTTCAAGGAATGGACCGATGTGCTCACGCCGGTGTACCAGAACCCGGGAGTGACCATCTTTGCGGTCAACGGACGCTTCGCCGGCACCATGCCGGTGACCACCATCGAAGACATCGCGGCGCTCTCGCCGGAAGAGGCCCCGCAACACGAGGCGGAGGAGCGGCCGGCGCAGTTTGCGCCGGGCAGACTGCACCAGCCGCGCGCTGTCGCCGTGCGCACCGATGGCGATGTCTTCGTCGCCGACTTCGGCAACAACCGGGTGCAGGAGTTCCACAAGGATCTGAGCCCTGGAATCGCGTGGGGCACGCGCGGTGAAGGGCCGGGGCAATTCAAAGACCCGTGCGGCATCGCGGTCGGTCCGACGGGAGACGTGCTCGTCGCCGACACGTGGAACCAACGCGTGCAAGTGTTCGACAAGGATGGCAAGTATCAGCGCGAGTGGGGTGGGTCGTTCTTCGGCCCGCGGGGCATCGCCATTGACGGCAAGGGCAGCGTGTTCGTCGCCGATACCGGCAACGCGCGCATCGTCCGCTTCTCGCCGACCGGCCAGCGCGAAATCGAGTGGGGCGGCAAAGGCAAAGCACCTTCGCAATTCTTCGAGCCGAGCGGCCTCGCCACCGACGCCAGCGGCAAGGTCTACGTCTGCGACAACGGCAATGGGCGGATGCAAATCTTCACGACGGACGGCCAGTTCGTCAACGAGTTTCCGGTCTCGGGCTGGGAGAGCAAGGTCTACTCAGAGCCCAACGTCACGATCGATCCAAGCGGCACGACCTGGGTCACCGTCCCAGGCGACAAGGAGATCCGCAGCTACGACAGCAAGGGCAAGCTGCTGCGCACGATCACCGGCAAGAGCATCCCGGGCGTGTCGTTCGACACCCCGATGGGCATCGCGTACAGCGCTGCGGACAACCAGCTGATCGTGACCGACTTGGAGAACCGCGTCCTGCGCGTGCCGTTGGCGGAGCGTTGAGACCGAGGGCGGCAGGCCCAGAGAGGCTATCTCAGAACTTACGAACTTCGGAAGAGGAGCCGCGCGCGGCCGTGCACCTTCTCTGGCAACCCTTTGCAGCAGACTCCAGAATACCTGCCGCGATATTCGGTCCAGTTATCAAAATCGGCGCATGGTGCAGGAATGAGCCGGAGCAGGAGATCGATTGGGAGTTTTGAGGCGTCCAGCCGACAATGCTTGCAGGTAGTTCGAGCCTTCGACAAATGCGCTACCAACGAGCCATAATGCGTGCACGATAAGACCCCACGAAGCGAGGCGACATGACGCACACGGACCTTCTCGATGAGCTCAAGAAGCTCACCGCGGCAGAGCAATTGAAGATTGCGGAGGCGGCGCTCCGTCTGGTTCGCGAAGAGCTGCAGCAGGCCGCCCCGGCGAGCGAAGAAAGAACGCGGCTGCTGAAGGCTGCGGCCGAGGCCCTTCGAGCAGACTATGCAGCCGGAGGGGAGCTGACCGCCTTCACGGCACTCGACGGTGAGGACATCCGTGCATCGGGGTGATGTATGGCTGATCAACTTGGACCCAACGATCGGCGCCGAGATCAAGAAGACACGTCCGGCGGCGATCGTGAGCGACGACGCCATTGGGGTCCTCCCGCTGAAAGTGATCGTGCCACTGACCGAGTGGAGGGATCGCTATAGCGTTGCGGCGTGGCTCGTGCGGGTGGAGCCGGATGGTGAGAACGGGCTGGACAAGTCCTCGGCGGCGGATGCCTTCCAGGTGCGTTCCGTGGCGCAGGAACGGTTCGTTCGTCAAGTTGGGAAGTTGTCGGCGACTGTCATGGATGAGATCACGCGTGCGCTGGCAACTGTTCTGTGCATCCCCTCGTGAGACCTTCACGCGCGACGGCCAGTTCGGCTGCGAGTTCCCAGTCTCGGGCTGGGAGAGCAAGGTCTACTCGGAGCCCAACGTCACGATCGATCCCAGCGGCATGATCTGGGTCACCGTCCCAGGCGACAAGGAAATCCGCAGCTACGACAGCAAGGGCAAGCTGCTGCGCACGATCACGGGCAAGAGCGTCCCGGGCGTGTCGTTCGACACCCCGATGGGCATCGCATACAGCGCCGCGGACAATCAGCTGATCGTCACTGACCTGGAGAACCGCGTCCTGCGCGTGCCGTTGGCGGCGCCGTGAAGTGGAGCACGGCGCACCGGTTCACTAACGCTGCATTACACGCTGGGCGCCTGCCGCTACGCTCTTGAGAGATAGTTCTCCGGTACGAACACGTTCCGACAGCGGAAGGGCGGCGGAGATTCGAGCATCAGTCGCACGCGGAGCGCGAGGTCGCGTGCCGGCAGTACGAAGAACGGTTCCGGGCTATGCGTGTGCTGCACCCAGTGAGGCGCCGGCATCGCTACCTCACGGCACAAGGCGCTCACCACCGCAGCGACGAGCCCTTCGATCCGCCCCGAGCAGAGCGGCCCGTCAGCAACCATTCGCGCCCGCTGGTCGGCTGCGGCCTTGCGGAACTCGTCGATGAAGTCGTTGATATGAAGTTGATAGTGCGGCGGCTCGCCGATACAAGTCCGCACCAATTCAATCGCGGTCATGAAACATCTCCTCCAAGAGCAAGCGCACTCGCACCTGTAGCTGACTAGTGCTCAGACCCGCAAATTCTGTCGGTGCAAAGCGCCTGCACGCGATCGTCCGCCCCTGCGAAAAATCCCCCGCTCACTGCGTTCGCTGCCCCCTTTGTCAAATTTGTCAAAGGGGGCAGCTCATCACCCACTTTGACAAAGGGGGTCGCCGCGCAGCGGCGGGGGGATTTGCAGACGTTTCGTGGCCGTCGAGGCGATCGACTCCACCGACGCCACACGCGGGCCGGGGCACTAGATCCGCGAGGAAGCGTGTCCTCGGCATCCTCCACGGTACGCGCGGCAGCGCGCACGACCTCGGCCGCGGTGAACCACGCATCGACATCCTTCGTAGCCGGACGTGCGTTGTGCACCAGACACATCACTGCGCCACCGACCAAGAACAGCTCGGCCCGCTGCCCGCGTACCTGCAGCTCGCGATTCAAGCGGTCGAAGGCCTCAGCGATCGTCGCGCGGTCGAGCAGTGCCATCGGTGTCACTGTACCAGCATGCCGACACTGGCGTACAGAGGTGGTGCAGCGAAGTCTTCTCCACGGTACATTGCCTTGCACCGGCGTCCATCGGCGCGCGTCATGAGCGCTGTCTACACGGCAAACGAGTCGACACTGCGGGCTGCGGCTCGTAGACACACTGCTGGCTGCTCTTGACCTGAAAGCTTCGGCTGGTCTAAGAAACCGACCTGGTTCATCCCTGCATTAGTGGGTGCCCGAGGGGGGGCAGTTCCGATGACGGTCAGTGACGTCTCGGCCACAACAGTGCGGCCGATGCGGAGGACTGCGGATTTGCGTGGGGTCTTCGTCGGCCGAAGCGCGGAGCTGGCCCTTCTTCGCGCGGCCCTCGATGATGTCTGCGCCGGACAGACGCGCATCGTGCTCGTCGCAGGCGAGCCAGGCATGGGCAAGACTCGCATTGCGCAGGAGCTGGCAGCGAACGCCGGTGCGCGTGACGTACATGTGCTCTGGGGCCGCTGCTGGGAGGGCGATGGTGCGCCGGCGTTGTGGCCGTGGATGCAGATCATCCGGGCGTATCTGAGCGCGCACGACGCCGGCACGGTTGGCGCCACGATGGGGGCGGGCGCCATCGATATTGCGACGATCGTCCCCGAAGTGCGGGTAGTGCTGCCACACCTGCCGGCTGCGGAGCCGATCGACCCAGACGCGGCACGCTTTCGGTTCTTCGACAGCGTCACCAGCTTCTTGCGCCGTGCCTCTGAGGCTGAGCCGTTCGTGCTCATCCTCGATGATCTCCACCGCGCCGATGCGGCGTCGCTCCGCCTCTTGTGCTTTCTCGCCCGCGAGTCGGGTGCGGCACGGCTGCTGATTGTCGGAACGTATCGGGACACTGAGCTCACTGCCGGCCACCGCCTCTCGGCGGCGTTGGCTGAGTTGGTCGCCGCGGGCGCGCCCTTGCGGCTGGAATCTCTCAACGAGAGCGAGGTTGCTCAGCTCGTTGAAGAGGTCTCGGGCCGCGAGCCATCTCCAGAGCTGGCCCGCTCTGTCTACGAGCGGACCGAAGGTCATCCGTTGTTCGTCAGGGAATTTGTGCAGATTTTGGCGAAAGACGGCCAGATTGATGAGGTCAGTGCTGCAACCGTGGCATCGCTCCGCATCCCGCCTGGTGCCCGCGAGACCATCCGCTACCGCTTGGACCAGCTCTCGGCGAAGTGCCAGCAGGCGCTCGGGGTTGCGTCTGCGATCGGTCGGGACTTCGATGCCGAATTGCTGCGTCGCAGCTGCGCGACGTCGGAAACGGCGGCGGCGAGCCCCACTGACACCCTCGGCGTGCTCGACGAGGCTGGCGCTGCGGGAGTTGTCGATCTCCTGCCCGCGGCCGTCGCCCGCTACCGTTTCTCACACGTTCTCATCCGCGATGTGTTGTGCGAAGACGTGCCCGTCAGCGAGCGCGTCGAGATGCATCGCGCCATCGGCGAGGCGCTGGAAGATCTGCACGATGGCCGACCCGATGAACACCTGGCCGCATTGGCGCAGCACTTCTTCGCCGCCATTCCCGTGGGCACCGCCGCGAAGGCAGTCGCCTACGCGATCAAGGCAGCGCAGCGGTCCGCCCGCCTGTTCGCACACGAGGATGCCGTAGCGCAGTACCAGTTGGCGCTGCGTGCCCTGGAAGCGGGTGCCGCGGGCGGCGGCAGCCACGCTGCCGCGCCCCTGCAGCGGATAGAACTTCTGATCGCGCTCGGCGAAGAGCAGCATCGCGCCGGCGATCCCACGGCAGCCCGGACCATCCTCGCAGAGGCGGCGCGATGTGCCCTCGAACTGGCCGCATCGGAGCACTTGGCGCGCGCTGCCATCGCATACGTTGGGCTGGGTGAATGGTCCGGCGGCAGCGACCGCACTGCCATCGACCTGCTCCGGCAAGCCTTGGCCGCCCTCCCACAAGAGGCCGGTGTGTTGCGCGTTCGGGTCCTGGGACGTCTGGCGACGTTGCTCGACTACGCTGGCGACCGTGAAGCGGCGAACCCGTTCCGTCAGGAAGCACTCACCCTGGCCGAGCGATTCGGTGACAGCGCGGCCCTTGGGGAAGCCCTCAGCGAAGTGCACGTCGGAATGTTGGCCTCTGAGGATGTCGCGGCGTGCTTGCACATCGCGACACGCATAGTCGCCATCGCGGAGGCTGGCGGACTGAAGTCGCTGGCGCTACCCGGACACTTTGGGTGCTTTCGCGATCTGCTCCAGTGCGGCGACATCGGCGGTGCCGATCATGCGCTACGGGCGTTCACCGCGTACGCCGAGACGCTCCGGCAGCCGTTTGACCTGTATCGGTCCAGGGCGATGGCCGTAATGCGGTTGTTGCTCGCCGGTCGTTTCAACGAGGCCGAAGTCGCTGCCAACGAAGCCTTCGCAGCCGGTA
The DNA here is from genome assembly GCA_041497995.1 of Binatia bacterium. Taxonomy (GTDB): domain Bacteria; phylum Desulfobacterota; class Binatia; order HRBIN30; family HRBIN30; genus DATKMS01. The sequence goes on along the minus strand of JBGQHM010000167.1, from coordinate 5,253 downwards.
TGCGCGCGCAGAGCCCGAACGCGGCATTGATCTATGCCGTACAGATGTGGACGCTGCGGCGCGATCAAGGACGCCTCGACGAGATCGAACCAGCCGTCCGAGGGTTCGTCGATGCATACGCGGTCGTGCCGGCCACGCGCGCTGCGCTGGCTCTGCTCTATGCCGAGCTGGAACGGGAAGCGGACGCTCGCGTCGAGTTCGAGCAGCTTGCCGCGCACGACTTCACCGACGTGCCGCGCGACGTGAACTGGGTCAACTTCCTGGACATGACCGCGCAAGTCTGCGCGTTCCTCGGCGACACGCGTCATGCCGCGACGCTGTAGGATCTTCTGTCGCCATACGCTGCGCAGACTGCGGTCGTCGGCTTCCGCGACGCCTGCCACGGCGCAGTAGCGCGCAGCCTGGGGCTCCTCGCCACGACGCTGTCGCGCTGGGAAGATGCGGCACGTCACTTCGAAGCCGCACTCGCCATCAACGCCCGCACTGGGGCGCGGCCGTACCTTGCGCGGACACAGCATCAATACGCTGTGCTGCTATTCCGTTCTGAATCCAATGAATCCCAAACCGTTCGCGCTGAGGCTCTCGAAGCGCGGGCCTCTACGGGGCGGGCGCGCGGCTTGTCTCTGCTCAACGAGGCCATCGCGACGTATGACCAGCTCGGGATGCAACGCGGCCTCCAGCAGGCGCTGGCGCTGCGCGAGCATGTGCGGGAGCAGCAGCAGCAGGACGAAGCCAACGCCAAGCGCAACGTCTTCCGCTTCGACGGCAAGCGCTGGATCGTTGTATGGCGCGGTGAGCGGGTGCATGTCCGCAAGGCGCCGGCACTCCACTACATCGCGTACCTGCTGCGCCACCCCGGTCGCTGGATCTCGATCATCGACTTGCAGCAATCGGTGACCGTCGGAACACCGAGTTCGGCGTCATCGCCCGACGACCACTTGCAAGTGATGCGGCCGGATGCGGGCGAGCCGGCGCTCGATGCGCGGGCACTGCGCGGCTACCACGCCCGTCTGCGCGAGCTGCGCCACGAACGCGAGGAAGCGTACCGCCTGAACGACACCGGCCGGGTCGCCGCAATCAACACTGAGCGAGAGGACATCGAGCGCCAGCTGCGTCAGGGCAACATGGGCGACACGATTCGATCAGCTCCGCAAGAACGTATCGAAAGCGATCGTGCGCGCCCGCGCTGCGATCCGGCGACGCAGCCCTCCCCTCGGCGAGCATCTCGAGGAGTGTATCGTCTACGAACGCCATGCGTTTCGGTACGACCCGCCCGACGGGATCAAGTGGGGGAGGAGGAGGGGCGGCAGAAGGAATCAAAGTGGAGCAAAGAGCGCCAAAGTGGAGCGCATAGGGAAGAGGAAGAGTCTTGATGCAATGGGATGGAGCGGTACAGGCGCCGTGTGCTCGTTGCCTCTCAGGCGGTGGCCCGCACCAGCGCAATGTCGGCAGCCAGATGGATGCGGTCGTACATCGCCACCGGCCGCAGTCGCTTGCCGTTGGACACCATCTCAACCAAGCCAACTCGCGCCAGCGCCCGCCCGCGCTAGCGACCGACTCAAGCGAGCCAGTCCTCGAGGGCGAGCCCGTCAATGTTCTCGAAGTCGCGCGTGTTGTGGGTGACGAGTACAGAGCTGTGCGCCAGCGCGATGGCGGCGATCAGAGCGTCAATCTCTCCAGTGGGCTTGCCGATCGACTTGAGGCGCGCCCGCAACGTACCGTACTGATGCGCAGCTGCCTCATCAAAGGGGACAATTTCCACACACCCGAGGAAGGTCGAGAGCCGGGCGAGGTTTTCGGCGGGACGCGCCGATGCCTTTGCACCGTAGTCGAGCTCGGCAACCACCAACGCGGGCACTGCGATCTCCTCGATCTGACTCGTGAGGCGGGCGGTCACCGTCGCATCGCCGTTGAGGTGGGCCACCACGACGTTTGTGTCGAGCAAGATCATTCGAGAGCGGTCGTGCGGGGAGTTGTATCGCGGCGGCGCCGGGCGATCTCTCGGAAGACTGCTTCTAATGAAGGGTCACCCCTCCACGTACCCGCGGTTGCGGCAAGCACACGACGCCTTTCCTCGGTTGTCAGTGCCTTCCGGTCGATCCGAACGAGCACCGCGGTGCCATCTGGAATTGGCGGATCTGCCTCTAGATCGATGCGCCTCCCGTGGAGTACGCCAGCAACCGTAACACTCATGAAGCACCTCGTTTGCTGCCATCCTGCCACGGGGAGCGCTTCGGGCTCAACAGCGCGAAGAGCGACCCGGTTTCCTAGGCCATCTCGTGCGAAGGGACGCCCTCGTGGAGCAGTTCGATTCCGCGGCACGTCGGCCGCGGGGCAAGAGTAGAGCAGACAATCGCAGGGGGGGTGTCCAATGTCCAGATCTGAAGATCCTTACCGCATGGCGGCGCTCGCGACCCCGTTCACGCTCTCTGCCGCACGGGCGGGCCCGCGGGAAAGCTGTCAGCTGTCAGAGCACCAAAGTGTAGCGAAACCAGCGAAAGCGTAGCGGCTTCACAGGTTGTAGCCCAATCGGTGAACGCAGGAGAAACCGCGATGAAGATGAAGACGGTGGGGCTGTACTTGGTCGGCTTGTGTGTCTGTTCGGCCATTCTACCCGCAGCGAGCTTGGCGGCCGATTGGGCACAGGGTGACGCGGTCGTTGCGATCGGCAACGGATCGTATAAGGTCTACAGCAACTCGGGCGCGTTCAAGGAGACGCTCAGCGACGGCTTTGGGGGTCTCACGACAGGTTGCGCCTTCGACGCTGCCGGGGATCTGTACACGACGAACTTCACCAACAACGTCGTCGTGAAGTACTCTGAGGTCCCTCCACACCTCGTGCTGCTGAGCTTCTCAACAGCCGGCGTCACCCCGCCGACCGACACTGCGAACGAATCCTTGCTCTTCGATGCAGCAGGCAATCTCTACGTCAGCCATGCCGACGGCGATCCCGTGAGCACCGGTACGGCCGTGCACAAGTACACTGCGGCAGGGACACTCTTGCAGGAGTTCAACGTCGTGACGGAACGCCGCGGCAGCGACTGGCTGGAGCTGGCTGCGAACCAGACGACCTTGTTCTACACGTCGGAGGGCCGGCGGATAAGGCGGTACGATGTCGCGGCGAGCGTCCAGCTACCTGACTTCGTGTTCCTGTCCGGAGGGCTCTTCAGCGGCAATGTCGCGTACGCCTTCCGACTCTTGCCGCCGGGAGATGGCGGTGGCGGGCTCCTGGTAGCGGATGCGGCCGAGATCAAGCGTCTAAACGGGAGCGGGGTTGTGGTGCAGACTTACGATGCCGCCGGAGAAGACAACTGGTTTGCGCTCAACTTGGACCCCAACGGCACTTCCTTCTGGAGCGGCGACCTCACCACGGGCCAATTCTACCGGTTCAACATTGCCACCGGTGCAATCGAGGCAGGCCCGATCAGCACGGGTGCACCATCGGGGACTTTTGGAGGTATCTGCGTGCGAGGTGAACTGACGGTTTCCCGACCCACCCCAACGGTCACACCCAGCAATACGCGGACAGCAACGCGTACCTTTACGAGAGGCCCGACGCCTTCCACCCCTTCACCTACTTCACCTGCTGGTGCCCAGGCTCTTCCTGTGGTGTGGCGCGCTTCGCCGTTCTCTACTTCGTGCACCGGGCCGAGCGACGGGTCGGGGCAGCCGTGGATAAACTCCGCGTTTGACGACTCTGGCTGGACCCCGCTGACACTCCCGGATCGTGGTTCGTACCGCGACCGCTTCCATCGCGGGCACTTCCAGCTAGTGGCGCCCGTTTCGGACCTCTCAGTATTCGTCCGCTGTGATGACGGCTGCGACGTGTACGTCAACGGGGTTTCGCTCGGGAGCTTCGGTAACGGTTCGTGCCACCAACTTGGCTGTGTGAACCATCCGGGATGCGGCGTGGGCTACAACCAGTGCGTGCCACCCATCGCGGTGCCGCAGAGTCAACTAGCAGCCGGCGACAATATCGTCACCGTGCATGTGTCCAACGGCGACGCAGTTCTGGCGCAATTCGATGCCACGGTGCTGCGGGGAGTCTTCGGCGCCTGCGGCAACTGCGCGTTGGATACCGGAGAGCAATGTGATCCTACAGCACTCCAAGGTGCGTGTCATTCCGACTTCTGCATCAGTCCGGGGGTAGTCAACGCGTGCTCGTGCCCGGGGACACCAGCCTCCCCGACAGTTACGCGAACAGCGACTCCGTCTCCCCTAACAGTGACGAGCGTTACCGTCATGCCGACACCAACGCCGACGGATACGCCGACGGGGACCGTCCCATTCGAATTCACCGGCGGAGAGCAAATGTGGGTTGTCCCGAACGGCGTGACGTCGGTCGATGTGGACGCTCGTGGCGCGCAAGGCGGCGGTGGCAACACCCCTGCCGATGCGGGCGGTCTAGGAGGTCGTGTGCAGACGACTCTGACCGTCACACCCGGCGAGACGTTGTACATCTACGTTGGAGGCAAAGGCGGCGACCCGGTGAAGCCTAACACAGCGGGCACCGGCGGCTTCAACGGGGGTGGATTGGGAGCAATCGACAACGTCGATGCGAACGGCCCGAGCGCCGGAGGTGGCGGCGCTTCCGACATCCGTCGCGGAGGCAACAGCATAAGCGACCGAGTGATAGTGGCGGGCGCCGGTGGTGGCGCCGAATGCTGCGGAAATGGCAACGGAGGCGCCGGCGGTGGGACCGGCGGGGTTGCTGGAGGCAGTCAGGGTTACAGCAATGCGGGCGGTGGCGGCACACAGATGGGCGGTGGTGCTGGGGGCTCCGGCAGTGGCAGCAGTGGCAATGGAACGCCGGGAATCTTCTGGCAAGGTGGCGCGGGCGGGAACGGCAATCGCGCCGGTGCTGGAGGTGGCGGCGGATGGTACGGCGGCGGCGGTGGTGGTGGGGCACTCTACGGCTCCGGCGGCGGCGGTGGGTCCGGATATCCGCCCGATGCAATCCACACGACCGGCTTCCAATCGGGTAACGGCTACGTCAGTATCGCGTTCACCCTGACCGGAGCGGGCTCCACTGGCACGCCCACACAAACACCGACGCCGTCTCCGCCCACTGCGGTGAGCGTAACCGTTACGCCGACGGGCACGGCGAGTAGGCTCAAGCTTGCGTACTATGCCCTCGGTGATTCGTTCGCTGCCGGCCACGGCCTGCCGGGCGGTGGCCGGACGCTCGGCACATGCCGACGATCCGCATATTCGTACCCGATCGCAGTTTTCGCCAACCTACAGCAACTGCCG
>JBGQHM010000166.1:0-13553 GCA_041497995.1 Binatia bacterium | reverse complement strand
GACGGTAACAGGAGTGTTGCTGGCGGTCCCGGCGTTCGCGTCAGCCGTCCCCGAGATGGATCCCAGCATCGCCTCGAGTGCGATGATTCTGCTCGTCGGCGGCGTCGTGTCGCTGATCGAGTGGCGACGCCGTAAGTGACCTGGTCGGCGCGGCGCTTGGAATAGCGCTGCGCTCAACTTGCCGCGGTGTGCACCAGTCAGAAGGGGGGATCCTTGTGAAGACGTTTCTTACGATGCTCGGTGTCGCGGCGCTTGCGTTTGCGGGGGCCGCCCCTGCTTTCGCGCCAGTTCCACCCGCTCCGGAGATCGACCCGAACCTAGTGCAGACCGGATTGACCATCCTAGTCGGCGGAGTGCTGGTGTTGGCGGGCCGGCGGCGCAGGTGACCGGCGGCAACTCTTGCCCACGCGCGGCAGCGCGCTGACAGGCGCCGGCAGCATTCGTCCGACGACCTCGGAACACTCTACGGGTTTACCCAATTCCTTAACCGCCACAGGTGATCGAGCCATCAGTGGGTCTTGGCTTGCCCGCTGGATCTTGGTTGCTGCATTACTCCTTGCCGAGGGCATACTGCTCGGCGTGCGCTTCGAGGGACCTGACCTCGGAGCCGAGTGGTGGAGTGTTCTCCTTTCGGAAGCGAGCAATGTCGTCCGCTTCGGCATTGCCGGCGCCACCGCTGTTATCTTGCTCGGTGGGCAGCGCATCCGCGAGTCCTTTCGGCTCGCATCTGCCGCGTCGCCTGCGCCTCGTCGGTTGTGGCCGTTTCTCGCGGGGCACATGGTTGCCTTCGTGGGGCTCTTCCGACTGACAGCGTTCGTTGTCGAAGGGCAACTGCGTGCGTCGGCAGTGCCAGGGCTGTGGGTGGCTGCGTGGGTGGCCGCAGGGGTGGTGACGGTCGCCCTGTGCCTGGCGCCAGCACTCCCATCAAGAGCGACGCTGCCCCTGGTGCGCGGGATGTCCGGCCTGGTGCTGGCAGGCGTCCTGGTTGGTGCAGGCGCGGTCGCTGCCGGCCAGCTGACGAGCTGGGCCTGGCGCCCGCTCAGTCGCCTGACGTTGTCGGTAGTGTACGCGCTCATCGGCAGCGTGGCGGCCGATGCGATGGCGGATCCGAGCAAGTTGATCGTCGGCACGCAACGTTTCTCCGTGGAGATCTCGGCGCAGTGCTCCGGTTACGAGGGTATCGGCCTGATGTGGGTCTTTCTGGGCGCGTACCTGTGGGCCTTTCGCGCCTCGCTACGGCTGCCGCGTGCCCTGCTGCTCATTCCGCTTGGAACGGTGGTCGCGTGGATACTCAATGCCGTGCGCATCACCAGCCTGATCGCGGTGGGAACGTGGGTGTCGCCCGAGATCGCCCTGGGCGGGTTCCATTCGTACACCGGTTGGTTGCTGTTCTGTGGCGGCGCGCTCGCGATTGTGGCTCTGACGCGCCGTTCGTCTTTCTTTGCGTTGCCCGAAGCCGTGGAGGACGGCGTGACGATCGCGAACCCCACCGCGGCCTACCTCTGTCCGTTGCTCGCCTTGGTGGCGGCGGCGATGGTCACGGGTGCGTTCACCGCGGGTGGGTTCGATGCGCTCTATCCCGTGCGAGTGGCCGCGGTCGGGTCGGTGCTGTGGTGGTTTCGGCGCGACTATCGCGGCTTGCGGTGGACGTGGTCGTGGGCCGCGGTTGCAGCGGGAGTCGTTGTCTTTGCGTTATGGATGGTCCTGGAAGCGACACGACCGGGCACGGCGCGGGAAGGTGCACTGCACGCCGGGTTGACGAGCTTGCCTGCGGCGTGGGCCGGCGCGTGGCTCACGTTCCGCATCATCGGGTCTGTGATCACGGTACCGATCGCCGAAGAGCTGGCGTTTCGCGGGTATCTGCTGCGCCGGCTGATTGCCGCTGAGTTCGAGACGGTGTCGTTTAGACAGTTCTCGTGGTTTTCGCTTCTTGGTTCCTCACTGGTGTTTGGTGCCCTACACGATCGCCTCCTCGCCGGAACACTCGCGGGTGTCGTCTATGCGCTCGTGCTGCGTCGCCGTGGTGAGCTCTGCGACGCGGTGGTTGCCCACGCCACGACCAACTTGCTCATCGCTGCGTATGTGCTCGCAACGGGTACGTGGTCGTTGTGGGTGTAACGTCCGGACTCAGACACGCTGCGACGCCACCACCGCCTGCGGCATCACGACCGGCAACAGGGTGCGCCTGCGGCTGCGCTTCAGCTCATCGAGTTGGGCGCGCGCGGCGTTGTTGGCTTCGGCTTCGCGGATGGTGCCGAGGCGTCGTTCGAGCTCGGGATCGCCGGCATCGCGCGCGACCTGCACCTCAGATACCAGCCGGTTGATATGGTCGCGCACCGCTTCGAGGGCGCGGATGTCCGCGTCCGGCGAGAGGCCCGTCAGTGTCTCTTGCAGGCGCAACCGCGCCTTGGCGTTGGCCAAGCGGGCAAGCATGCGAACCTTTTCGTCGCGCAGGCGCACGATCTCGTTCTGAAAGGTGGTGAGGTTCTTCTTGGCCGTCTCGGCCTCGGTGGTGAGCTCGGTCAACTCACCGGTGAGGCGTTCGACCTCCGCGCCAAGCGCGTCGCGGCGGCTGATCAACGTCAACGCTACCTCATCATCGTCACGATCGACGGCGATCTCCAGCTGATTGCGCAGGCGGGTGAGCTCGCCCGACCTGAGCTGCAGCTCTTTCGACAATTTGCTGCGCATGTACAACACGCCGGCGGCCGCCTCGCGGAGCTTGCCGTATTGCTCCGTGCGCTCCTGGATCGCCGCTTCATAGACCGCCCCGGGGTTGCGTTGCTCGCGACGTCCCAACCACTGGGCCATGACACCGCGGAGCAGATTCTGCACACGGGCAAACACTCGCATCGGAACCTCCTTTAGAAGACAGGGATCAGTGATGAGTGATGAGTGACAAGCGGCCACCCCCTTGTCACTCATCACTCGTCACTGTTCTTGATTCCCAGCTCGCGCATCTTCTGTTGGAAATTCTGCCGATACATGCCGATTTCTTCGGCGGCCTTGGTGATGTTGCCGGCGTGACGCCGCAACGCTTGCAGGAGGAATTCGCGTTCGAAGGTCTCGACGACGCGGTCCTTCGCTTCACGGAAGGACTGCGTCGTCGCTGCGTCCTGCGTCCCGAGCTCCGGGTCCTCTGCGCTGGTGACTGCTGGCCGACTCGCATCCCCGATCAAGTCTGCGGGCGTGATCTCCGAGCCCGGAGCCAGCAGGAGCGCTTGCTCCAGTGCCGAGCGCAGTTCGCGTACGTTGCCCTTCCACTGATGGCCGACGCAGGCGCGCAGGGCTTCGCCGGTGAGCGGCTTCACCTCGCGGCCGAAGCGTTTCGCCGCTTCTTTCAGGAAGTGCTCGGCGAGCAGTGGGATGTCTTCACGGCGTTCGTGCAGCGGTGGGATGACCAGCTCCACGACGCGCAGGCGGTAGTAGAGATCCTCGCGGAAGCGGCCGGCGCGAACGCCGGCCTCGAGATCCTGATTGGTCGCAGCGATGAGGCGGACGTCAACCTTGATGGCCTCGTTGCCACCGACGCGTTCGAACTCCTTCTCCTGGATCGCGCGCAGCAGCTTGGCTTGCGTCTCGAGCGGCATGTCGCCGACTTCATCGAGAAACAACGTGCCGCCGTCGGCGGCTTCGAACTTGCCTTCGCGGCGCGCCAGGGCGCCGGTGAAAGCGCCGCGCTCGTGCCCGAACAGCTCGCTCTCCACCAGCTCGCGGCTCAACGCGGCGCAGTTCATCTTGATCATCGGCTTGGTGCGCCGCGGGCTGCGGTAGTGCAGTGCGTTGGCCACCAACTCCTTGCCCGTGCCGCTCTCGCCGCGGATCAAGACCGTGACGTCGGTGTCGGCGACCTTGTCGATCGTTTCGAAGATGCGGCGCATCGCGGGACTACGGCCGATGATCTGATCAAAGCCGAAGTCGCTCTGCACCTGCGCCAGCAAGCGGCGGTGATCGCGCCGCAGCAGCGCCGTCTCCATGACGCGCTGGACGACGACCCGCAGCTCGTCATTGTCGAATGGCTTGGGGAGGTAGTCCGACGCGCCCAGCTTCATCGCCTGCACGGCGATCTTCTCCGAGCCGTATGCGGTGATCATGATCACCGCGAGATCCGGATCGATCGCCCGGCCACGTTCCAGCACCTGCAAGCCGCCGACGCCGTTCATACTCAGGTCGGTAATGACCAAGTGGAAGTTTCCGGTTTCCAGCCGCCGCAAGGCCTCCTCGCCGTTCCCGGCGGTCTCGACCTGGTAGCCCTCTTTCGAAAGCAGTCCTTTCAAGGCCAACACCATGGCCTTCTCATCATCGACAACGAGCACGCGCCCTTTCATTGAACAAGCTCTCAGCGGTCAGCCTTCAGCACTCAGCTCGGAATCAATCAGACTCTCAACTCCGCAATCCATTTTCTTACCTCTTCTCTACGTTCTCTGGCTGACAGCTGACCACTGATAGCTGACGGCTCTCTTCATTGCGGAATCGGCAGCGTCACCAAGAACTCTGTGCCGCGGCCGCTCTCACTCACGACATCGATCGTTCCCTCGTGCGCCTCGACGATCTTTCTGGAGATTGCCATCCCCAAGCCCGTTCCCTTCTCCTTGGTCGTGAAGAAAGGGTTGAAAATACGGTCGACCTTGTCAGCGGGGATGCCGCACCCGTTGTCGCGCACGCGGACGGTAGCGGCCACGCCGGTCGCTGCCGCGCGGGCGCCATTCTCGATGAACAGCTCGATGCGGCGTCCCTCGGTGACGTTCTCCATGGCGTCGATCGCGTTGTCGACGATGTTGGCGAACACCTGGCGCAGCTTCTCGCCGTCGGCGAGCACCGTGGGTCCGGCGATGTAGTTGCGGACAACGCTGACCTTGGCCGCATCGAGCTTGGCGCGCATTTGCGTCAGCGCAGCATCGACCACGGTCGCAATGTTCACGGGCGAGAACGTGTAGTCTTCCTCCTTGGCGTACTTGAGCAGATGCGAGATGCGGCGCTCGACGCGGTCGAGCTCCTCCAGCGCCACCTTGGCGTACTCAACGTTCTCCACCGAGTGCGGGTCCTCGCCCATCTGCTGGACCAGGCTCTTGGCGGCGGCAATAGGATTGCGGATCTCGTGAGCGATCGTTGAAGACAGCTCGTCGATGCTCGCCTGTTTCTCCGTCTGCATGAATACTTTCTCGCGGCGCACCTCGCGCTCAACGGCCGGAACGAAGTAGCGCTGGCGCAACATTTGTGAGCCAAACACCGCCATGTAGTGGGAGAACAGCCCGAAGCCCCAGCCGAGCGCGGGCCAGACGAACCACGGGTAGCGCGTCGTGAACAGGTTGATCAGCGCCAGGAACGCCATCACGCCGAGGTAGCTCATCAGGTGCGTGTAGAAGCCTACCTCGGCAGTCGCGCGGCGCCGTGCCCGCCGCAGCGTGTCGTCCTCGCTCGCAAGCGGCTCGGTTGCAGCGGCAGTTGCTGGTGGCTCGTCAGTCGGCTGCGGAGCGACAACCGAAAACCCGAAGCGGCGCGCCTCGCGATCCAGTCGCCGCAGATGACGCTGCGTGTGCTTCTCAAGGTGCAGCAGCCGCCGCTCCGCTTGACGGTGCACCTTGTCGGCCCACTCCTGCTGCCACTGTCCGTGGCAGCCCACAGCGCCAGCTCCGTCGACCCGCACGTCGTCCTCTAGGCGGTACGTGCGGCGATAGTGCCGCAAGCGGCGCTTGTAGTGGAAGAACAGCATGAGTGCGATGAAGAATCCGAGAAATGCCATGTGCCTGAGAAATACCTCATTGCGGGTGACAAATGGAACGCTTGCTCATGCCGCCGTCGAGTGGACGAGTCGCAACGTGCGGAGTCGGGCGTAACGGCGGCGCGGCACTGAGTACCACAGCCCAATGGCAGCGACGACCAGCATCCCCACCAATGACACCGACAACATGAACGACGACCCCAACGGCAGAATGCCGTTCGGCAGCGCAGTAGCGATTGCGAGTGGTTCGATCAATCCCATGGCTCCCTCCTTGCCAGACCGTGTTGCATGGTGGTCAAGGCAAGGAGGGTGCCAGGTGCGGCGGAAGTGAATTGATACTGAGAAAGCCCGTCAGCCGAGGAAACGATGCATCCGCCTCGCTGCGGCGTTCTGAAGAACTTGCAGTGCCGGTGCTGCACTCAGTGTAGAAAGGCGATACGACCGAGCTCCAGCCGTGCGACTACGCCTGCCCTTCCGGGCTGATGTTGAGATTGACTAAGGCGAAGAAGAGCTCATCGAGAGACCGATAGCGGAACCAATTCGGCATCTGCGGATACAAGTCGCCTGGGTCGACACTGAACCCCGACGTCTCGTCACCGTAAACCGGAAAGACCTCCAAACCGATTTTCAGCAACCTTGCGTTTACTGCGACTTCCGATTGAGGTTGAGTCTGGATCATCTCCATATCCCCTTTCACGTCGCGCTCGTTCTGTACGACAGCAGAATCTATGCCATGGGAGCTGCAAAGAACGAGCGCCCGGAACCGGCCTTCTAAGCGCGTTGAGAATCTGGCTGTTTCGCCAGCCATGTGGGTAAACGTGGCGAGAATGCAGGAAGTGGCCATCTATCTGCGAGGATTTCTGACGCGTTGGCGGGTCTGCTAGAGTGCGTCACTATGAGGGTAGAGCTACGGTTGAGGACGGCCATGACACGGGTTGATTATGGCCGAGAGCCGGAAGGATGTGCAGCAGGAACCGACGGAGGACGCTAGGCAATGCGAATCGATATCAAGGCTCAACACAGTGAGGTGCATCCCCGGTGGGAGGCAATCATTCAGCGGCGCGCCGCAAAATTGACCGATTTCTGTAAAGACATCGTTCGCCTTCACGTCACGCTGGTACACAGTACCCATCACCTTCGTGGCAACGAAGAAGCACGGCTACTGGTCAGCGTACCGAGTGACACGATGCGCGTGCATAAGGCTCAAGCAAACATGGGTGATGCCATTCACGCCGCCTTCTCGGCGCTTGAGCACGAGCTTCAAGGGTGGGTCGAGCGACGGAAACACCACAAGAAGCAAGAAGCGTCGCGGCGGCGCCCGCAGCTGCCCACTTGATGTGCATTGACCAACCAGACGGCAGACACCCCGCCGAGAACGGTGCGCACCCGCGCCGCTAGTCGCCCGCAGCTGCTACCGCCGGGTAAGCTACCGCCACGGCTGCTGCGATCTCTCCTCCGGTTTCGCGGGGCACGTGATCGGCGCGTCGTCCTCGGACCGACGTTCGGCGAGGACGCTGCCGTTATCAACATCGGTTCCCAGTACCTGATCTTGAAGAGCGATCCAGTCACGTTCACCGCCGACGAGATAGGCTGGTACGCGGTGAACGTCAACGCCAACGACGTTGCAGTGATGGGAGCGCGTCCGGCGTGGTTTCAGGCGACGATCATCGTGCCGCCAAGGAGCAGCCCTGCCGTGGTCCGCGCCATCGTGCGTGACATCGATCGGAGCGCTCGTCGCCTGGGAATCGCGGTCACCGGTGGGCACACCGAGGTATCGCCCGCCGTCCGGCAGCCAATTGTCGCCGGCGACATGCAAGGTCTCGTCGAGAAGACGGGACTAGTTACCTCCAGCGGCGCGCGCATCGGGGACGCAATCGTGCTGACCAAGACGGCGGGAATTGAAGGCACGTCGATCATTGCGCGAACCTTCGCATCGGAGGCGCGGATGCTGCTGGGACGACGCGGTCAGGCGGAGGCAGCGCAGTTTCATCATCGTCCGGGCATTTCGGTCGTCGCCGAGGCGCTGTATGCCGCTCGCGCCGGTGCGACCAGCATGCACGATCCGACGGAGGGGGGCGTGGCTGCGGGCCTCTATGAGTTAGCAACGGCGGCGCACAAACGTTTCGTGGTCGACCTCGACAGTATCCCCATCCACCCACACACGGCCCGCTTGTGCGAACGCTTCGGCCTGCAGCCGCTGGGCCTCATCGGCTCAGGCGCCCTGTTGCTGACACTGCCAGAGACGCGAGTTGCCGCTCTGATCCGCGGATTGCGTCGGCGACGGATCCCCGCCGTCGCCATCGGCAGCGTCGCGCGCGGCAGCGGCGTCGCCGCGCACCGCGGCGGCAAGCGCGTCCGCTTCGTGTGGTCAGAGCGTGACGAGCTGACCAAGCTCTTGTGAACGCGCCGCGGTAAGAAAGTCACCGCCACGGTCTTTGACGGACGGCGCGCCCGTGTTATCGAAGACCGCCGACCGCGACACAGACGACTAGGAGCACGCGCATGACACGTAAACCCGCCCTCAGCCTGGCCGCTATGGCCCGCCGCCGGCAAGCCACCCTTGAGGTGGCGCAGGAAATCGAACGCCAGGGCTTCTCGGGCCTCTACTGTCCAAGTTTCGGTGATGGTGTGGGCCTGTGCGAGGCGCTGGCGTTGTGCACGAAGGAGATCCAGTTCGGTACCGCCATCGCCAACATCTACACACGGCATGCGTTCGATTACGCACAGACCGCGACGCTGATCCATGAGCTCAGCCGCGGACGCTTCTACTTCGGCATCGGCATCAGTCACGCGCCGACCAACTCGCGGCTCGGCCTCAAGACCGGCAAACCGCTCGCGGATGTCCGCAGCTTCGTCGAGCAGCTGCGCAAGGGTGCGCAACGCTGGGGCGACCTGCCGCCGGTCGTTCTCGCCACGCTGCGCAAGAAGATGGTGCAGCTCTCCGCAGAGATCGGGCAGGGTGCGGTGTGGGCAAACGCAGCACGTTCACACATGGCGAGCTCGCTCTCGTTCCTCGGAGACGCTGCCCGCACCGCCTTCGTCGGCAACATGATCCCGACCTGCATCTCGGATGATCGCGCCGCGGCCGCCGCGGTGAATAGAAAGACACTCACCGGGTACGTCATGCTACCCAACTATCAGAACTACTGGATCGAGGCCGGTTACGAACACGAGATGCGTGCCATCCAACGCGCCATCGCCGCCGGCGAGCACGACAAGATCCCCAGCTTGATGAGCGACAAGTGGCTCGCCGACTGCACCCTGTACGGTTCGGTGCAGCAAGTCCGCGACGGCGTCGAGGCGTGGTACGCTGCGGGTGTGAAGACGCCCATTCTGGTACCGTCGTCCACCAGCAGCGGGCAAATGAAAGCGATCGAGGAGTTGCTCGCCGCCTTCAAGTAGCCGCGGTCAAGGCCAGATCACAAATCCGCAATCCAAAATCCGCAATCAGATGCGTCCCGCGCTGCACATTGACCCACCGCTTGCTGCGATTCCAGAGCTCTTGCGCCACGACGGCGTCGACGCCTTCCAAACCACGCTGCGCAATCCGCAGCGTTTTGGAAAGGAAGGCATTCCTGATCCGGCTGACCAGGCGGCATATCGTGCCGGAGCGGCCGGCTTGTGGGGCATCGTCCACGCCACGTTGCTGGTCAACCTTGCGAGTCCCGAGGGACGTATTCGGAATGCCTCAGCCTCGAGCCTGCTCGGTGACTTGCAGCTGGCCGCGCAGTTGGGGTTGGCGGGCGTGTGCTTCCACGTCGGCTACGCCAAAGGACACCCCGACGTCGATGCGGCGCTGACCGCGGCGGCGCGCAAGCTCGGCCAAGTCATGGAGTCGATGCCGGAGGGTGCATGCGCCGTGATCGAGAACAGTTGCGAAGGCACCGAGCTGGGGAAGGACATTCCCGAGATTGGCCGTTTGGTACGCGACCTCGGCGCACCCCGCGATCGACTCGCCGTCCTCATCGACACCTGTCATCTGCACGCAGCGGGCTTCGACCTGACCGGCGCCGACGCCGGGAACCGTCTGGCCGAGGCGCTTGAAGCCGCAGGCGTCCTCGACCGCGTCATCGCCTTCCACCTCAACGATTCGCAAGGACCATCCGGCTGTAAGCGCGACCGCCACGCCGTGCCTGGCGAGGGAACCATCCGCGATGGCCTCCTCTCAATCGTGCACCATCCGGCCTTTGCCGATTTGCCGATGATCTTGGAGCTCTCGATCGACGGGGCGCGCCGTGGGATCAAATATCTCAGAGAAGAGGGAGCAACCACCGATGAACACCGATGAACACCGATGGACGAGGAATCCAAAAGCTTCAGGCAATCGTAGTTTCCTCATCGGTGTCTATCGGTGTTCATCTGTGGTTCCATCTTTCTTTCGTAAGAGAAGCGCTTGATGGCTGAGCTGATTCTGCACCACTACGACACGTCGCCGTTCTCCGAGAAGATCAAGAAGGTCCTCGCCTACAAAAACCTGGCGTGGCGCGCGGTGGAGCAGCCGACGATCATGCCGAAACCGCATCTCCTGCCGCTGACCGGCGGCTACCGGCGCATCCCGGTCTTGCAGATCGGTGCCGACGTGTACTGCGACACGCAGCTCATTGCGCGCACCATCGAACGCCTGCATCCGCAGCCGAGCATCTATCCACCGGGCACTGAGGGTACGTGCCACGTGTGGAATCTGTGGGCGGATCGCTTGTTTTTCTGGACCACAACATCGATCCTTTTCGCGGTGATCGGCGAGCACGTGCCGAAGGAGTTCATCGACGACCGCACCAAGATGATGCCAGGACGCAACTTCGACGACATCCCAAAGCTCGCGCCGTACGCGAAAGAGCAGTGCCGCGCCTACGCGCACCTGCTCGCGGCCCAGCTTGCCGATGGCCCTTATCTGCTCGGCGCGCAGTTCAGCCTCGCCGACGCCGCCTGCTACCACCCCGTGTGGTTTCTGCGGAACGTCCCACCGGCGGCGGTGGTGTTCGACGAATTCCCGGAGGTGGTTGAGTGGTCCGAACGCATCAAGGGCATGGGCCAGGGCGAGCGCAGCGACATGAGCCGTGAGGAGGCCTTGAAGATTGCCACAGAGAGCGCGCCTGCAGCCGCCGCGACCGCCGACGCCCGCGAACCCAACGGCATCAAACCCGGCGACCGCGTGACTGTGACGCCCGACGACTACGGCTTCGACCCCGTGGCCGGTGAAGTGGTCGCGTCCTCGATCCACGAGATCGCGATCCGCCGGCGTGACGACCAGGTCGGCGAGATCGTCGTCCACTTCCCACGCATCGGTTTCCGTCTGGCGCAGGCCTGACGGCACCGACGACCAACGACGGGCTTTGCACAAGAAGTCGAACTCTTGGTTCCGTAGTACTCGGAACCGACAAGCAATCGGTCCTCTCCCTCCGGGAGAGGACCGAAGGTGAGGGGATGAGATACTCCTCAACCAATTGTTCTGACTGCGTGAGCCCGACCCCTCGCACCGCGCGCCATTTCGTCGAAGCCATCATCCCATCCCCTCACCTGACCTCTCCCGCAGGGAGAGGAACCCTTCACCGACACTTCTTGTGCAAAGCCCCAACGACGAGAGGAGTCCCCTGTCGGCTTATTGAGGACCCGAGAGCCGCGGCATGAAAGCGAGCGCGACGGCAAAGACGCTCAGCGCCGCGGATGCGCGACGATTCCTCGTCAGCCACCTCGGGCTTGCGCGGGTGGTGGGGCGCGGTGCACGCGGTGTGCGCGCGATGCTCGAGCGGCTCGGCTGCGTGCAGGTCGACCCGCTCGATCCGATGGGCACGAACGCCGACCTCGTCGCCCTCGCCCGCGTCGACGGCATCGCGCGCGGCGACGTCTATCGGCATCTCTTGCCCGGGCATGCGTTCGAACACTTCGCCAAGGAGCGCTGTCTGATCGCGGCGCGTGCCTTCCCGTACTGGCGTGACCAGGCGATCGAGACGCCGTGGTGGCGACTGTCGGAGCGGACACACAAGGTCGATCCGAAGGTCGTGCGCGCGGTGCTCGCCGAGGTGCGCGCGCGCGGCCCGATCTCGGCGGCCGAGCTCGAAGATCACGGACGCGTCGACCCGGTGGAATGGAGCGGCTGGAAGGGCACGGCCAAGACGACGAGCATGGCGCTCGAGATCCTGTGGACACAGTGCCGGATCGTCGTGTGTGGCCGTGACCGATCGCGCGGAAAGCTCTACGACGTCCCCGACCGCGCGCTCGCGCATGTGCACGGCGCGCCGCGCGAACACGCCTTCGAGCGCTTCGCGTTGCTCGAACGCGTCGAGTCGGCGGGCCTGTTAGCGCGAGGGGGCGGGGCGTGCTGGTCGATGCTTCGCGGGGCGCGGACATCGGGGTTGCTGGACGAGCTGATCGCCGAGGGCGCGATCGAGGAGCTGACGATCGAGGGCGCGAGTCGCCCCTACCTCGCCCCACGCGGCTTCCGTGATCGCAAGGTGATCGATGCCGACGACCGCATGCGCATCCTCGGTCCGCTCGACGCGCTCTTGTGGGACCGCGACCTGGTGCGCCAGCTGTGGGGCTTCGAGTACGTGTGGGAGGTCTACAAGAAACCCGAGCTTCGGCGCTGGGGCTGGTACGTTAGTCCGCTCTTGCACCGAGGCGAGCTGGTCGGGCGGCTGGAAGGGCGAGTGGTGGGTGGCACACTGGTGATCGAGAGACTCTATCGCGAGCCGGGCCGCGAGTTGGATGAGCCGGCACTCGACGCGGCACTACAGCGGCACGCCGTCGCCTGCGGCGCGGACCGCGTGAAGCGTCCGAAGCTCGCCAAGCGCAGCGATCGAGTGTGAAGTGGAGAAGATGGAGGCTCTCGGGCGGGCTGATCGTCGTCAGTGCGCGCAGGGCATCTGCCACGCAGAGGAGGAAGTATGAAGAAGCGGACTAAACGCACCCTCCCGCCTGAAGGGGATCTGCAGCGGTACGACTGGTCAAAGGCAACCCGAGGTAGGCTCGTATCGAAGGCCGCAAAGGTGTCCGCGTTGCTGCGGATCCTCGATCCTGAGCTGGTGCCGCACTTTCCCGATTCCCGCTCAGTGAACGAAGCGCTGCGCGCCCTGCTAGCCCTGGATGAGGCGTTACCGCGGCGACGCACCCGGAAAAGGCAGGCGGGCTGATCGGGAGACAACCGAGAGTGACGGCCGACTCAACAGATCGAAGCCGCCGAGCGGAAGTGATAGACCAGTTTCCAGACGTAGCTCCATGGC
Source organism: Binatia bacterium (assembly GCA_041497995.1). Taxonomy (GTDB): domain Bacteria; phylum Desulfobacterota; class Binatia; order HRBIN30; family HRBIN30; genus DATKMS01. The sequence goes on along the minus strand of JBGQHM010000166.1, from coordinate 611 downwards.
TCTGAAGACCATCCGCGTGAGGATCAAATCCGTCGACGACGCTCTCGACGACGCCATAGGCGTGATGCGAGCGATCCTGGCCAAGAAAAAGGTGCAGAAGCAGCAAGGGGAGTACTTCGAGAGCCTCGAGGCCGTGCGCGCAGCGCTCACGGAGACGCGACTCGCGCTCTTGCGTGTGATCCGCAAGCGCAAGCCCAAGTCCGTGGCCGAGCTGGCACGCATCGCCAAGCGCGACTTCAAGGCCGTCTACCGAGACGTGGAGGTGCTTCGAGATCTCGGACTGATCCAGGTCGCAGACCGGAGGCGGGGAGCATCCAGCCCACTGCGCAGCACCACGACCGAGATCGTCCTACGCATCGCGGTCTGACCTTGGTCGCGGCATGTGCATGCTCACCGCAGCGTAAGCGACCCAACAGAGGGCCGGCTCGAATTGCGATCCCGGTGGCCGTGAAGCACTATGTCCCGTCAGTTGGAGGCGGGGCTCCACAGGTTCGCCGAGAGTCTCTTGGCAAAAGCCTCACGGAAAGGAGCTGGCGCATAGAGAACACGATCCAACCAACAGCCAACGTTGTAGTAGTATGAACCGGTGCTTCGGTACCTCATCACAGTGG
>JBGQHM010000165.1:0-13553 GCA_041497995.1 Binatia bacterium | reverse complement strand
GGTAGAGGTTTGGCGTGTGCAAGGGCGGTGAACTTACTCTGGCGCTCGGAGTCTTCATCGAACGCGCCCGGCCTGGTGAAGACGAGTGATGGGTTGGCAACTGATACGTGCGCGAGTATAGTTCCGTCGTCATGCACGAGAACCTACCCTTGATCGTCGTCGTCGCATATGGCGTACTCGTGGGCCTGGTCGGCGCGGGCTGGATCTTCTGCCAACGACGCCAGCGCCTCGCCGCACAGCCCCCGCGGCACGGCGGAGCAGGCCCGTCCCGCCGCGAGCATGCGACGGCGTAGGGCGACGCAGACACACCGGGTACGTCTGGATCCGGAGATGGGAGTCATCCGCTCGGCCCAGGAGCGTGATGTCCCTGCCGACGACCACGGGCGCGTCGACTCGGCATCTAAGCAGGACGCCCTATGTTCCGCGGCTGCGGATCATTTCATTGCATAGGCAAGTCGATGCGGACCGAAGGTCAGGAACAGCACCGACTTGTCTGACAGGCCCTCGCAGTAGCAGTAGCGGCACTCCTTGACCTGCCGGCATTCCTCGCAGACGACGAACACGATACGGAAGTTGCGGTCGATACGGTAACTCCGACAGCCGCGAAGATCGAGACCGCCCGCTTGGGCGCTGAGGCGTTCGGTATTCTCGTAGGGGTCGCGGGCGATCCGTCGTGTCAAACGTACGAGTCGCTCGCGCAGTTGCGGATAGCGGGAAAGGTTTCGGCGGAATCGCTCCTCATAAAACTCTTCATACGTCGCCACCGAAAACCTCTTTCCGTGAGCGCAGCCGTAACCGTCCCCGTCTCTGGCGTTGCGCGATCTCGTCCAGATCGCGCGCCAGCGGTGAACCAGGCTCGATAGGTTTGCCGACCGCGGGTGTAACCCGTTTCAGCTCTTCCCGAACGACGCGCCGCACCACGCGCTCGATGTCCTGAAGCGAAGTCACGACTTTGGTAGCTGTTGCGCCTCGCGCCCGTGGCATGCGCCGATCCTAGGGGGTGTGGAGTGCAGCGTCAACTGCTGGCTAAGTGAGTACTTTCGCAGTCGGAGGGTCTGCACGTCGCCGCCCTTTCGGAAACGATGGTCATGAACTCAGCGACCGTCATCTACTCTCGGAAGGCCCCGTGAAACCCACTGCTTGAACGTCAGCGAAAAGCGCGATCCAGTTGATGACGGGGTATTCCCTCTGGAGTCGAGCTTTGATTTGAGTTGCATCGGGCGAGACCAGCGTCACGGTGGCACTGCGCGACGCGATGGCCTGCAAGAGATGGCTGTACGAAGCCCGATCGTGAGCGTTGAAGCTGTAGCCGATTGAGGCCACCTTCCCTGCCTCAGAAGCTAGCTCTCTGGCGTGTCTATGAATGGACCGGATGAAGCTCTCCCGCAGCCCTTCAGCCTTGTCGGGCAGCGGCACGATGATCCGCTGGGATGGATAACGATAGCTCTGGTCCGGCGGCTCGCGTCTGTATGGGAAGAACCGATGCGTGATGCTGTCGGGGTCGAAGCGGAAGAGGGGCGCGTCACGGTGCTCGATTTCGCCTGTGTGGCTCCGCCCCGCTGAAGTCCAATTCACGGAGAACTCGGAGGCGTAGACGCAGAGGCTTCCGTGCAAGTGCAGCACAAGGTTCTGCGACGAAACGAGACGAGGCGGCGTCTGGATAGGTTCCAACCGCGCGTCGACTGGAACACCATACCCGTCTTCGGGACGCCAACGATCGAGAGCGAACAATACGATTTCGAGTAGCGAGTCGTAGTTGAAAGTCAGGAAATGCGACGCGGGGAAATGCTCAATGAACATCCGGTAGGAGTTCCGTGAATCCCTAGCGCACAGTCCCTCCGCCAGATAGTAGTCGGCCTGCATGAGAGTGTCACAGAGGATGTCGATCGGCTTGTGGTTCCGCGCCGCGATCGCGTCGTGAAAGAGTTGTTCGACAGATTTGCCTGGCGGCGCAGCTTCCAACCCGAAGCAGATCTGCGCGATCTGCCCGACGAGCGGGTAAGCCGAAGGCAGTGGGGCTCGACCGGCTTCGGCGTTCGCGTCGAGGTTGAAACCCGCCCCGACAATGAACAGCGGCGCGCTCACGTCTTGCGACCCTCCGCCGCTCCGCCTGCATCCCCCTCCACCAACGCCAGCGGATCACGCGGCGGGGCGGTGCTGCGCAGGAGCTGCACGTCCTCGGATGTGAGGCCAAAGAGGTCGAAGACCAGGTGCTGCAGCTCGATCTCCAGTTGGCGGCTCTTAGCGAGCACCGGGCGCAGCGCCGCGAGCTGACGCGCATGCTCCTCGGCAAGCAGCCGTTGCGCCGCCGGAGTCAACTTGCTCGCCCCGGCACGGCGCACCTCCGCTTCCAACGTCGCGGCGTCGAGCTGCCAGTACGTTTCCAGCTTCTGCGTCACACGGGTTGTGCCGAGGTTCCTTTCGAGCCAATCGAAGAACGCCGAGGTGACCTGGTGTCGGTCCGCTGTCAGGTCGATGAGCGCTCGTGCAAGAGCCTCGACCGCGCCGCGATGCGGTGATGCGGGCGGCACCGGCAGCTGTTCCATGAAAATCGCGTGCAAACGAAACGCTTCGTCCTTGGCGTGCGTTGCGCTGCGCGCGAGGTACCACCACACGACCGAGGAGTTGAGAACGCTGAGCAAGTATAGATCCGCGCCGCGAGTGAAGTAGCACGTATTGTTCGAGTACATGCCGTCGGCGTCCAACCCGAACCAGCTGTGAAAGGCGATGTCCTGATAGATGACCTTTGGTCCGTCCAACTGCTCGTAGTAGTCACACGAGCGGCGTTCCCACCAATAGCGTCCGTGGTCCTGACGCTTGCGCAGCGGCTCCTCGTGTTGCGCCATGTGGCCGTGCAGCGATCGATACGTCTTACGGAATGTGCCACCGGCTCTGTCGCCCGCATTGGCCCATGGCCACGCATGGTTCTCGCTGCTCTTGAGGACAACCATCCACTGACCGCCCCACTGCGGGTGCCAGCGTTGAATGTCGCGGCCGCGCAGGAACTTCCTGATGATCGGTTCGCACTTCGGGTCTTCGGCCACAAGGTGGTCGCGGGTTTGTTGGTCGATAAGGAAGGCCTCGTTGTAACCGGTCTTGATGCCGTACAGCGGTGAGGTGCCTAGATACTCGCGCAGCGGCACACCTGCCTGCTTGATCTTCGCCAGCAGATCGGCCACGCCGCCCGACTCCAGATCCCACCCGCTCGGACTGAGGCGTGAGGTCTGCACGTTGCGGGACGAGTGCGCAACGAAGGATGGAAGGTGCAGCGTCGGCAAGACCTCCCGCGGCACCGAGCAGACCTGCACGTACCCGTCATCCGGTCGCGGAGGGGCGTTGCGGACAATCAGCACACACGGGAAGGTGTCGGCGTCCGGGAACACCGGCGCATGGCCGAAATCAACGATGGCCACCGGCTGCTCGCCTTCGGCCAACAAGCGGCGGAGCTTCTCGCCGTACGCGGCCCGATGCCATTTGTTGGGCACGATCATCCCGAGCAGGCGCTGCGGGGCGATGACCGTCAGACCGCGCGCTAAGAAGAACACGTAGATGTCGGCCACGCTGTCGAAGACCGCCGTGAACTGCGCAGCCAACGCCGCCTTGTCAGTCTGAATCGTCTCCTGCCGAATCCACGGTGGATTGCCGATCACCGCATCGAAGCCGGCGTCGGGTTCGCGCTCGATCTTCTGCGTCGTGCCTGGCTGCGGGCCATAGAAAACCTCCGGGAACTCTAGCTCCCAGTGGAAGAACCACTTCTCACCTGCTGCCGTAACCGCGGTGCGCGCTGCCGCGCGCGACTGGCTGGTCAGCTTGGCGCTGTCCGGATTGGTCGCCCAGGCTTCCGACGCGGCATCGCGCAGAAATTCGAGCGCGGGGTTCGCGGCAAATTTCTTTTTCGAGCCGAGCGCGTTGCCAAACCACTGGCTCGTGTAGACGTCGAGCAAACGCTTCGCGGGCGCCATGGCATCGCTGGCGCGCTTGAACTCGTCGCGCGACTCGCGCACTTGCGCCGCCGTAACGTCCGACAGCTCGCCGATGTGGATCATCCCGGCCACGGCCTGCTTCATGCCTTCGAAGCGTGTGCCGGAGAGGAGACTCAACTGGCCGGCGCGAATGACCTGATTGACTTCCTCGACACTTGCCCCGATGAGCGAGTTGCCGCACTTGAGATGGTGGTCGAGAAACGACAGCGGCGCGCCGAGCGTGAAGCTGTCGAGCCAGAGGCTGACTTTTGCGAGCTCCACCGCCATCGGATTGATGTCGACGCCGTAGATGCAGCGCTTCAGAACGTGACGCTTCAGCAGGTTCACATCGGTCAGCTTCGCGGCGTCGACGGTAACGCCCTGTTCCTCCAACTCGTGCAAGATCGTCTCGCGCGTCTCGCGCAGCTGGTAGACGACCGGGTTCCATGGGAAGCCGTTCAGGAAGTCGAGCACCCGGTCCGTGATGAAATCGACGGCTTCAACCAGGAAGTGCCCCGAGCCCATCGCCGGATCGAGCACCTTGATGCCGAACAGGGCATCGACGACATCGCGATGCTTGAGGAACGCCTGGTGTTCAGGGTCGTCGCCTTTGAGCGACCGGCGTTGCAGCGCCTGCGCCTTGTCGCGCTCACGATGCAACGCCTTCTGCGCCTCGCGCAGCTGCGCCCGCACGTGCTCCATCCGTTCGGCGAGCACCGGGCCCACCGTGTTGGCGACGATGAACTCAACGATGTAGTCGGGCGTGTAGTAGGAGCCCGTCACCTTGCGTTCGCGCTTGTCGTTCTCCAAGTAGACGGCGCCTTTCGACAGCGTGCGCTCCGCCGCGCTCTTGCCCTTGCCCGCTGGGAGGATCTTGAGCTTGCGCTGCTTCGCTTCGGCGTACGGAACGATCTCTTCCGTCTTCTTGCCCTTGCAGATCGCCATCTTCTCCGTCGCGATGCGCAGGCGGAACTCCAACAGCCCTTCGTAGATGCTGCCGAGCTGGCGCACGCCCAGCGACTTGTAATCGATGAACACGCGCTTGAATGTTTTGTCGTCGTCGTCGCGTGCCAGGAGGTCGAGACCCAAGGCGAGGTAGCGATCGGGGATTTTGTTGGCGAGCAGGAAGCGAGCGTTCTGCGCTTCGGGGCTCGGGTCGTTGGGATCGACCTCCGTCAGAAAGAGGCCGCCATTGTAGACGGGAACATTGCGATCGGCATCGCCCCGATCGACGACTCGGAATAGCTCTCGCAGGCGGTCGTACAGCCCATACGCATTGGTCGAGTATGCCTTGCGAATGCGATCCGCGCTGTCGTCGCCGATATCGCCGGCGACTGCTGCCACGTCACATGCGAGTTTCGCTAAGCTGCCTTCGAAGTAGCCGCGCACTTCCTTCACTGGCAGCAGAGCCCGTGCCTCGGCGTAGAGGAGGAACAGCAAGCGGTAGAAGAACGTCAGGGTGCCGTGGAAGACGATGTCGAGCTCGGCCTGGTCCAACTCTGGGTATGTCCGCTGCGTAGTTCCTTTTCTGACTTGCCAGCCCAGCGGCTGGCAGCGCGCTCATACAGAACGCCGAGCTTGAGGAACGCCGGCTTCGCGTCGTCCTTCCATTCCGGCTGCTCGGGGAGCCGCTCGCGAAGATAGTAGTCGGCAAACAGTGCCCGATTGTTGAAGTGCTCTTCCGACCAGTCCGCGATGTCGAAGGCGGATCTCAGCTTGTCGTATTGTGCGATCGGGTCGGGCTCCGTGTAACTCATGCGGCGGAGCACGCGCAGGCCCACCTTGGTCGGGTTGCGGCGGTCCATCGTGAGAATGCGCGGCCGCACCGAAATTTGCTTCTGGCCGATGGTCTGCCCGTGCTCAGCGCGCGGGGCCACCTTCTCGACCAACACGAAGTCGATGCGCTCGTAGTCGTGCGTGAGCACCAGCAGATAGTTACCGGCCCGGTTGCGCAGCGCAGCGGCAAGGCCGCGGGTTGCGACGAGTGTGACCGACGTCAGCTCGACCAGATAGACCTGCAGCAGACTCTCCTGGTCGGCGATCCGCTCAATGTGAGAGATCTGCCGAGCGAGTGATTCCGCGGTCACCCCGATGTTCGCGGGTGTCTGAGCCAGGCGTGCGTCAGTGTGGTAGCCGAGCGTTGCGAAGAGCGCCGCGACAGTATCTCGGCTACTCAACGTTTGAACGGTTTCCCGGCGAATATCTTGATCCAACACCGACTCTGCTCCACCTCACCGTACGTGGCGTCGTCTACCACAGGAACCACGCAGAGGGACAGGAGACGGAGAGTCGCCGATCGCAGGCGCGGCGCGCTCACGCGTGCTATACGGACCGCCGTGACTGCGCCGTTGCGTATCGTTTTCTTCGGCACCCCTGAGTTCGCCGTTCCATCGCTGCGGGCACTGCTTGCCGGCGCCGATTCCGTTGTCGGCGTCGTCTGCCAACCGGACAAACCCGCCGGGCGCGGTCGCCATCTCAATGCACCGGCAGCGAAAGTGGTTGCGGTGGAAGCCGGGCTCGAGGTTCTCCAGCCGGAGAAGCTGCGTCCACCCGAGTTTCTCGAAGCGTTGCGCCGGTGGGCACCGGATCTCATCGTCGTTGCGGCCTACGGGCGGATCTTGCCGAAGTCCGTGCTCGACTTGCCGGCGCACGGTTGCATCAACGTTCACGGGTCATTGCTTCCCAAGTACCGTGGCGCCGCGCCGATTCAGTGGGCGATCTTGCGCGGCGAGGACGTCACCGGCGTGACCATCATGCAGATGAACGAGCGCATGGATGCCGGCGACATTCTCTTGCAGCGCGAGACGGCGATCGGTAGCGACGAGACTTACGGTGAGCTGCAAGTGCGACTGGCGGAGGTCGGTGCTCAGGCCTTGATGGAGGCCATCGCCCGACTGCATGCCGGCACACTGCGGGCGCAAGCGCAGCGGGAAGAGGATGTGACGCTGGCGCCGATGATCGCCAAGGGCGATGGGTGCATCGATTGGACGCAGTCAGCGGTGTCCATCGCGCGCATGGTGCGAGCCTTCAATCCGTGGCCATCGGCGTTTACGTATGTCGACGGCAAGTTGCTGAAGATCCATCGCGCACATGTTCGTGGCGCTGCCACGGGCAGCGCTGGAAGTGTGGTGCACGTGGAGGGCGATCTGGCAGTCGTGACCGGCGATGGCACGCTCGTGCTCGACGAGCTGCAGCTCGAAGGACGCAAGCGGCTGTCGGCAGCGGAATTTGCGCGCGGCGGGGGCATCAAGGTTGGAGTGGTTCTCGGCTCCGGTCGGGCGGGGGAAGAGCGGGTTTGAAACCCGCCGCTACGAGAAGAGGCGTACCCCCACGGCCGCCCGCCGATGCGCGTGCGCTGGCGTGGGAGATCTTGCGCCGCGTCGAGGAGGACGGCTCGTACGCCGATGCGCTCCTTGGGCATCAGCTCAGCGCCAGCAGCCTCGCACCGCGTGATCAGGCGCTGGTGACCCGCATCGTGTACGGAACCATCGCGTGGCAAGGCTACCTCGATCACATCATTGCGGCGTTCTCGCGTCGTCCGCCGCAGGCGTTGGATGCGCCGGTGCGTGTCCTCCTCCGCATGGCGCTCTTCCAGATGTGTCTGCTGACACGCGTGCCTGACTTCGCGGCGGTCAACACCGCCGTCGAGCTCGCCAAGGGATTTCGCGGCGGTGCCGCGGCCGGGCTCGTCAACGCGGTGCTGCGACGCGCCACCGCGGAATGGCAGCAGGTGCAGGCTCCATCACCGGCCGATGATCCTGCTGGTTACCTTGCCACGCTGCTCTCGCACCCTCGCTGGTTGGTCGCGCGCTGGCTGGCGCGTTACGGCTTCGAGGACACCGAGGCTCTGTTGCGCGCTGACAACGAACCGGCGCCCACCGTGCTGCGCGTGAATCGATGCAAGATCGACCGTGCGCAGTTGCTGGCGCGACTGCACGACGCCGGTTGCGCCGCCGAGCCGACGATCTACTCGCCCGTCGGCATTCGCGTCGAGCACGCCGGACCGCCGGAACGCATCGCGGGGTATGCGGACGGGCTCTTCTCCCTGCAAGGTGAAGCGTCGCAGCTGGTTGGCTTTCTCGTGTCACCACAGCCAGGCGAGCGCGTGCTCGACGCATGCGCTGCTCCGGGCGGCAAGACGACGCACCTCGCCGAGCTCATGGAGGATCAGGGTGAGATCATCGCTTTGGATCCCCACGCTGACGGCATCAGTCGGATTGCGCGTATGGGACAACGGCTCGGCCTGTCGATCGTGCATGCGGCGGTGGTCGATGCACTCACCTGGCGTCCCGCCACGGACGGGTTTGACCGTGTGCTCGTCGATGCGCCCTGCTCCGGACTGGGGACACTGCGCCAGCACCCGGAGGTGCGATGGCGGCGTACGCCCGAGGACATCACCGGCCTTGCACGACTCCAAGCGCAGCTGCTGCGACACCTGGCCGAGTCCGTCCGTTTCGGTGGCACGTTGGTGTACGCCACGTGCACGCTCAGCGCCGAGGAAAACGACGACGTGCTAGCCACCTTCCTGCACGAGCGACCTGACTTCAACGTCGATGATCCCCGTTTGCTGTTGCCGGAGGTGGCGCGCGCACTTGTCGATGCCGCCGGCGTGCTGCGAACTTTCCCGCATCATCACGGCCTCGATGGTTTCTTCGCGGCCCGGTTGAAGCGTCGCGAGACGCGGGGTATCGTCACCGCGTGATCAAGATCGCCCCATCCGTGCTGTCCGCAGACTTCAGTCGGCTCGGTGATGAAGTGCGCGCGGTAGAAGCTGCCGGCGCTGACTGGATCCACCTCGACGTGATGGATGGCCACTTCGTGCCCAACCTGACGATCGGCCCGGTGGTGGTTGCCGCCGTGCGCAAAGTCACGCAGCTCACGCTCGATACGCATTTGATGATCGAGCACCCGGAGCGCTTCATTCCAGCGTTTGCCAAAGCCGGCACGAACTACATCTCCGTGCACGCCGAGATCTGCGACGATCTGCCGGCGGTCATCGCCGAAATTCGCCAGCAGGGCGCCCACCCGTCGGTGGCGATCAATCCGGACACGCCATTAGACAGCGTCACCGACATCCTCGCACAGGTCGACATGTTGCTGCTGATGACGGTCCACCCCGGCTTTGGTGCTCAGGCCTTCATCGACGACGTGCCTGCGAAGATCGAGCAGGCCCATCGCCTCAGGCAGCAGAAGGGCCTGTCGTTCCTGATCGAGGTCGACGGTGGGATCAAGGTCGAACGTACCACGGCCCGTGTGGCGAGCGCCGGCGCCGATGTGCTGGTCTCGGGGTCGGGAATCTTCGGAACCCCTGACTACCGGCAGACGATTGCCGCCATGCGCCGCGAGGCCGAGCGCGCCGGCGCCCGGGCCGCGTGAGCGCCTGCGCGGGCGCTCGGTTGCAATTTCTCCTTGGTGTGTTAAGAGCCGATGCCTGGTCAAGGGCGATCTGCCGTTCCAACGTTGATGAATACCGGGGTGTAGCTCAGACTGGTAGAGCGCACGGTTCGGGACCGTGAGGTCGCTGGTTCAAGTCCAGTCACCCCGACCACTTCTTCGAGTTGACCCGCCGCTACATCGACGCACTCAGTCACCGAGATCAATGGACCGCAGACCGGCGATGAGGGGTGAGACACGACAGTGGTCGGCGTGCTTTCTCCTATTGTCTGTTTGCGTCGCGCCGCTCAGTGGGGTGGCGACTCCAGCATGGGGCCAAGGCAACGCGGCCGTCGTGACTGGTACCGAGCGGGTGTTTGTCCGCCGCGGACCGGGTACGGAGTTCCCCCCCTTCGCCACCCTGACCAAGGGAAGCGCCGTCGAAGTTCAGGAGATGCAGGGCGAGTGGTCGCGCGTGAAGACGGCCAGCGGGCAGGTGGGCTACGTACACAGCAACTTTCTGGCGCTGCCGAGCGAAGCCCGCTCTGGTGCGGTGGCCGAGACGCCCCACGCTCAACCAACGCCGCAACCGACGGTCCGGCCGGTGGCCCGTGCCGACGCTGCCACGCTCAGCGCTCTCAGCGAAAAGAACAAGGGACTCGAAGCGCAGCTGAGCGCATTGCAGGACGAACTGACCGCGTTGAAAAGTCGAGCCGCCCAACCAACGACCGCCGCGCCGACGGCTGTGCCGGCCAGCAGCGACGCGGAAGAGCTGCGCGCCGAGATCAAGCGGCTCACCGCGGCCGTGGAAGGGTTGCAGCGGCACAGCGGCGGGGCGCCGCCGTCGAACGACGCGCCGGCGACGAGCGCTGCCGCCGAAGGCCCTGAGCGCAGTGTACCGTCGACGGCCCTACTGCTTGGTGCGGTTGGACTACTGCTGGGCTGGCTCGGTGGTGCTGCCTACGGTCGCAGCAAAGAACGCGGCCGCCGTTCTCGCATCCGCTTCTGACCCGTTGCTTGAGCCCCCTTCCCCCCGCGGCTATACCTGAGGCATCCAAGGAATGGCCACCGATTGTCAAACTGGCAGGTAGAGGAACGCGCTCGCACCCGTCGCGAGCGCGAGCGGCTACTGTTTCCGAAGAAGCAGGCGGGTGATATCCGCGTCTGCCTCGTCTACCCGAATCGCTACCGCATCGCGATGGGCAACCTCGGGTTTCAGGCGGTGTACGAGATCTTCGACCGCCACCCGGACGCGATGTGCGAGCGCGCCTTCTTGCCGGATGAGGAGGATGCGCCTTTTGTCGGCTCGGGGAGCCTGCGCAGCCTCGAATCGAATACGCCGGTCCGTGACTTCGACGTCATCGCCTTCTCCATCTCGTTCGAAACCGACTACTGGCATGTCGTACGGCTCCTCGATTTGATCGGCCTACCGCTGTCGAGCCGTGAACGCGGCGACCACGGCCCGCTCGTGATGGCCGGCGGACCGGCCGCGTTCCTCAACCCCGAACCGCTCGCCGACTTCATCGACCTCTTCCTGATCGGTGAAGCCGAAGAGATGCTCCCCGAGTTCCTCACGCTGCTCTCGGAAGCGCGGAGCGGCTTCAGGCCTCAGGCCTCAGGCTTCCGCAAGCTCTTGTGGGAATCCGCCGCGCGTGTTCCCGGCGCCTATGTCCCGGCCTTCTACGAACCCGAGTACGATGATGGGGAGCTCGCAGATATCAGTTACAGCGGCCCCGGCGAGCCGGCAGTTGAGCGCCGGCTCATCTGGGATCTCAACAAGTTCCCGACGACTACGCGTGTACTCAGCGACGATGCTGTGTTCGGCGACATGGTATTGGTCGAAGCCAGTCGCGGTTGTCAGTGGGGCTGCCGCTTCTGTGCCGCGGGATACATGTACCGGCCGATCCGCACGCGCGGCGTCGACGCGCTGGCGCAATCGGTGCGCGCCGGACTCGAGCACCGGCAGACGATCGGCTTGGTGGGTGCAGAAATGGCGAGCGTACCGGGGGTCGATGTGCTGTCCGAGATCGCCGCCGACGGGGGTGGCCGGCTGTCCCCGTCGTCGCTGAAGGCCGACTGCGTCACGCCGCGGCTGGCGAGTGCGTTGGCGCGTGGACGCAACCGCAGCGCGACCATCGCTCCGGAGGCGGGCTCCGAGCGCATGCGGCAGGTGATCAACAAGAACCTGACGGAGAGCGACATCCTGCGAGCCGCGGATCTCCTGGTGGGCGAAGGCGTCCAGGATCTGAAGCTGTATTTCATGGTCGGCCTGCCGAGCGAACAGCTCGAAGATGTTGATGCCATCGCCGACTTGACCGCGAAGATCCGCGCGCGGCTGTGTGACGCCGAGCGTGCTCGCCGCCGGGTCGCCAACATTACCGTGTCGGTCAACCCGTTCGTTCCCAAGCCGTGGACGCCGTTCCAGTGGGACCCGATGGAATCGATCCCGACATTGAAGGCCAAGTTCGCGCGCCTGCGGCGGCGCCTGTCGCCGATTGCGAACGTCCACGTCGACGTGGAATCGCCGCGTGAGGGCTACTTCCAAACCCTGATGTCACGTGGTGACCGCCGCGTCGGCCGCGTTGTGCAAGCGATCCACGAGGCGGACGGCGATTGGTGGAGCGTGATCCGACACTGGCAGCGCGACGGCATCGCGGGCTTGCCGCATCCCGACGCGTACGTGCATCGTGTCTACGGCGACCACGAGCGGCTCCCGTGGGATTTCATCGATCACCGCATCAACAAGTCGTTCCTCTGGGTCGAGCGCCGCAAGGCGCTGATGGCGCGCCAAACGCCACCGTGCGACACGGCGACGTGCACGTCGTGCGCAGCATGTTAGTGTCGTGAGTCATCCTGGTGGAATTCTGGTGGCACCGGCCTCCGGCCGGTGCGAATCGGTCCACCGGCCAGAGGCCGGTGCCACCTACCCAGCGTTGGCGTCATGATCCTTGGTGTGGGCGTCGACATCATTGACGTCGAGCGCATCCAGGCGGCGCTGACACGCCCGCGCACCGGTGAACGCTTCCGCGCGCGGGTGTTCACGGACGGCGAGGTTGCCTACTGCCTGCGGCGCCGCAATGCGGCGGAGAGCTTCGCGGCACGCTTTGCGGCGAAAGAGGCGATGATGAAGGCGTTTGGGCGTGCCTACGGCTGGCGTGAGATCGAGGTGGTCCGTGGTGCGGGCGCGCCGACGCTGCTGCTACACGGTCGTGCGCAGGAACGCGCCGCGGCGTTAGGACTCCAGCGCATACACCTGTCGCTTAGTCATACCGCGACGTTGGCGATTGCCTACGTCATTGCCGAGTCGTGATCGTGCTCCTGTTCGTGCTGGTCGAGCGCCCTGCCGTCCTCGTTCCTTCGCGCACACGAACACCGGCACGAGCACGACTCACGTCTTCCTCCTCGGCAGAATGAGTAACACCGCCACCGCCCAAATGCCGAAAACGAACCCGAGCACCGTCCACAAGTTCTTCGGATAGCCGTTGTTGTGAGCGAAGAGACGGCACATCACGCTGTCGCAAATGTGGATCACGAGAACGGTGCGCAGCAGCGTGCCGGGATCAAGGTCCGACGCGAGCAGTCGGAGCCCAGTGAAGTAGCCCAGAAACACGTACCAGGTCATGCGCGTGCGGGAACAGGTCGAGTCACGAGTCACCAGTCACGAATCACGATGAGTTGACGCCTCCAGCGCAGCCTCACTATAGTGAAAAATCATGCGTGCCAAGACCTCACCCGATCCACCGAACGTGTTGCAGTGGCTCTACGAGCGCGGCGAAGAGACCGTCGGCCAGGTACTCGAAGATGTCCTCGGACGCCGCGGCGTGTCCGAGGGGCTGGCCAAGGTCGTCAAACGCGCCGCACAAACCAAGGGCCGCGTCGACAAGAATGCGGAGACGCTGCTGCACTTGCTCAACGTGCCGTCACGCGCCGACTACAACAAGCTGCTCGTCAAGCTCGAACACCTGCAGGGCAGCCTCGTGAACCTCAACATGAAGGTCGACCGTCTGCTGGCGGCGCAGGAGAAGAAGAAATAGATCGTGTTCGTGAGCGTGATTCGTGTTCGTGTCGGAATTGGGGTCTTTCCATCTCTGCCGAGCACGAACACGATTCACGGCATCAGCAGCCGCGCAAACCGCTCCAAGCCCGCCAGCGATGTTGGCGGAGCAGTGATCGCCGGTACGGCGGCGAGCAGGGGGGCTTGCGTCTCCGCGTGCAGGT
>JBGQHM010000164.1:0-13563 GCA_041497995.1 Binatia bacterium | reverse complement strand
TCAGATCGCCAGCCTGACCATCGACGAAGCAAGCGTCGCCCGGCTTGCCGAGCTGCCGCCGATCCATCGTGATCCCTTTGACCGCATCCTCGTGGCGCACGCACAGCGCTACGGTTTGACCGTTGCGACTGTTGACCCACTCGTCCAGCGATACGCAGTGCCCATCCTCGGGTGACGCCCGAAGCAGATGCGGCCGTCCCTCGATCACGAGATACGTCAACGACCTCCGCGTCGCGATGTCCGGAGTTAACGCGAGATTGCAGCGCTAGAACCAACAGGCCCGCCCACTGCGTCGACGAGCTCCTACGGTGAGCTGCTTGCGACAATTGCCTGGTACGTGGTGAGTGTTGCGCGGGAAGTCTTCACCAGCGCAACGTGTTGAGAGAGCTCTGCCGCGAACGCCGCCTGACTCCGGCGCGCGCCCTCGGCGTCCAGCGTTCGCCATCCCAGGTCATGACGTACGACTTCGTAGTCATGGATGAGCTGTGTCCGCACAAATGGGAAGAAGCAGATGCCGCTGACCTTCTTGGCCGTAGTAGTCAGCGCGGGGTGCGAAGCTGCTCGCGCGCTTCGAGCGTGTCGCGAATGGCCGCAATCGTCGAGATGCCTTCCCGGATCACCTCGGTCTCCGCGTCTACCGTGATGAAGTGCAGCCGGCGACCGGGAGTGTCGAACGAGGGCGGCATCTCACATGAGGTTGCCGTGGCGGCAGCAGGAGCCGCACACAGGCAGATACCCATCACGCAGCCGGCGCCGCAAGCGGTGAAACGTCGGGCTGTCCCAGATGGCCGAGACGGATTGCGTGGGCACGTGGCCGAATGAGAAGTGCGTCAACATCGGACACGATCCGATGGCGCCGTCGGGTCCAACGATCAACGTCGTCTCAAACACGGGACACCGCTTGCGGAGCGTGAACACCCCTTCCACGATGGCCGCGGGATCGAACGCCTCGTCCAGCGCCGGATCGATGTGCAATGGGACCCGGCGGGCTGCGGCCAATTGCTTCATCTGCGCGACGCTGGCGCGAAGCACCGGAAGATCCTCCGCCGTCAGGAGAAGGTTTCGCGACAGGCGCCAGTGGTTACGCGTGTCATCGGCAGGTTGGTCGAGCAGCGCTTCCATTGCGTGGGTGACGTTGGCGTCCAGTCGAGAGAAGTGTGTGACCGAAACGGAAACCGACGGGCCGACCTGCGCAGCGTGATGAATCAATCCGGCAAACGCCCCGACATTGGCGCGCGACACCGTCACATGGAGCTCCACGCCGAAATCCGCGCGTCCCAACTCGCGTGCCGCCGCCATGAGGTTCTCGGCACCACGCATCGTGCTGCTGAACGTTCCCTTGCCGCGGATCAGTTCATGTCCGGTCTCGTCGCCGTCCACGGATACCGTTGCGCCCGCAAGACCGCAGGCGAGCAGCCGCCGGGCGTTGCCGGCCGTGGCTGCCATTCCATTCGTCGTCACTCTGACCTGAAGTCCCAAGCCGGCGGCGTGTTGGACGACGTCATAGACGTAGCCCACCAGCAGCGGCTCACCACCGTAGAGTCCGACCGACTCGCCCCCCAACGCGGCGAACTGGTCTATCGTGCGTTTGGTGACGTCCAGTGGGAGCATGGGCGCACCGGTGTCAGCGTCGATGTCCGGGCACCGACACGTCGTGCACTGAATATTGCACGCGTAGCTGAGGTCGATCAGCAATCTTCGCAGGTGATTCATCGCGGCGTTGATGCGTGCCTCTACTCTTGTCGCACGCCAAATGACAGCGTCTCCAACGGTCCCACGGATTCAATGACGATCTGATTCGACGCATTGGGCTGCAAGACGCGGCCATTGCGGACGAGGCTTTTGCCCGTGCGCGACGTGACGACCACGCGATCGACGCTGTGCGCGTTCGCGTTCTCAATGTGCAACGTCGGACCATCACAGGACAGTCGCAAGCCCTCGACGGCATGGACCCGATCGAGAATCTCGCCAGCGGGGACAAACCATCCCGCTTTGGCAGAGAGATAGCGCAACCGATCCTGGAGGGGCGCGCGCATCTTCCGCGTCTGCGGATCCAGCCAGTGCGAATCGAGATGCATGTAGACGAGGGCGATCCCACCATCTCGCTCAAGGGCGTCGATGTGCTCCGGTGAATACCAGTCCAAGAAGCCATCGCCGTCTGCGTGCCCCCACTTGCCGGTTCTCATGAATGTCCTCTTGGTGCCGTAGCGCCGCGCCGCCGAGGCGTTGCGGAGCGCCTCGCTTGGTCGGATCTCGTAGTACTGCTCGTCGCTCGACTTAGGCAGACTGCCTCCATCATCGATCCACAGCCACGCCGCGTACTGATTCAAAAGGTCCGCGCAGTAGTATGGGCTGGTGGGGTCGGCGCCGCGATTGGCGAGCGCTTCCTTGTTGGTTGGGGCGGAGTGTTCCACGTAGACCGTGGGATAGTGCCCGAACACTTCCTTGAAGTACTCGAAGGCCGCCCGCACTTGCTCGCGCGGATCCGACGTGTCGCTCGGGGAGTGCAGCCCGATTTCGTGACCGCGCGCGGCGAGTTGTCTGTAGAACACCTGCTCCGCACGGTCAGTCAATGGGACCGCCTTTGGAGCGACGAATGCGCGCTCCGGGTCTGTCGATGATCGCCACTGCGCCCAGATGGCGCCGTCGTGAGCCCAGTCCGCCCAGGAGGTGAAGACGGTGACCGTGATCTTGAAACCGAGTTGATCAAAGACCTCGAAGAGCGGACGCAAGCGCTCACTGTAGGCGGAGTCGGCGTCATGCACGATGGTGAACGCAAATTTGTATCCGGGTGGGTATCGGCTCAGCGTCCAGTCGTTGGTCACGCACACCGCCGCGGCGCCGGATGCAGGTGTGGGCAGCAGAACCGCTGCCACAACCAGCAACAGAATGGTGCGGCCGGCCATGCGCCGCGCGCTCATCCGCCCTCCGGGCTGCCGTGAAAGAGCGCCACGAACGGACGGATGTTCTTGCGGATGTCGAATCGCTCCTCGATCCGCTGGCGGGCGTTGCGGCCCAGCATGATTCCCAGTGCCTCGTCGTGCGTCACGCGAATGATCGCGTCGGCCAGCGCGGGCTCGTCACCCGGCGGGACCAAGATTCCACTCACACCGTCCTCGACAATCTCTGGAATGGCGCGCGACCTTGTGCTGACCACCGGCAGCTGCAATGCCATCGCTTCCATGAGGACGTTCGGGGTCACATCGCCGGTACCGTCAGCGGCGATCACTGAGGGGAGGACAAAGACATCGGCAGCTCGATACGCTTCCACCACGCGCTCGAACGGCTGCGCTCCGCGGAGGGTGACCTCAGCTTCCAGCTGCAGAGCCCGGCGCAGCCGTTGCAGCGCGATGTAGTAGTTGACGCTGGCCGCCTCGCGCGCGCCGATGATGTCGCAGCGGAGTTGGTGCCCGCGGTCTTTGATGATCCAGCAGGCACGGAGGAGGTGCTCCAACCCCTTCGCCTCAATCACGCGTGCCACGCACAAGATCTGCATGGTCGCACCACCGCTTCGCTGCCGCGGCTCCAGCGGCAACTGCGCCAGATCAACCCCCTCGTAGATCTGCTTGATCCTGCCGTCGAAGCGCCCGTCGAGCAGCGTACGCAGCGTCGCCTCGTTGTACCGCGAGTTGGTGATCACAAATTCCGCGCGCAGGAGCTTAGCGGAGAGACTGCTGACGTTCCGCTTCCGATGCAGATCGGACGCTCGTGCCTCGACAGAATAGGGGACCTGCAGCAGGCGCGCGGCGATCTGCGCGACGAAGGCATCGTTCGTGGCCCACGGCGCGTGTATGTGCGCCACGTCCTTCCCACTGAGTACACCCGCCAGGGACACTGCGCGCCCGAAGACCTCGCAGTCGCGGCCAAAGGTCTTGCGGGTGTCGTACCGGCACAAGACGACGTAGAGGAACAACCCGATGAAGCGCAGGGGGTGCCGCCGATAGAACTTGCGCGCAGAGGGCCCCAACTTCCCGCGCGCGTAGGGTGCGAGGTAGTGGGTGTGCCGCATGAGCGCGGCGGCCGCGTCGCCCAAGCGTTCCACATCGGTCGACATGTGCGCGACGACTTCCACCCGCGCGCCCGCCTCGATCAGGTGAGCCACCTCCCGTTGAATGAAGGTCTCAGTCAAGACAGGGAATGACCACACGTAGTATGCAATCGCTCCCCGTGGCGCACCGGGTCTCCGCGCACGCGGGCCGGAGCAGCGGTGCGCCCGCGACGAGAATGCATCAACGGCCCGACGATAGAGTGCTGCCCACACTGGAGCGATGATCCGCCAACGCAGCATGGTTGCAGTACGTCGGACAATCGTGCGCGCCTGTTGCCCATTGCCCATGCAGCGCGAGCTCACGACCGACCCATCGCCGGTGACTGCTGAGGCAGCAGACCCATCAGCGTCGCGAAGTCCTCATCGGCTGCGGCGTCGCTGTACTGCTCGGTGAACAGGCCGTGGCAGAGACCCACAGTTGCAAGCCAAGGGGCCACGCCGCGTTGCGAGCGCAACTGCTCCAGCCACGCCTGGAAGGCAGCGCCGGCGTGCGCCTGGCGCAGGCGGATTCCTAGCGCATAGGCCCGCTTGAACCCCGTGCGGAAGTCGTCGTGCACGAGGTCTACCGAGTGCGCATCCGCGCCCAATGCCGTGCCGGTGCCTGCCAAGAACTCTTGTAGGAACTCAGACTCCCCGTCGCGCGGGTATGGCTGCAGCAAATCGCGCTCGTCCTTCAAGAAGATGCCGTGCGCCGCGGCGACGGTTGCGGTTGCAGCAAGCGGGTGACGACTGCTCTGCAACAGCCAGAACAAGTGCCGGATGCCGCCACCGGCCTTGCGATACCGATAGCGCGCGCCCTCGATCACATATTTGCAGAACGTGTAGTGCGGCGTGTAGTCGGGGCGATGGTCGCCAAACACGTGCAACCCCGCCGGTGACTCGCCCACGTACTTGAGGGCGTACACCGTTGTCCAGCCCTGCCGTTCCATGTCGCCCACGAAATCCGTGTCGAACGAGATGGTGTCGCGGAACTGCACGCGCTCGAAGCATTGCGTGCGGAAGAGCTTGATCCCTACCAGGCGCCCCAGGAGCGGGTCCCGGAGGTGGCCCACGACGATCCCCACATGGTCGGCCACGCAGCGCCTGAGGTCGGCAACGCAGGTCGCGTCGAGAACCATATCGGCATCGACCTGGACAAAGAACGCCGTGCGCACCCGCGCCAGCCCGCTGTTGAAGGCGCGATGAAACGGCGAGACCCCCCGCACGACGACGGTCTCCGCGATGGGCAGCGTCTGGTTGTGCACGCTGGCGAGCGCGCGTGCGGTGTAGTCCTCGCCGATACTCAAGACCAGTGCAGTGACATCGCTCATGGTCAGAACACACTCAGCGTGTCCACGAGGTCCGCGTACCCGCCGCGGAAGCGCTCGCGGTTATCTGTGTACGGCCCGCCGAGCGACAGTTCGATCTTGCTCAAGAACTCGCCGCGCGTCCCGTGGTCCGCCACCAGTCGTGAGTTACACAGCTGCCAATTGCCACAATTCGGTGAAGCGACCACGTTGCAGCCCATTGCAGACGCTTCGAACAGCACGGCTGGTGCGGCGTCGAGCAGAGACGGACATACAAGCGTCCTCGCCCGGCCCAACAACCCGTAGAGGTCTGCACGGCGCGCCACAATCCCGTGATGTCGCGCCGATGGGCACTCGCGCTCGACCTCTCCGATGATATGCACGCGCACGCCGTCACACCGTGACGCGATCTGGCGGACCAGCGCGTAGTTCTTGATCGGTCGCTTCCAGCTGCTGGCAACGAAGATGACGTCAATGTCTCGCTGCGCCGCCGGCAGCCGCAGGTCGCTGAGCTCCTCGGCTTCAGCATAGACGAAGTCAGCGATTGAAATGGTGTTCGCGTAAATCTTACCCGCGGTGGGCGGCAGCAACTGCTCGAACGCACAGCGCACCACGGGAGAGTGCGCGATGATCAGGTCCGCTCCCTCCGCGGCCTGGCGCTCGCGGCTCTCGGGAGCCACCGGGAACGTCACGCCCCGCGCGACACTGCGCTGGAAGCCCATGAAGTCGCTGACAGCGCCCGCTTCGATCAGGCGCTGCAGCTCGCGCGACCCCGCGGTCATGAAGACGACCGGCAAGCGCGGAGCCGCCAGCCGCAGGAGCAATGCGGCGATGAAGCCGAAGCCGAGCAACAGGTCGGGGGAGAGGGTAGCGATGAGAGCGTCCAGCGGACCGTGCGCCCCCCAGAAAGGCTCCTCCAGGATGCATGTGTGGACACTGTCGAGGCCGCGCGGATTGGCAAAGCGGTCTCCAAACTGCCGGCGCACGAAGGCTTCCTCGCTCGCCCCCACCAAGTTGACGTAGGCGACATCGAATCCGTCTCGCTGCATGCGTTCGAACAGCAGATACAGGACCGTCGACGCACCGCCCCACCCCGGCACATCCTTGCAGGCGAGGAGGATTCGCTTGCCCACGAGCGCTGCGCCTCACGGCGCCGGAGGTGGCTCCGGAGCCGGGATGAGGTTCCCCCGTTCGTCGATACCCCAGAGGCGCCCAACGGTGCTGCGGAACTCTGCGCGCTGCGCTTCTGTCATGTGCGGCGCGTGCAGCTCGTAGAAACGGCGGATCCCAGCACAGACGGGCGCTGTTCTCGGCGTACACAGCCTGGGCCCGCCGTGCTGGTAGTGACGGACGAGCCGTTCGCGTAGGGGTTGGTACCGCACCGTCCCGTGGCGGCTGAGTCGGATGCCAAAATCCATGTCTTCGGCGACGGGGATGGATTCATCGAAGCCACCGACGTCCTGGAACAATGATCGGCGGACGATGAGATTCGAACCGATGAGGCCCGGGTTGCGAGTGAGAAAGAGTTCCGTGGCCAGCCGGTCGGGGGCACGTTTACCGAGGCGTTCCGTGCCGTCGTCGTGGCGGTACACGAGATCCGTACATATGACGTCGAGCGCCTGCGATTCGAAGTGTTCCAACGCGCTCGCCAAGTAGGCGGGCAACCACTCATCATCGTCGTCCAGAAAGGCGAGCAGGTCGGTGCCGCTGATGCGTGCGCCCGTGTTGCGTGCGCCGCTCGGCCCCTTGGCGCCGGAGTTGGTTACCACCGTGGCCTGCACACCGCTGCCGAGCACGGCGTGGCGGACGGCGTCAGCGTCACGTCCGCCCGCGTCGTCTACCACGATGATCTGCGTCGGAGCGACGGTCTGTGCGCCAATCGACCGGAGCGCGCGCAGCAGCGGTCCGGTGCGATGACATGTAGGAACGACCGCGGTCACCGACAGCACCTGGCGGGTGATCGAAGCGCGAGGGCTCATAGCTCGGCAGCCAGCTCGCCGCGTGCGCGGCGGAAGTCATCGACCTTGATCCCTGCAAACGGGTACGCAATCAGTCCCTGGGCGATGATCGACAGCAGTTGGAGCGCATTGAGCACCAGGCCATACGCGAGGGCGTCCGCCTGCGTCACACCGAACAGGCCGAGGGCCAGCACGCAGGCGTACTGATACGTACCGATCATGCCCGGCGCGTTGGGCAGCGCCGTTCCAAAGCCGATGAAGATGAAGACGATCAACGCCGCGTTGAACGGCACGGGGAAATTGAAAGCACGGATGATCACCCAGCTCGACAGGATCGGCAGGAACCACAGTGCGATCGAAGCGATGAAGACGGTGAGCAGCAGTCGCCCATCGGGCAGGACGCGCATGCCATCGAGGATCGCGCGCGTGACGCGCTTCAGCCCGCCGCCGAAGCGCTCGGGCAGGTAGTGCACCACCCAGCGATCGACGAATGGCTCGCCTTTCAGCCACAGCAGCACAACCACAGTGGCCAGCAACGCCGCTGCGATCGCCGGAAACCACGCGCCACGCCGCACCCACGGTGGCAGGTCGCGAGCGGTCAGCAAGCCGACGAGGATGTAGAAGACGATGCAGATCGAATCCATCGTCTTCTCGACCACCAGATTGCCGACGACGTTCGAGATGCTGACGCGCGAGCGGCGCGACAGGAGCCACGGCCGCACCACCTCGCCCAGGCGCACCGGCAGCAAGTTGATCGCCATGTACGCGACACTGCAGACCACCCACAGCCGTCCCAGTGGGATGTGCTCCAGCGGTCGCAGCTCCAGCTGCCAGCGCCATGCACGCATGATCATCAACGAAAAGCTGATCACCACCGCGGGCACGAGCCAACCCGCGTCGAAGCGCTCCAGCGCCGCACCGAGCTCGGCGAACTGCACGTTGCGGAAGGCCAGATACAAAAAGAACGCGGCGACCGCGGTGCTCAGGACGAGGTTCTTGAGGAGGCGCCGGCTCATTGAGGTGGCGTATTGTTACCGGCACGCGCCGCGAAGAGCAATCAAACCGGACTGTGTTGCAGGGCCCTGTCATTAGTCGCGCACGACCGGTATCGAGGCTGGGCGCCCCTCGATACGCGACCCAAAAGCGGGGCCGCTACTCGGGGTGAACGGGATCCGGACCCTAAGAAGACCGAAAAGCAAACCCGTTCATGCCGAGTAGCCGCCTTCTTTCGGCGGCGTATCGAGGCACGCACTGACTTTGACGCGACCCGCGACCCCGGGCTCTGTTGACTCGAAGTAGCGCCCCGAGTAGAAGCCACTTCACGATCAGGTCCCACGAGGGCCAAGAGGGAAGGGGGTGAGACGCCCCCGCTGCCCCGCAACTGTGTGGGGGGACGAGCGTCGCAAGTCGCCACTGTCCGGAAAGAGTTCCGGGCGGGAAGGCGCGGCGCGAGGATGATCCCCAAGCCAGGAGACCTGCCTGATCGAGAAGCCGACACGCTCCGGAGGGGGGCGGCGGGCTGGAACTCATTTCCCATCGTTCCCGTCAGAGCCTCGATCCCCCGGAGCGGTCGAGGCTTTGTGTTATGCGGCGACGGGACGCGATAAATTCTCTTCTCCATTCCAGGCCGCTGGTCGGCCGGCGGAACGCGCTGCCGTTCGCGGTGTCGCTCGCGCTGCACGCGGCTCTGCTCGTGCTCTTATCGTTCGAGGCCTTTCGTGCCGCCGAACCCGCCCGGCTAGTCATGGTGTCGTTGATTGCCAGCGGAGGAGGCGTGTCACAGCTAGCCGGTGCGGCACCGGCGCAACCGCAGACCGAATTGCGGCAGACGCAACCGCCGTCGAAAGTCCCGCACGCTCGACGTCACGCATCGACAAAGGCTGCAGCCCTCGCTGTTGCGGTCGCGCCGACCCCAGCGGCGGATCCTTCGTCGCCATCCACGAACGATGCGGACGGGTCGGCGGTCGCCAGCGTCGGTGTTGGAAGCGGCGGACTCGGTGGAACGGGTAGCGGTAGGGGTGGCGGCAGCGGTGATGGCACCGGTGCCGGCGATCAGCGCGCCCACTGTGTCGTCTGCCCTGAACCGAGCTATCCGCTGGTGGCCCGGCGGCGCGGCTGGCAGGGAACCGTCGACGTGGGATTGGTGTTGCTGGCCGACGGCTCCGTGGCCACCGCCGAGGTGCGGCGCTCGTGCGGCCACGAGGTGCTGGATCGCGAAGCGGTCGCCGTCGCGCGCCGCAGCCGGTTCAGTCCGCTGCGCAGCGCGCCGGCAAGCGGGCACATCGCCTATCGCTTCGAGCTGGCAGCGCCGCGGCCATGAAGTTGCGGAGGTGGGCGACCGCGATGGTGTTGGCACTGATAGAAGGAAGTTTGGGAGCGCGGCGGGCGCACGCCGAGGAGCCCAGCGCGACCGTAGTGGTCACGGCCGAGCCGGTGTCGGAGACGCAAGCGCGCGCGCCGACCAGCTTCGCCACCGTGATCGATACAGCCGAACACAGCGATCGCCTGGAGACCGCGGCCGACGTGCTCGCCGAATCGGTGGGCGTGCAGGTGCGGCGCTTCGGCGGCCTCGGCGCCTTCAGTACGATCTCCATCCGTGGCTCCTCCGCCAACCAGGTGCAGTTCTACCTCGACGGCGTGCCGCTCTCGCGCGCCGTCAACGAAACGGTGAACGTCGCCGACCTCCCGCTCGACGGACTCGAGCGCATCGAAGTGTATCGCGGCACGGTTCCGATCGGCTTCAGCGGCGGCGGGCTCGGCGGCGTGGTGAATCTGGTCACCAAGCAGCCGACGGTTGAACCGACCGCGGAGGTGGCTGCGTCGTACGGGTCGTTCTCTACCCGCAAGATCGTGGCGGAGTACTCGCAGCAAGCGCACGGCATCGACCTGCTTGGTCACGTCACGTACCTCGGCAGCCAAGGTGACTTCACGTTTCTCGACGACAACGGCACACCGCTGAATCCGCACGACGACCAGCGGGTGACGCGGCAGAACAACGCCTTCAACTCCGTCGACGCCATTCTCAAGGGTGGCGGCACAGTCGGCGACGGCATACGCCTCGATCTCACCAGCGAGACGTTCTTCAAGGACCAAGGTGTACCGGGCATCGGCAGCAATCAGTCGCTCACCGCGTCCTTCGACAACCTCCGCGCTCTGAACTACCTGCGGCTGACGGCACCGGGGCGCTTCGACAATGCGCTCGATCTCACCGGCGCGCTGTTCGGCAGCTACGAGCGCGCAGCGTTCTCCGATCCAAAGGGTGACCTCGGTACGGGCAATCAGGAACGGCGCGACCAGACGACGCTCGTCGGCGGCAACGGTATTGGAACGTACTACCCGCTGCCGAATCACGCGCTCGGAACCTTTGTCGAGCTGTCGCAGCAGCGCTTCTCACCGTTCAACGCGCTGGCCACTCCGTCTGACGAGCCGGATCAGACGCGTTTCCAGGCATCGCTGTCGGTGCAGGATCAAGCCACGTTCTTTGACGGCGTCCTCTTAGTCGTGCCGACGGTCGGCTACCAGCATCTCATCGATTCGATCTCCGCGACGTTCTCGCCGTCTGGGGCGCCGAGCGGTCCGAGCGAGACGCGCAATCGCGACCTGTGGAATCCGAGCCTCGGCATCCAAGTGCAGCCCGTGCCGGCGGTGGCGCTGCGCGGCAACGTCGGTCGCTTCGAACGCGCGCCGACGTTTTCGGAGCTGTTCGGCAATCGCGGCGCGGTAGTCGGCAACCCAACGTTGCAACCGGAGACCGGGACCAGTGGCGATGTCGGACTGGTGGCGACTCTCCCTTCCTGGAGATGGTTCGACGACCTCCACGGCGAGTACGACTACTTCAACCGCAACGTCGATGATCTCATCGTGCTGGTGCAGAACTCGCAGCGCGTGTCGCGCCCGGCCAACATCGGAGCGGCCAACGTCAGCGGCCACGAGCTCACGCTGCACGGCACGGCGGTGCACCACGTGAGCCTCGACCTAAACTACACCCATCAGGATGCCGAGAATCAGAGTCCGATTCCCAGCCAGCACGGCAAGCAGTTGCCCGGACGCCCGTCCGACGAGCTCTATACGCAAGTGGAGGTCTTCAACCAGTACGGCAAGCTCTACTACGAGCTCAGTCTCGTCAGCGGCAACTTCCTTGACCCGGTGAATTTCATAGAGGTGCCGAGCCGCGACGTGCATACGCTCGGCGGCGCGGTGTACGTCTCCAAACAGCTGACATTGAGCTTCGAGGCGCAGAACATCACCGACAACCAGATCAGCGACGTCGGCGGCTTTCCGCTGCCGGGCCGCGCGTTCTTCGGCACGGTCACGGCCAAGTTCTAACTCACACGACTTTGAATGGAGGAGGGCAGACGATGAGCGGACATGAACAGAGTGGAACAGACCGACTGTGGGGATGGGCGGGACTCAGCCACGTCCTGATTGCTGGTTTACTAGTCGGAAGTGCGACGGCGGCGCTGGCCGCGGACTGCACGGGCGACTGCGACGGCAACGGCGTTGTCCAGGTTGACGAGATCGTGCGCGGTGTCCGCATCGCCATCGGCGACGCGCCCGTCGACGACTGCGCTGCCATGGACGCGAACGGAAATGGCGAGGTCTCCGTCGACGAGCTGGTGCGCGCTGTCGCGAGCGTGCTCGACGGATGCCCGTCGGATCGCCTCGCCTTCGTCGCGCTCACCGATTTCCAAACTGGTTCGTTCGGTACCGTGACCCTCGACACGCCGCGAACTATCACACCGGCGAGCCCGCAACGCACCATCAACAGCGACTCCGTGGCGCGTGCGGCCGGCGGACGCGTCTACATCGTCAATCGGTTCCAAGCCGACAACATCCAAACGCTCGACCCTAGCCAGAACTTCGCAACCCTGTCGCAGTGCTCCACTGGCAATGGTTCGAACCCGCACGACATCGCGGTGCTCAGCGCCACCAAAGCGTACGTCACACGCTACGAGCTAACGACCCTGCTCATCGTCAATCCATCCGTCGGCGCCGATTGCGCCGGATTCAACGTCGGATCCATCGACCTGGCGCAGTTCGCCGATGCCGATGGCATACCGGAGATGGATCAGATGGCGATCGTGAACGGCAAGCTGTACGTGTCGTTCCAGCGCGTGAACCGCAACAACTCATTCAACCCCGCCGGGCTAGGCATGATTGCGGTCATCGACACCGCGACCGACACCGTCGTCGGCGAGATCACACTCTCCGGCGAGAATCCCTTCAGCGACACCAAGGGGCTCGTCGTCGACAATGGAGCGTTGGTCGTCGGCGAGGCGGGGAACTTGGGCGTCAACGACGGCGGGATCGAGCGCGTCGACCTCTCCACGAATACGGCGGAAGGATTCTTCATCACCGAAGCCCAGCTCGGCGGCGACCTAAACGACTTCGTGCCGGTCTCCGATCATCTCGGCTACGCGATCATCGCCGCGCCCGACTTCTCCAACTCCTTGGTGGCGTTCGATCCGACCACGCATGCAGTCACTCAGACGGTACTATCGGGGAGCGGCTTTCTGTCGGACATCGAAGGCAATGACCACGGCGAGCTGTTTCTCGCGGATCGCACCACCACCAAGCCGGGTATCCGTATTTTCCGCGCCAGCGATGGCAGTGAAATCACCTCGGCGCCGTTGGATCTGGGCTTGCCGCCGTTCGACATCTTGTTTCTCAAGTGAGAGCGTTCGCTTGAATGAGTAAACTACGCAACCGACTCGCCGGCACCGCCCGCCGCGCATCGCTGCTGCGCGCCGTGGCGGTCGCGTCTGTGGCGGTGTCCGCTGCGACGGCGGCTGCCGAACCGCTGCGCATCATTTCCCTTGCTCCATCAGTGACCGAGACGGTCTTCGCGCTCGGGCTGGGCGACCAGCTCGTCGGCGTCTCGGTGTACTGCGACTACCCGCCGGAGGCCGAGCGCATCGACCGCGTCGGCTCCTTCCTCACACCAAACGTCGAAGTGATCGTCGCCAAACGTCCTGACGTCATCGTCGCGGTACCAAGCCCCGGCAACCAGGGCTCGGTGCAAGCCCTGCGTCGTCTCGGCTTGAAGGTACTCCTCGTCGATCCCAATACCGTCGCAGAGATCAAGGAGTCACTGATAGCCATCGGTCGTGAGCTCGATCACGAGGCCGCGGCGCGCGCACTCGTCGCACGCATCGACGCGCACATCGCCGCAGTGCAAGCGCGCCTCGACGACGCACCCGCGCGCAAGGTCTTGATGGTTGTGGGACAGACGCCCTTGGTTGCGGTGGGGAGCGGCACGTTCCAGAACGAG
>JBGQHM010000163.1:0-13581 GCA_041497995.1 Binatia bacterium | reverse complement strand
CGCCGGCACGCCTTGCACAATGGACTCGCAGTGCCCGGGCGGCCGGTGCGAGGCCTTCGGTGGAGATGGCTGCGCCGCCAATTGCACGGCCGAAGATGATGTGATCTTTGATCTGATTCCGGGGCAGGTTGCGGGCACCAGTATTGTGCCAGGCACAAGCGGGCTGCGGATTGACAGCGACAGTTTCAGATTCCCGCTGCCGCTTACGGGCAGACAGACTCTGACCCTCGGCAAGGCGAGAGACGGCATCATCCCGGTGATCGTGAAAGCAAGCAGCGCGCGGTTCGCCGGCGGCCCAGTCTCGGGGAACGCCTGTGCTTGTCTGCGCAGCGTCGCGTACAAGACCTGCGGAGGCACCCTGCTCGCACCCGATGACATCACCCCGTCAACCAATTGCACGCCCGGCTTCACCGCTGGCGAGGCCGCATGCAATGGGAAGCAGCCGTGCACCTTTGTGTTCGGTGCGGACAACTCCGCAGCGGGCGAGATCGGCTGCAATGGCTTAAGCGGCGTCAACGTCAGCGTCACGCAGGATGCGGGCGGCATTGGCGGCGTCCCGGGCTTGCCAATCATCGTGGCGAGCGGCGATGGCTTCCCCGGCTCGGCGGTTATCTCGACCAGCATCGCGATCGGTGCACTTGCCGGAGCGTGCACGGGAACAACGTCGGAGTATGGCGCCGACGGTCAATTCTGCACGGACGACGATCCTCAAGTCGCGCGCGGAACTTCGATCACGGCTGACTTCGTCACGGGGACTGCCAGTGCGCAGATGCTCAACGCCAATTTTATCGATGACCTCAACATCGGGCCGGTCTCTGTCACCGGTTCGCCGTTCACCTGCGGATCATCACGATCCATTCCGACGCTTGCGGGAGCCACCACGCTGCTCGATGGTCTGAACTCTGGAGACCTCGTGATCAGTACAGCCCTTGTTTCGGCGCCACTTGGAGGACCGACCTTCACGCCGACTGTCACCCCGACGCCGACGAACACGCGGACCCCAACTCGACAAGTCGTCCATGTCGGCATCGGTTCTGGCTCCGTCCAGCCGGGCGGCTCGGTCGAACTCACTGTATCGCTCGCCACGTCCGGCGCGCGCGTTGCGGCTATTGGCCACGACGTCGGGTACAACGCCCAGGCGCTCAGCATCGATCCCGCTTCCTGTCGGGTGAATCCGACGATCGCCAAATCCCTCGTTGGAAGCATCCTCTCGTCGAGCCTGGTGCGATTTGTCGTCCAGCCGGCCGAGAACGCAGAGCCCATACCGGATGGTCCCCTATACACCTGCACAGTCCGGGCGCTTCCTTCGGCCCTGCCTGGCGCGTATTCCATCAGCAACAAGAACCTCTCCGGTTACAGCCCGGAGAACGTCCCCCTCTTCGTTGTGGGCGAGGGCGGCTCGATCATGGTTGTTCTTGTACTTCCCACACCGATCCCTACCGCAACGCCAGTCCCTTCGGAGACTCCCACGAATACACCACCACCAACCGAGACCGCGGCGGCGATGCCGACCGACACGCCGTCACCGAGCCCGACGCCGCTGTGCACTGGCGACTGCACCGGGAATAGCGAGGTCACCGTGGGCGAGCTCATCACAATGGTGAACATCGCCCTCGGCAACGCCCCACTCTCGGCCTGCACCGCTGGCGATGCTGACGGGAGCGGCGACGTCACCATCAATGAGATCATCGCCGCGGTGAACCATGCCCTGAACGGGTGCAGCGGATAGGTGGAACCACGACACCCCCAGCGGAGGTGCGTGGTCATGCGATGCCCTTCCGTTCTCACGCGGGCTAACGCAGCCCGCAACTTGTCTTCACCCCGCCGTCAAATCGCGCAGCAATGCCTCGCGCTCGTCCTCGGTGAAGCGCGCCAGCTCGCGACCACTGAGCAGATCCACGCTCTCTGCACCGCACTGCGTACAGATCAGGTGCCGGTGAGTGCCGCCCGGTGCCGTCGCACCGCGTATTGATGGTGCAGCGCTCCCACCCCGCTCGAGTCGGCATTGTCGAGTGGGGGTGATGGAACCGCTCTTTGCCTTCATCGAGAGTAAGCGGCGTCAGGCGGGGGAGCGGCACCGGCTTGAGGATAGCCCTCGGCCGGCCAACCGCAACCAACCAACGTCGGTGCCCACGAAGAAAGAGAGCGCCGCGGCGGCCTGTGGAGTTTGGGTGACTCCTGGGTGACCTGCACGGTCCGCCACATGCCGCTCGGTGCCTCGTGGGTCCCTGAGATTTCCAATGAATGCGTGAGTGAGGCGCGCCGAAGAGTCTTGCCAAGCATAAGGTCGCCGGTTCGACCCCGGTCGCCCGCTCTTACGAGGGCCCTGAGAACCAGGGCCCTCTCTACTTTCAGTCGCACCCGCGTCAGCGGGTCGACCGCTTGAAGCGCGCTGAAAAGTGGGCCACTCTGATCTTGACAGACCGCAGGTCAGCCAGTTCGCCTGGAGGAAGCCAGTGTACGTCGCTGAGATTTTGGAGAAATGTAGTGAGTTGGCTGCGCGCAGCGCGCGGGCGTTTCGCCATATGGCCGAACGGTTCCACGGCGATGAGCAGCGGGTGAGCCTCTGGCGGGAGTTGGCGCTCGAAGAAGAGACCCACGCCGACATCTTACGCCGCGAGCTCCAGTCGTTTCGGGACAAAGATCAGAGTGGGTTGTTTCTGCCAGAGTACGCGGAGCGGTTGGCGCGCTTGGACGGCGAAATCAGCGACCTGGAGAGGCGCGCCGAGACGGCGCGCAGTGTCGACGAAGCGCTTGCCGTCGCGGTAGCGCTCGAGCAGGCCGACCTCGAGGATTTGTACGATGACCTGGTGCTCCAAGGCGAACCGACGTTCAAGCTGATCTCCGAGCGCATCGAGGCCGCACTCGGCGCCAAGCCGTTCCGGGCGCCGGCCGCTGGCTTGGCCCGGCCGCGCCGCCGCGAATGACGATCGCCACGATGGACGCCGCAGCGCCGCGGTCGCCATCGGGCCGCAGCGCGCACGCCCAACGCTTGCATGCCCACGTACGTTGACGCCCGCCGAGAGGCGGCCCGGGCCTTCTTCGAGTACCTGGAGCGCGAGCTCCGCGCAGACGAAACGCTCGCCGATAAGCAGTGTGTCCGGTTGATCATAGACAAAGCGCAGGCCGATCACGCCGCAAGCTCGCGGAAGCGTTTCGATGCGGAGGACGTGTTTCGGCGCAGGCTGCTGTATGGCAAGATCGATGACGCCATCGCCACATGGTGCCGCAAGCACGAGATTCACACCGATCCGTACAACGTATTTCGCTACGAGGGGCCCGAGCGCGGCCCCACGCAACATGAAACCGCGATCGGCCCGTCGCTGTCGTTGGTGAAGCGAGCGTTCGAACGGCTCGCAGAAACAGTTCCAGAAATCATGAACTGCAGTACCACAGTCGTGAAGGCGCCGGACAAGGCCATCGCGCCGGCGTTCCGGCTGCAACCCCCGTTGCCGTTTGGGGCGGCCGGCGATGTCGGCTATGGCGGAGCCCGGAAGGATCTGGAGCGCGGGATCTACCGAGTGGCCATGTACGCGGCAACCGCAGGTGATCCGTCACGCAGCTGGCGCTACAACTGCGGCCTCTTCATCTTCTACAGCCTGGAACGGCCGCGCACGCTCCTCGGTGCAGAGCTGTTCGAGGTCTGGCCGGAGGTGCACACGCGGATCTGGGAATCCGGGCGTGTGTGGGTTATCCTGTTTTGAGCACAGGCTTTGTCTGGCGGCTAATTTTCGGCATACTCGCGCGACATGAAGAAACATTCCATCGCCTGGATCGTGGCACTCGCCGCCCTCACCGGCTGCGCCGGCAAGAAACATCTCGAGGCCGACGAATACTTCGGCAACGCAACGGACCACTTCCGCGAAGGCGCACTGACGTTGGCAATCGACGAGTACCACGAGTTGCTCGATCAGTACCCGTTCAGTGAGCACAACGAAGAGGCTGAGCTGAAAATCGCGCACGCGCACTACCTCGCAGGCAACTATCCGGAAGCCATCGTCGCGTTGACCGACTTTCAGCGCCGGCATCCCACCAGCGCACAGCTGCCGTTCGTCGGCTACTCGTTGGGGATGTGCTACGTGCAGCAGATGGGCACGTTCGACCGCGACCAGACTGCCGCCCGGAGTGCGCAGAACTACTTCCTCACCGTGTCGCAGCAGTATCCGGACAGTCCGTTCGCCGAGTTGGCGCGCATTGAGCTGGGGCGCTGCCGCGAGCGCCTTGGGGAACACGAGCTGTACGTCGCCAATTTCTACGGCACGCGGGGCAACCACCCGGCTGAGAAGGTCCGTCTCTTGACGCTCGCCTCGCGCTACGAGGGAACCGATGCATCGGCCGACGGCCTCTTGCAGCTGGCCCGCCTCTACCGTGATGAAGATAACAGCGAGAGTGCGGCGCTCGCGTACCAGGCGATCGCCAAGATGCTGCCCGAAAGCCCGCAGGCTGCGGAAGCGCGACACGCTCTTGAGAAGCTGAACGCTGACACGTCACCAGTAGGCGATCCGGTCGATGTGCTGCTGGCCTCCAGCGGACGGCGGCGCACCGAAGGGAGCTTCGAAACCGTTCAGGTGCCTGGTCTCGACACAACGCGCACGGCGCGCGGCCCGTCGTCTGGCGCACCGGCGCTCGCCCCACCCAGCAATCCGTTCGGCCGGAGTGGCGGTGGATTGGGAAGCGGCGGCCGGCCATATTGATACGTATTCGTAGTGGAGCAGACGCAACCACCTGAGCCCCCGAAGCACGACCGATCGGTGAATGGTCGGACGGCGCACGGCCGTCTCGCGCGCAGCCGTGTGCTCGTCGTCGGCGTCGGTGGCCTCGGGGCACCCGCTGCACTGCGCTTGGCCGCAGCAGGCGTCGGAACGCTCGGGCTGATCGACGGCGACGCGGTCGAGCTCTCCAATCTGCACCGCCAGATTATCTACCGCGTACCGGATCTCGGACGACCAAAGGTCGCGGCGGCCGCCGAGCGGCTGACGGCGCTGCATCCGGCTGTTGCCGTGCGCGGGTTCGCACAGCGACTGACGGCAAGGAACGCTATGCACATCTTCACTGAGTTCGACTTCGTCATCGACGCAACCGACGGTACGGACTCGAAGTATCTGGTCAATGATGCCGCGGTCCTGTGTCGCGTACCGTTCTCTCACGCCGGCGTACTAGCATTCCAGGGGCAGACAATGACCGTGGTCCCGGGGCAGAGCGCGTGCCTGCGCTGTCTGTTCCCATCACCCCCGCCGGCCGCAGACATGCCGACCTGTCAGGAGGCCGGCATTCTCGGTTCAGTGGCGGGCAGTGTCGGCATCGTGCAAGCCACCGAGGCGCTCAAGTATCTGCTCGGCAGCGGCACCCTGCTCACCGATCGGCTGCTGACCTACAACGCGCTGAGCGCCCGGTGGCGCACCGTTGCGCTCGCGCGGCACCGGGACTGTCCACTGTGCGGCGACCAGCCGACGATCCACCACCTCACATCCGTCGATCCCGCGCTCTGTGATTGACAACGCTTGGGCTTTCGCTAACGCCCGCATCTGGCTAAGAAGGAGGGTAACCACCGTCACAATTGAAGGAACAGGAGGAGCGAGAGACATGAGTGTGCGCGTGCGTATTCCCACCCCGTTGCGACGCTTTACGGCCGGCGCCGAGGAAGTCGGCGTCAACGCCAGCACTATCAGCACCGTGGTCGAGGACCTGGAGCGCAAGTTTCCCGGCATCAAGGAGCGGCTGTGCGACGAGCAAGGTCGCGTGCGCCGCTTCGTGAACATCTACGTGAACGGCGATGACATCCGCTTCCTGAGTAGCCTGGAAACGGCCGTGAAGGACGGCGACGAAGTGGCGATCGTACCGGCCATTGCTGGGGGGTGAGGAGCGCATGGTCGCAGCCCCGCGCGTCCAACCCCATGGTGACGCGCCGCTCACCGATCGGCCGGAGCGTGTCGAGTCGATCCTCGACCTCGTCGGCCACACGCCGCTCATCGAGCTCCGGCGCTTGACGCGCGACATCTCGCCGCGTGTCCGCATCTACGCGAAGCTCGAAGGCTTCAACCCGGGTGGCTCCGTGAAAGACCGGCCGGCCGTCTGGATGGTGCGCGACGGCTTACGCACGAGCAAGCTACGGCCGGGGAAGACGATCATCGACTCGACCTCCGGCAACACTGGCATCGCGCTCGCCATGTGCGGCGCCGCCTTGGGCTACCCGGTCGAGCTCGTCATGCCGGCAAACGTCAGCAACGAACGGAAGAAGATCGTGGGAGCGTACGGCGCCAAGGTGATCTACAGCGATCCACTCGAAGGCTCCGACGGCGCCATCCGGCTGTGCCGCACAACCATCGATGCCAATCCGGAGCGCTACTTCAAACCCGACCAGTACTTCAATGAGGTCAACCCGCGGGCGCACTACGAGAGCACGGGCCCGGAGATTTGGGAGGCCACCAACGGCACGATCACGCACTTCGTCGCCGGCATCGGCACCGGCGGGACCATCATGGGCACGGGGCGCTACCTGAAGGAGCGCAACCCGCGGATCCAAGTTGTCGCCGTGGAGCCCGACGATGCGTGGCACGGGCTCGAAGGCTTGAAGCACATGGCCAGCTCGATCGTGCCAGGTATCTATCACGAGGGCGAGCTCGATCGGAAAATCAGCGTTGGAACCGATGCCGCCTACGAGACGGTCTACAGGCTGGGCGCGGAGGAAGGGCTCGTCGTCGGTCAGTCATCCGGAGCCGCATTGGTTGGTGCGCTGCAAGTCGCCAGAGAGATCGACGCGGGAGTTATCGTGCTGATCTTTTGCGACTTCGGCGATCGCTACCTGAGCACGAATCTGTGGGTCGGTTGGCGGGAGTGGCGTGAGCGCGAGGCCGCGACGCATGCGGCGAGCGCGCAGAATGCCATGCAGTAGCATGCTCACGGACCAACAGATCGAGCGCTACAGCCGCCAGATCATCCTCCCGCAACTCGGCGGTCGCGGCCAGCAGCGGCTCTTGGACGCGTCAGTCGCAGTCGTTGGAAGTGATGATCACTGCGCCACGGCTGCCGTGTATCTCGCTGCCGCCGGGGTTGGCAGGCTCAGCCTCTCGCTGGTTGCATTGCCGGCGCTGGCGGCAGTGAACCCCGATTGTGCGCTGACCCCCCTGCCCGCCTCCATGACCCGTGCTTCCGCCTCTGAGATTGCTCGTACCTGCGACGTGGTTCTCGGGTGTGGTGCAGGCAACGACGCCTGCACGCTGCTAAACGCGGCCTGCGTCGCCGCCCATACACCGTTCGTATGGGGCGACACGCACGGGTGGCTCGGCCGCGTGGCCGTGCTTGCAGGCGCGGACAGCGACGCGCCGTGCTACGCCTGTCTGCGCGCACAAGCATCGCCGGAACCCGTTCATAGTGAGCAGCCGGCCGCGCTTGCCGACGCAACGGCGGCGTTCATCGGCACCCTGCAGGCCACGGAAGCGATCAAGCTGCTCCTCGGCATGCGCGCAACGCCGGCGGGGCTTGTCCTCACCTACGACGCGCTTGCCGGCGCGGTCGACGAGCAGCATGTGGCCAAGTATCCGCACTGCGCCACGTGCGGAGCGGCGCGGGCATGAGTCTCCACGGCGCCGACTACAACCCGGGCTACCTCAAGCTGGAGCTGGCAGCGAAAGGCCTCCGCCTTGACGAGACCGTACGCGCGCCGGGCAGTGCGCTCGATGTCACTGACGACGAACCCCGGCGTAGCGTCGAATTGGTACTGGCCGACAACGTCTGTGTGAATGTCCCCATTGGTGAAGGCAGCGAGGACGAGTCGCCTTACGTTCTCTCTCGCCAAGGCGACCGCTTCACGCTGCAAACGAACGGTACATCCTGGGCCGTGCGAATGATTCCCGAGCCGCTCTTCCATCAGCGCGTCACGGCTTCCGGTCTGCCGATGCGACGCATCGGCCAAGTGTACGGCAGTTTCATCGCCGTCAACCCGGGATTTGCGTGCGGCTACAGTTTGCGCGGTGCGCCGTGCCGATTTTGTCGGACGGGCAGCGGCCTCGGATTGAGCGACGGCTTTCCGATGTCGACCCAAGATGTCACCGAGATGGTGCGTGCCGCGTTTGCGGAAGGTGCTGCCGACTTCGTCTACTTCAATCTTGCGTATGTTGGGAGTGAGGATGCCGGTATCGCTTTTCTCGAGCCATACATCCGGGCGGTGAAGCGGCAATTCAACACGCTGGTCGCGGTGCAGGTACACCCCCCGAAGACGGATCGCTGGATCGATCGCACCTACGCGATGGGCGTCGACGCGGTGAGCTACCCGATTGAGATTCACGATCCCGACATGCTGGCGCGGCGCTGTGCCGGGCGTGCCCGCTTTATTGGTCGCGACCGCTACTACGACGCCCTGGGGTACGCGACAACCGTCTTTCCGAGCGGTACCGTGTGGAGCGATCTCATCGTCGGCCTGGAATCGATCGAGTCGACAACGCGTGGAATTGACGTGCTGACGGCGGCGGGCGTGTTGCCGGTGCTGTCCGTCGTGCGGCCGTCGCATGAGACCACGTCGGGTACGCACCGGCCACCGACGCTTGACGCCTTGGCCCCGGTGTATGCGCACCTGTTCCGTGCAGTGCGCGACGCGCGCATCAACACCGGCTGGATTCGCGACTTGAGCTTTGCGATCACGCCGCTGGAAGCGCGCTTCTTCGCCGGCGACGACGCCCGCTTCGCGGTAGCCGTCCAGCAGTTCTATCGCTCGAAGATCGGTTCGGTCACCGCGCGCAACCTCGCCCGCCTCAGGCGCCGCTTGCGTGTGCGGACCGTCAGCGACTCATTCGATTCATCACACCTCTGATCCAGCAGTCAAACTTCAGATGGCGCGCGAATACGAGGTCGTGGTCGATCGACGGCCCTTATGGGTCATCCTGCTGAGTCGCAGTCAGCAGACCGTTGTCATTGTCGCGGGCGCCTTGCTGTACTGGCTCATCGTGTCGGCGCATTTGCCGGGCGACCTGACACCGCAGGGACAGAAGGCGCTGGCGGCGTTTGCCCTGTGCGTCTTCTACTGGGTCCTCAACGCCCTGCCGCTGATGGTCACCAGCTTGCTCGCCATCATCCTCCTGCCGCTGAGCGGCGTGATGCAGAGCAACCAGGCATATGCGCTCTTCGGCAACGAGGCCGTGTTCTTCATTCTCGGTGCGTTTATTCTTGCCGCGTGCCTGATGAAGTCCGGACTCAGCACACGCCTCGCCCTGACCATTCTCCACCGCTTCGGCCACACACCGCGCCGCCTGCTGCTCACCATCTTCCTGCTCAATGTCATCATGGCGTTCTTCATGTCGGAGCACGCGGTGGCCGCGATGAACTTCCCAATCGTCGTTGAGATTGTCGCTGTGCTCGGCCTGGCGCGACAACGCAGCAACTACGCGCGCGCACTGTTTCTGGCGATGGCGTGGGGCAGCAGTATCGGGGGCATTGCGACGCTCCTCGGTGGAGCACGCGCGCCGCTGGCCCTGGGCATCTTGCGCGAAGCGACCGGGACCTCGTACAGCTTCTTGGAGTGGACGCTGCTGGCGCTCCCCCTCGTGCTCGTGTTGCTCGTCGGCGGATACCAGATCATCGTACGCTTCTTCCCGATCGAGATTGACACCGTGCAGGCCGCCGACAGCGCCTTGAGTGAACGCTGGCTGAAGCTCGGACGGGCCTCATTTGAGGAGTGGGCCATCGGCCTGGTAATGATCGCCACGTTCATCGCCTGGCTGATCGGGGGCGAGGAGTTCGGGCTCGCCAACATCGCCATCGCCGCAGTCGTCGTGCTATTCGTGCTGCGCGTCGTGACCTGGCGCGACATCGAACGCTATGTCAACTGGGGCGTCCTGTTGATGTACGGCGGCGCCATTGCACTCGGTGCCGCAGTTAACAAGTCCGGCGCTGCCGGCTGGTTGGCGCACATGACGATCAGTCAGTGGGCGTCGAGCGGAACCACGGTAGTCTTGTTGATGTCTCTCGTATCGATCCTGCTCACCGAAGCGATGAGCCACTCCGCGGTCGTCGCCCTGCTGATGCCCGTGAGTATTGGGGTGGCGCAACAATTCGGTTTGGACCCCCGCATCATGGCCCCAGTGGTCGCGATACCGGCCGGCCTCGCGTTCACGCTGCCGATTGGTACCCCGGCGAACGCCATCGCATTCTCGTCCGGCTATCTGCGGATCCGCGATCTGCTCATCCCGGGCGCGCTGTTAGAGCTCCTGGCATGGGTTTCCTTCAACGTCCTGGCCCACTGGTACTGGCCGCTGCTCGGCCTACACCTGCAGGCGCACTGATTCGACGCAGCATGCAGAACGTGTTGCTCGTCATACCGGCCGGCAAGGAGCCACAACGCGCCGTAGACGCCGCGATCGAGCTCGCGCGGCAGCGAGGGGGGGCCCTGGTTGCGCTCGTGGTTCTCGATCCGACTGTGCTGAGTCATGCGGCCAGCACGCTCACCGACGTGGGCTTCATGGGTGAGGAAGTGGGTGAGCACGTGAGCGAAGCGATCGCGCGCGAATACCGGACGCGGTCCGAAGCGCTCTTGCATGCGGTGGCCGAACGCGCCAAGAAGGAGGGCATCGTCGTCACGCCGATCATCGAGCAGGGCGACATCGGAGAAATCTGCCGTCGCGTCATCCGCATGCATCAGATCGGGACCGCCGTCCTAGTGGCCGAGAAGCGCTCATGGCTTGCGCGTATCCTCTCGTACAGCGCGGTACAGCTTCCCGCGTTGTCTGGCTGCGAGGTACGCGTGATGGAAGAAGACTGAAAGGAGATGATGTAACATGCCCGACTTGGTTCCCGTCCACGGAGGTCTTGATGCACCGGTATCGCGCACCGTGCCGCTGTCGCGGCGCAAGCAGTTCCTCGCTGAAGCCGCGGGGTTGCCGCGCATCGAGCTGACGCGCGCCGACTTGTCGACCGTCTATCGCATCGCCGACGGCACGCTGTCACCGCTGACCGGCGCGATGGACGAGGAGACATGGCACGAGGTCCTCGACCACGACGCACTCGACTACGGCTTCCGGCGCTATGCGTGGACCGCGCCGATTGCGTTCCCTGTCACTGACGCCGAGGCCGAGCATCTGCGCATCGGGCATTCGGCGGCGCTGGTGCACGAGGGCAACGTCGTCGCCGTGCTGCACGTCTCCAGCATCTTCGATTGGAACAAGACGAAGCACGTCGAGAAGTTCTACGGCACCAAGCAGACGAATCATCCGGGCGGTCATATGATCATGGACGACTCGCGCACTGTCCTCGTAGGTGGCGAGATCTGGGCGCTGCCACAACAAGTCGATTCGGAGTACGGCGAGTTCGTGCTGACGCCGCGACAAGTGCGCACACTGATCGCCGAGCGGCGCTGGGAACGCGCCGTCGCCTTCCAGACGCGCAACCCCCTGCACCGCGCGCACGAGTATGCGCTCGTCGCCGGTGTCGAGCGCCTGACGAGCGAGGGCCACTTCGCCGGCGTGGTGCTCAACCCGCTCATCGGTGAGCTGAAGGGCGACGACGTGCCTGCACGGGTGCGGATGCGTTGCTACCGCGCCCTGCATGAGCAGAAGCTGCTCGGCAAAGGCGACAAGAACACAGCGTTGTGGGAATCACGCGGCTACGACCTCACGGAAATCTTCGAGCTTGTCGGCCTCGACATCAAAATGTTGTACGGCGGCCCGAAGGAAGCGGTGATGCATTCCATCTATCGCCAGAACCTCGGCTTCACCGACATCGTCATTGGCCGCAAGCACGCCGATGCGCCCTTCGACGACGGCAAACCCATCTGGGGCGACTTCGACGCGCAGGAGATCTTCAGCAACCTGAAGGGGAACCTGCACATTCGCCCGTGCAACATCGGCTTCGCCGCCTACTTCGAAAGCGCCGGACGGGTGGAGCTGATGGAGCAGCACCCGGGTGAAAAGCCGGTCTCGATCTCCGGCTCGAAGATCCGCGAGATGCTCGGCAACGGCGAGCGGCCGGACGCGCGTATCCTGCGCCCGGAGATTGCCGATATCTTGATCAGTTACTACCGAGAGAAGCCTGTCTGATCGGCGACCGGGCAGGCCGGTGAACCTTGCGTATGAGCCGTGTTGCGACCTCGATATTGGTCGTCTGTGTGAGCGCAGGATCGCCGGGAATGTCGGAGCAAGTTCCTCAGCGGCTAGCGTTCTACTTGCCGGAAGCCCAGGCACCAGCGGGGAGCAAAATGAAGTCCCTAAGCCTGCGAACCGGTAAGAGGGTTCGCGTCGCGATCCCAGCGATCGCTAGTGTCTCACGGAGCGAGGTCCTGGGCGTCAGAGGGCTAGTTGTTCCGGTCGAGGTGGAACCGAGCGCCAGACCCTTCATGAAGGACCCGCACTTGTACCGTATTGTTCTTGATGCGACTCCAACCGCGCAGCGTAAACTTCAACGCGCAATCGATCTCGTTTGTGCGTCAAGAGCTGATGTGCAGATCGCGCTGGGTGAAACGATCATCGATCATGTGGTCGTGCTCGGATGTGGGAAGTATGAGCCCGGGGTTACATTCGTCGACCGGAGCGCAGCGGAACAATTCGCGCTCGACCTTGCGGGTAAGCGAGTTCGCTTCGCGTTACCCACGCCTGCGGCGATTGGCGACACACCGACGCAGCCCTCCTGACAGGTTCACACCCATGGACGGCGGGCGATCAAACGCGCCCGTACACTCAGTCAGGCAAGATTGACGTCAATGGTCACGCCGAAGACTTCGGTGAGTAGCAGGTAGAGGATCATCAGCGCCATGATCAGCGTAGCGAGCGAGCCGACAGCAATCCCGGTTAGGAGCGCGAGCATCAGTACCGATGCGATGGCCAGCAGCGGGCCGACCAGGCTGGACACATCGGTCACCGGACCCCAGAAGGCCATGAGGCGCTGCGCCGTCGCAACGCCGGAGAGGGTGCGGTCAATGAGCAGCTGGAGTTGTGAGAACATCACGGCAACGTGTCGGCACCAATCGACAGGATCAGCACCCCTTCGTGTTGGCGCGGACCACCCACGAGGAACGTGGCGTGGTTGCGCAACGACACCGTCGTATCGACGATCGGTCTGGAGCCTTCGATCACCATCACCTTCATCGACACGCGGTCGTTCTTGAACTCACGGGGGATCACCAAGACGTAGCGGCCACCGGGAATATCGAAGCCGACCTTCCCACCCCAGGGCACACGCTGGCGCTCCTCTTTGACGAGGCGGTACGACGTGTAGGGAAAGAGCGTGTTGAACTGACGGTGCAAGGAAGCGAGGCGCGCGTCGAACTCCTGGCTCGAGTTGCTGGCGAGGACCGCACCGATCCGCACTTCAACCGCGAGCCCACCCACCGCCGGGCTGGTGACCGGTTCGGGCGAGGCGTCCGCAGCCAGCGCGGCGCACTGGAATCCCAAGACAGCAACGAAGGCACTCAGGGCGACCCCAGACATCCCCGTCACGGTGTGTCCCCACCACCCAACGTATCGTCACTCACCCACAGAACGGTCGTCCGTGTTTCAGGATCGTTGAGAACCGTAACGGCATCGACGTCGCTCTCCAGCGACTCGATCGATGCGGCGTTGTCCATGCTGGCAACCTGCGATGCATCCGGTTGCGTCGTTG
>JBGQHM010000162.1:0-13585 GCA_041497995.1 Binatia bacterium | reverse complement strand
GGCACAACCTGCGTCGCCGGAGACACCGCCAAGCGCACACCACGAATCTGCAGCTCCCCGGACGCCAGGACGGCCTGCGCGTAAGCGCGCGCCGGAAGAATCACCAGCGCCATTGATGCCACCAAGGCCCCCGCGGTCATTGCGCCCACCGCCTAGCCACACCATGTCATTGCGACACAGTGCGTACAATACTCTAGTATGCATTGTCAACTGACTTACACGACCTCCCCCATCGCATGCCGCCCGAATCTTCATTGCGGGCTAGGAACCCGGGCGGGCGCGGTACCGTTCACACCAGCAATCCCGCCGGCGATTCCGACGGAACGTGGTCAGTTGCAGCTTAGCGTTGTTCGGGTGGGAAGGCGCTCCGCGGACCCGAGCCGGCGGCCCGGGCCCGCGAGGCAATTACTGCCCAGCGTGCATGGAATGCATGGCGGAGTGCCCCGAATGCGAGGACGCGCACCCCATCTGCGGCGGCAACGCCACTTCCGTTGACGTCGAACGCCCCTGCGCATCGACGGAGCGTTTTGCCGCGGCACTGCTGGAGCCGAGGTAGTACTGTCCGATCAGAATGTACATTTCGTTCTCGGTGCTCTCGCCGCCGGTGATCCGGCAGGCATCGCACAGCCCGTCATTCGCTCCCGGCGCGGAATCACAGGTGTGGTCATCGCCGACTCCGCTACACGCGAGGCCGATCTTGCCAGCAGCGCAGGCACGCGGCGTACAAAGGCTTATCGCGCTCTGAGGCGTCTTCGAGCGCCGTGTGACCGTGTTCGGATCCGGCGATCCATCGGCGGCGACACCGTTGTTGTAGAACGAGCAAT
The DNA here is from genome assembly GCA_041497995.1 of Binatia bacterium. Classification (GTDB taxonomy): domain Bacteria; phylum Desulfobacterota; class Binatia; order HRBIN30; family HRBIN30; genus DATKMS01. The sequence continues at coordinate 12,761 of JBGQHM010000162.1, read as the reverse complement.
AGTGGAGCGTGCGCTGCGTGTCGTCCACCGAATCAAAGGCAAGCGGCGGATTGAACGTCGCGCTCAGCGGATCGTTGTAGACGAAGCTGTCATAGATCGACGCCCCGTTGGCGGTCGTGACGCTGAAGTGCTTACCGCGTTTGTGGGTGTGCGATGAGAGGCCGAACAGGCGCGCGCCCTGCGGCAGAACGAAGTCGTTGCAGATCGTCTGCGTCGTATACGGCGCGGCATTTGCCGCAAAGATGTGCGACGCATCGAAGATGCCCTGCACCGGATAGCGCGTGTCGTCTGCGAAGCTGAAATTCAGCCAGGCGTGCATCGTAGTGTCTCGATCCGTCAGATTGAACGCGTGCGAGTTCCAGTAGAGGATCCCCTTCATCGGAATCTGCGCGAAGACGCCGGGGAGGTAGTCGGTGTTTGACTGCGACTTCTGCGCACCGCCGATGGCGTAGTAACTGAAGCCGCCGTTTTGCGGACCGAAGCCGACGCACGCAAAGGACTGCTTGATTTCGCTGGTGCAGGTCCCGGTTCCGCAGGATTTCAGATCCGTGGGCTCGCATGTTTGACCGGCCTTCGCCCCACCGTTGCAGGTCCACGCGCCCAAGCTCGAGTCGTGAATGTCGCTCGCCGACCCGACGTAGCGATTCAGGATCAGGTGGTGGCTCTGCGGGTCTTGCCGCAACTCCTGCGCGGCGAAGCGAAACATCGTAGCGCTCGGGTCCTGAAACTGCTGCGGCACCTGCTTCGTGAGGTCGTAGTACGTCGCGAAGCAGATCTCGTGCTCGCTGTGCGCCTCGAGCTTCCAGGGCGGCATCGCGAGCTGCACACCTTTACCGGCGGCCGGCGCGGTCAACGGTTTGATCAGGATCGGCTCCGGCGTCGCCAGGCACGCATTCAGGAGTCCTTCCGTTCCTCCCACGGTTCCCGTCTCCGGCGCACCGTCGAAGATCCACAAGCGCACGGCCTCGAGCTCGTCGGCACTCAGCGCCGCCAACCCGTTAGGCATCGGTGCGCCGGCGACCTGCACGCCGGACGGTAACTTGCTCGGATCGGTCTTGGCCGCCAGCTTCAGCCACAAGAAACTGCGATTCTGATCGCCGGGCTGGACGCGGCTGAACGTACTCTCGGTTGATGGAACCTCGATCAGATTCTTGTAGGCGACGGCGGGCGACAGGTCCAGACCACCCTGCGGCTGCGCGCTACTGCCGTGGCAAGCGGACGTATTGCAGCTGTGCTTCTCGAAGATGACTTTCTGGATTGCCTGGAATGTGCTCGAAAAAGACGCGCTCCCGTCAGCGCACGTCGCAGCACAAGCCCCGCTGTCGCCGGGGGCAGCGATGACAAGGTCATGATTGCTATCGGCCGCGTCGACACACGTGGTGAAAGTCGAGCAGGCCGTATTCGTCAGCGTTCCTTGCTGACCCACGCACTTGGCGGCGGATGTGATCGCACAGCTCACCTTGCCGCTCGTCGAGCTGGTTCGGACGCACGGTACGGCCTCCATCGTCGGGTTCATGCCACAGGTGGACTTCGAGTAATACTTCTTGACCGTCGCCTTGCACTGCGACCGGAGCGCGCCCAATTGCACCTGGCTCTTGATGACGGCGTTACCGCAGGCGACGTAGGCGCCGTGCGTCTTCCCAGAGCTACCGTCGAAGCTGGCGCACGGGCAGGCACTGTCGATCTGGGTGCGCACCGCACCGATCTGCGCCGGATCGGACGCAACTTCAGCCGGCGCCCCTGTCAGACAGGTTTTGGCTGATCCCCAAGACATCACGGGTGCGAACAGCACGCCGACCACAACCACCACCGCTGACGAGAGCGCCTTCATAAGACTCCTTCCACGCAGACCCAGAACCCGTAGGATATCTGATTTCTCCGTATTCATACGACAAACAGGCGGCGAAAGTAAACCAAAACGGCAAGAACTGCACCAAGCGGCACCTGAACGGGCGGAAAGGTGGGTCTGGCGTCGGGTCCGCCGCTTCGAAGACGAGCGGCGGATCGACCGTTCGAAGGAAGGTCACAGGGGCACCAGTGACGCTCGCGTCGCGTTTCCATGCTCGACGAACGGTCATTCATTTGCGCGTGGGTTTTCGCTAAGGTGCGCCGCATGCCGCAGCGGACGCACAAGGCGTGGGCGGGGCGCATGGCCGAACCCACGGACCGGCTGGTGGAGTCGTTCACCACCTCGTTCCCGTTCGATCGCCGGCTCTACGCGCACGACATTGCCGGCAGCATCGCCCACTGCGAGATGCTGGCACGGCAACGCATCATTCCGAAGGCCGATGCCGGCCGTATCGTCGCCGCGCTCGGCCGCATCAAGGCCGAGTTTGCGTCCGGGAAGTTCCGCGCGTCGCCCGGCGACGAAGACATCCATATGGCCGTGGAGCGGCGCCTGATCGAGAAGGTCGGTGCGATCGGCGGCAAGCTGCACACGGCGCGCAGCCGCAACGATCAGGTGGCACTCGATCTGCGCCTCTTCCTGCGCGAGGAGGGCACCGCCATCGGCCAGCTCCTCGTGCGCCTGCGGCAAGCGTTGGCGACCCTGGCAGCGCGGCACGTCGACGTCATCCTGCCAGGCTACACGCACCTCCAGCCAGCGCAGCCGGTGCTCTTCGCGCATCATTGCCTGGCGTACGCCGAGATGCTCACGCGCGATGGCGGACGCTTTGAGGATTCTTTGCAGCGGCTCGACGTGCTGCCGCTCGGGTCGGGAGCGCTGGCAGGAACGACCTTCCCGATCGATCGGGCTTACGTCGCCCGCCGCCTCGGCTTTGGTGCGGTCAGCACGAACAGCATGGACGCCGTGAGTGATCGCGACTTCGCCGCCGAATTCCTCGCGGCCTGCGCCATTCTGGGTATGCACCTGAGCCGGATGGCCGAAGACTTGATTCTCTGGTCCTCGCAGGAGTTCGGCTTCGTCGAGCTGCCCGACGCCTTCGCCACCGGCAGCTCGATCATGCCGCAGAAGAAGAACCCCGACGTCGCCGAGCTGATCCGCGGTAAGACCGGCCGGCTGTATGGCAACCTCATGAGCCTGCTGACGACACTCAAGGGTCTGCCGATGACCTACAATCGCGATCTGCAGGAAGACAAGGAGCCGGTCTTCGACAGTGTCGACACCATCAAGACCAGCCTGGAGATCTTGAGCGCGATGCTGCCGCAGCTGCGCGTCAAGCGCGACCGCATGCGCGCCGCCGCCACCGCCGGCTTTACGCTGGCCACCGAGCTGGCGGATTATCTGGCGACTAAAGGCGTACCGTTCCGCGATGCCCATGGTGCCGTCGGTGCGATCGTCCGCCACTGCCTGGCCGAGCGCTGCAGCCTCGAGGAGCTGACGCTGGCCGAGCTGCGACGCTTCTCGCCACGCTTCGGTCCGGACGTAAGAAAATGGCTGAATGCCGACGCCGCGGTCCGTCGCCGCAGCGCCATCGGCGGGACCGCCCCGCAAAATGTCCGGCGCCAACTGCGGAAGCACCGCGGCTGAAGAAGGTACATGTCAACAGTGACCATGCGCACCTTTGCAGCTTCCTGCTGTCTGCTGCTGTCTGCCTGCTGCCTTCTGATTCTTCCAGGCTGCGCCCGCAAGGCAGCACCGCGGCCGCCGGAGGATGTGCTGCCGCGGCCGCTCGCGGATTTGGCAGCGAGCAACCTGGCGGATGGCGTGCAGCTGTCGTGGGGTCGCCCGCAGCTCTACGTCGACGGCGAGCGTATAACCGATCTGGGCGGCTTCATCGTGGAGCGAGCAACCGGCGAGGCGCTCGAGTATCACAGGATCGCCGTGCTCGAGGTGACGGACCGCGATCGCTTCCGTCAAATCAAGCGCTTCAAGCACCTCGATCGTGACGTCGAGCTGGGCATCGCCTATCGCTACCGGGTTGTATCTTTCACACTCGATCGGTACTTTAGTCCACCGTCCAACCCCGTGACCATCGAACGCATAGTGAAGAACGAGGACAGGAATGCATCACTTCCAACTCCGCAACGGTGAGCTGCACGCGGAAGGCGTGCCGCTGCGCGAAATTGCGACACGGGTCGGCACCCCGTGCTACGTCTACAGCCTGGCGACCCTGCGACGCCACTACAAGGTGTTCGACGAAGCGTTCGCATCGGTACCGCACCTGATCTGTTTCTCTGTCAAAGCCAATTCGAATTTGGCGGTGCTGCGGACCTTCGCGCGCGAAGGCAGCGGCTTCGACATCGTCTCGGGTGGCGAGCTGTTTCGCGTCCTGCGCGCCGGCGGGGATCCTGCCAAGATCGTCTTCTCCGGCGTCGGCAAGACGCGCGATGAGATCGTCGCGGCCTTGCGCGCCGGCATCTTGATGTTCAACGTCGAGTCGCCCGGGGAAATCGACACCATCAACACGGCGGCGGGCGCGGTCGGCGTGAAGGCACGCGTCGCCCTGCGCGTCAACCCGGACGTCGACCCGAAGACGCATCCGTACATCTCGACGGGCCTCAAGAAGAGCAAGTTCGGGATCCACATTCAGCGCTCCATCGAGGACTATCGCCGGGCGCGGCAGCTCCCGCACATCGAGGTCGTGGGCGTCGACTGTCACATCGGTTCGCAGCTCACCACCGTGCCGCCGTTCGTCGACGCCCTGGCTCGCATCCGCAACCTCGTCGAGCGCCTCCATCAAGAGCAGTTCCATATCCGCTACCTCGACATGGGCGGCGGCCTCGGCATCACCTACAACGACGAGCAGCCACCGGAGCCGCGCGAGTACGCCGCGGCCGTCACCGCAGGCCTACGTGGTCTCGACACCACGTTGGTGCTTGAACCCGGACGGGTCATCGTCGGCAACGCCGGCATTCTGCTGACCCGGGTGCTCTATCTGAAGGGCACCGACGAGAAGAATTTCGTCGTCGTGGACGGCGGGATGAACGATCTGATCCGTCCTGCACTGTACGGCTCGTTCCAAGGCATCCAGCCCATCATGCCGCGCGACGGCGCCAAGATCGTCGCCGATGTCGTCGGCCCGGTCTGCGAGAGCGGCGACTTCTTCGCCAAGGATCGGGAGATCCTTCCCGTCGCCGCCGGCGACCTGCTCGCCGTCATGAGCGCTGGAGCGTACGGCTTCGTCATGGCGTCCAACTACAACACCCGGCCGCGCCCTCCCGAGGTGATGGTCGACGGCGACCGCTTCTACGTCGTTCGCGAGCGCGAGACGCTCGACGACCTCATCCGCGGCGAAAGCATCCCCACCGTCCTGCAGTGACATGGCCCGCTTGCGCTTCACCAAGATGCACGGCATCGGCAACGACTACGTCTACGTCGACTGCTTCGCCGAGTCCGTCGCCGACGCCGCAGCACTGGCGCGCCACGTGAGCCCGCGGCACACCGGCATCGGTTCGGACGGCGTCATCCTGATCTGCCCGTCCCACGTCGCCGACTGTCGCATGGAGATGTACAACGCCGACGGCAGCCGTGGCGAGATGTGTGGCAACGGCATCCGCTGCGTCGGCAAGTACGTCTTCGATCACGGGCTGGTCCGCAAGGACACGCTGCGGGTCGCCACCGACGCCGGCATCAAGGTGCTGCGCCTGCAGACACATGACGGCCGCGTGCAAGCCGTGACGGTCGACATGGGCGAGCCGATCCTCGACGGTCCACACATTCCGGTGGCTGCCGAAGGGCGTGTCATCGACGCGCCGCTCCAAGTGGACGGCCGGACCTACCAGGTCACGTGTGTGTCGATGGGCAATCCGCACTGCGTGACTTTCGTCGCGCGCGTCGACGGTTTGCCCCTCACCGAGATCGGCCCGCCTTTCGAACATCATCCCTTCTTCCCGAAGCGCGTGAACACGGAGTTCGTGCAGGTGGTAACGCGCAACGAGCTGCGCATGCGCGTGTGGGAACGTGGATCGGGAGAAACGGCGGCATGCGGTACCGGCGCCTGCGCAGTGCTCGTTGCGGCGGTCCTCAACGACAAGGCGGAGCGGCGTGCAACGATTCACTTGAACGGCGGCGATCTGGAGATCGAATGGAACGCTGCCGACAACCACGTCCTTATGACCGGGCCCGCGGAGGAAGTGTTCAGCGGGGAGATCGAGGTGTGAGGTCGTGTCCGGCAACGATACTGGTCCGGCAGGCTCGGAGCCCTGCCGTCGAGAGGTGACGCATGTTTAGTGGTTCAATGCCGGCGATCATCACGCCGTTCCGCGATGGCCAGATCGACGCCGAGGCGCTTGAGCGCTTGGTCGAGTTTCAGGTCACCAACGGCGTCTCGGCCATCGTCCCATGCGGGAGCACTGGGGAGTCGGCGACGCTGACACATCAGGAGCACGCCGAGGTTGTGCGGCTTGTGGTGAAGTTCGTAAAGGGGCGCGTGCCGGTCATCGCGGGTACGGGCTCCAACTCCACCGCCGAGGCCATCAACCTGACCCACGCCGCGAAGCAAGCCGGCGCGGCGGCCGCGCTGCTCATCTCGCCCTACTACAACAAGCCGACGCAGGAGGGCATCTACCTCCACTACAAGGCTATCGCCGAAGCCACGCGATTCCCGCTGATCGTGTACAACATCCCGGGGAGAACGGCCTCCAAGCTTGAAGCGACGACGATCGCGCGGCTCGCCGAGCTCGAACACATCGTCGGCTTGAAGGAAGCCACGGGCTCGCTCGACGAGGTGCAGGAAGTCATTCGCCTGTGCGGCGACAAGATCGAGGTGTACTGCGGTGACGACTCGCTGACCTTGCCAGATATGGCGGTGGGCGCGGTCGGGGTCATTTCAGTGAGCGCCAACATCCTCCCCAAGCAGACCGCTGACATGACCGCCGCATGTCTGCGCGGCGACTGGACCACGGGTCGCCGTCTCCACTACGCGATGTTGCCGCTGCTCCGGGCGCTGTTCACCGAGGTCAATCCGATCGGCATCAAGGCTGCGCTGTCCATGATGGGCTACTGCCGCGACGAGCTGCGGTCACCGCTGCTATCAATGAGCGAGGCGCCGCGCGCCAAGCTGCGCAGCGCGATGCAGCAAGCCGGCTTGCTCTGAGCTCCGATCCCTCGTGGAGACGATACGATGACGCGCATAGTCGTCTGTGGTGCTGCCGGCCGGATGGGCCGCACACTCGTGACATTGGTGGCGCAGAACGAGGCCACAACGCTCGCCGGTGCCGTCGAAGCGTCGGGCAACGCAACGCTGGGGAAAGACGCTGGTGAACTGGCTGGCGTCGGAGCGCTCGGCGTGCCCATCACGGAAGACTTCGCCGCTCTGGCGACGCCCGACGCCGTCGCGCTCGACTTCACCAACGCGGCCGCCGCAGTGGATCATCTCCGCACCGCGGTGCAAAAGCAGAGCCCGATCGTCATCGGATCGACCGGTTTCTCCGCCCAGCAGCAAGCGGAGGTCGACCGCCTGGCACCACAGACTCGCTGCGTGATCGCACCGAACATGAGCGTAGGCATCGCCGTGCTCCAACGGCTGGCGCGTGAGGCAGCGCTCGCACTCGGCGCCGACTTTGATCCTGAGATTGTCGAGATCCACCACCACATGAAGGTCGACGCACCGAGCGGCACGGCTCTGGCCCTCGCCAGAACGGTCGCGGACGCTACCAAGCGCACGCTGGCTGCCGATGCCGTCTATGGACGCGAGGGCGTTGTCGGCCGACGCCAGCAGCGCGAGATCGGCGTCATGGCTCTACGCGGCGGCGACATCGTCGGCGATCACACTGTCATCTTCGCCGGCATGGGCGAGCGCATCGAGCTGACGCATCGCGCTCAGAGCCGCGACTGCCTGGCGCGCGGCGCGATCCGCGCCGCCCTGTGGCTCGTGCAACAACCGGTCGGCCGCTACGGCATGGCCGACGTCCTCGGCTGGCGCTGACCGGCGGAGCGACAGCCCGCACACCTCACACGCCGAGCCCGCTGCAAAAACCGCGAAGCTTGTCGCGAATCGGAATCTTGAATGGGCCGACCGCCGCGTACAGCGACAGCAGCACGCGTGACCAGGGACCGCGAAGCAATCGTCGGCACGACGACGCTTCCGAGCGCGCTCGCTGGATGGGAGTCGGACACCAACGCTTCGGTTCAGCGGCGGTGCTTTGCGCCGTGCTCTGCAACCGGTTGTTGAACTAAACCTCGGTGACTGCACCAGCGTCGAGGGTCGAGAGCGCTGCGAGAAGCTCCGGAACCAAAGGGAGAAGATCCGAGAGGCGATTCGACTTTGCGCGGAGCACCACAACTCCCAAGGACCGGTCCTTGATGTGCTGCTGTTGTGGAAGCCGCCGGTCGACCGTGACCAATGCGTCGAAGAGACCCTTCATGGCGTCGAGCAGGTCACCGTTGTCGAGATCGCCCCAGCCCATTTCGGGAGCGGTCCGAACCTCGTGGCCCGACAGGCTCCTGCGCAGACCCTTCGGGACGCACGCATCGAGGAGCACTCGCATCCAGGTGGCCGCTCGGAGTCAGGCGGCAACTGCTTCGGCTAGGAGTGCGGACTTCGCGACTTCCAGCACAGCAATCGCATGCTCCCGAGAGACGCTGGGGAAGTCGTCCAAGAAAGCGTCTAGGGAATCGCCGGCTTCAAGGTAGTCGATGAGCGTTTGTACGGGGACCCGGGTCCCAGCGAACACAGGAGTTCCACTCAAACGCCCCGGCGACGTCGTGATCAGAGGCTCGCGAACGGCCATGCTGGCTTCCTCCTGTATTTCTCTAGCACGCAGCCCCTCGGCCTGGCTAACGGTCTGCCGCTGAGCCGCCGAGTTCTTCAGCGGTCGGCTCCAGCGGCGGGTTGGACCGCCCGTAGAAAGAGCTGTCCGATGCCTACATCATCGGGAGCGCGCTGTCATCCTTCGCGCATCGACCAGATCCGGCCGTCCTGGCCGATCGGCACGTGCGCAGACCTTCACCAGTTGGCTATAGTACTGTTGCGCCGCAGCCCGGTCGCCGGCTGCGGCGGCGGCCCTTGCGGATCCTGCCAGCGCGCGGAGCCGGTTCGGCTCGCTCCTGAGCGTTTTGGTGAATTCACGTGCGGCCTGAGCTGGCTCGTGCAGCTCCAGTAGCAATTCGCCAAGCAGTTCTCGCGCAGGTGCAATCGGCCCTGGCGTGATGGCGTTCTTCTCGGTCGCATCTTCCCGATCGGCCGCCTCGCGCATCTCCAGCAGCGCAGCGTCGCTGCGACCTTCCGCCAACGCGACCCACGCCGACGCGATCCGTCGTTGGATCTCGACCTGTTCGCTCCAGTAGGTTTCGTTCTGTTGCGTCAGGCGATCGCGAATCTGCAGGAGTGCCGCAACGGCCGATTTCGAGACCGCGGTGTCTCCGATCCGCGCCCCGCCCATGGCGCGCGCAAAATAGGTAATCGCGTCGGTGTAGGGAAACGGCGTGTGATGAACCCCGAGTCTCGCTGCCTCCTTCCAGTCACCACGCTCGAGCGCGTAGCGCGCCGGCAACGCGGCGATGGCGAAGTAACCGGCCGCCGGAGGTGCACCCGATCCGAGACTGGTTGGATCGAAATGAGCGGCAATGGCCGGCAACGCCCCGAGCAACCGTTGCGCTGCTCTATCCTGTCCGGTCTGGAGGTACGCATACATGAGGTAATCACTCGCGTGCAGCTCCTCCGCGCTGGACCCCTCGCGCCGGGCGGCTGCAGCCGACGCGATGTTCGCGTTGATCGATGCCTGCCAGTCGCCCACCCGGGTGAACGTGTGCGATGGCATGTGCAGCGCGTGCGGCTCCGACGGTGCAATCTTCGCATAGCGGCGCGCGGCGTCCAGCGCTCGAGGAGCGAGCGCTGGAACGTCGTAACTATGAATAATGTAGTGCGCGAGCCCTGGATGGTCGGGCTGACTCGCCTCGAGCTTCTCGAGAATCGCCCCCGCTCTCAGCTGGTTCGCATATGTCTTGTCGACCGGGTCCGCGGAAAACGCCAGCGCGAGCGCGTAGAAGATCGACGCCTCGCTGTCGTCAGGAAAGCGCGCCGACAGTCGGGCCATCGCATCGCGATACGCCAACACGCGCGTCCGCTGATCGATAGTGTGGAAGTTGTCGAATAGCTGAGACGCAGCCACGATGTATTCGCGCTCGCGATCCGTCGTCGCGTCAATCGCTCTCCCCAGCCGGGTGGCGTCGAGCCCCCGCTCCAGCTGTGCGTCCGGCTTGATTCCAGCGGCGAACGGGTTGCCCCATGCGCTCAATGCCAGGCCCCAGTATGCGATCGCGCATTTCGGATCAGTCTTCAGTGCGGCGTTGAATCCGTCAACCGCCTGGGGAAATGCGAACGAGTGCAGAAGCGCCACCGCTCGAGTGAAACTGGGTTGAGCGGCTGCGCTACATGAGGTGGCGAAGCGAATCGTACCAAGCTTTAGAGCCGGCGGATGGGTGTGCTCGTGCGCCGCAAGGGCGGGCGTCAGAATCGCGACAATGATGAAGCCGGGCATCCGGAGCACGATAGCCTCCTTCTTAAACGCCGGGTATGCGGCCTAACGATCGAGCATGGCCGGATCACACCCGACGGTCCAACGTCGCGACGATGAGCCGCGCGTTCTTTTCGCGTCGGCTCCATCGCCTTGATCCTCGGGATCGCGCGCGCGCAGACGTCGCCACTGCCCCGGGTCAGCTATGGCGGGCGTCGTGGGGTGCGAGCTGCTCGCCGGGATGAATACTGAGATACTCGCGCACCTCGAGTTGCATACGATCGACCTCAGCCAGAAAACCGGATACGGAGGCGTGAAAATTGACAGGATTGGTTTCGACCCTGCGCAGGTGGGCGACCTGATGCTGAAAATGAACAATGCGGTCCAACATGACTTCTAGTTCTTCGTCGTTGGCGATCATAGGGCGTCCTCGACAATCTCGACTATTCCTCTCTTGCCACGATCGCGCTTCATCTGCCAGTGCTCAATAGCGGCCTGCTCGCCGCCGAAACAACCCAGCCGCCGCACCCAGAAGACGCTGGCACCAAAGTGAGTCTGAGCGGCCAGATGATCGAAGAGAAGCCTCGCTTCCCCGGTGACCTGGGCCAGATCGAAGCTGTCCTCCATGATGAGGAAGACATCAACATCGTTCGGCTGGCGCTTCTGCGTGACAAAGGAGCCATAGACAACGAACCGCCGGTCGAGTGAGCCGTATGGTAGATGTGCTCCAGACGATTGGCGACCGCCAGACGTTGAACGGTTCCACCACCGAAGCGTTCGACCACTTGCGCGAGAGTCGCCCGGTGTACGCCTTCCGGCAGGTCACCGGTGAGAGAAAATCCCGGGAGGGCATGGGGCCACCCGTAGGCATGGCACTACTTGCCAGTCCCCGATGAGGCCGTCAACTCTCGCCGTCGAATGCCGCGTGCGTCCCGGCCTGCGCGGCTGGAGGGCTACGCTGAGATGATCCGCCACGTGGCGGGCGCACCTGCACACCGGCCCGCGTGTTGTGAACGGCACACATTACGCCCGCAAATCTTTGGCCGAGAGCAACCCGAGAGCGGCGAGTTGCTTGACGAGAGTAGCGACACGTTCGGTACCGAGAACGGGAGGTCCGCCAGGGCCGTAGCCGAGCTTCAGGCGACCGCCAGAAGGTCTCAGGTCCTTGTAGTAAGAGAACCAGACGGCATCCGCCTGGCCAGCAGGCGTACTGCCGACAAGGAACACGAAGGGCTGGTAGGTCTCGCCGGCATCACCGAGCGGAATGATACCCTTCAGGAAGGGTTCCCACACCTCTCCGGGCTCCTGAAGAGCAAAGGACTTCTCGATGTAGCCTTGGTGACCGCACTTACAACGGAACCAGCCGTCGCCGTCCCGATGGTTGTCGATCAAGTCAACGATGTTGCCGGCCCAGGTCTGGTCGGTGCAACCCCTGCGAGTGCACTTGATCTGCCAAGCCATGTGTCACCCCTCCCTGCTTCGAAGCAGCCGAACGTTCTGGCGATGAGCCGCGCCTTCCTTCGGCGTCGGTCTCCATCGGCGTTGTTAGACACCCACTCAAAACGGATAGAGCTTGTTCTGAGGAAGTGTGATGTGATTCGACTCCGCGAGCTTCGCCATGTCGTTCATAAGTGCCTCGTAGTCTGCCCTGGTCCGCATTGCCGCGTACCGCGAGCGAAGGAGCCTAATGTCCTTTTGTGGGGTGTACGGAGTGAGAATCGCCAGGTGTTGGTGGAACGACGAAGAAGTCTTCAGGCGTATGTAGCCATCAACAACGCTCAACAACACCCACGGCACAGCGATCAGGAGCAGGGCAACTGAAGCTATTCTCATACGAGTCTCGACCCGGTGCGGCGTCAACTGAACAGAGCGTGGCATGAGCCGCCACACAAATCTTGCGACTTCGTAGCCGCAAATCACACCGAGAACGCCCATCTCCATCATCGAAAGAATTGCGTAGGAGTAGTTCGGATCCCCGACGGCTATCTCAGAATAGAGGCGATCGAGGTATGATGCGTGGGCGAAACCCGCGGCATGAATCAGGGCCCTCCCCAGGAATCCCATTATGGGGTCGATGAAGTAGACAAAATAGACCGCTGGCGACGATTCCGGTTGCGACCCCGATCTTGACGGGCTGACTGATCTGGAACGGACGCCGACCTATGTCCTCAAGCTCGCCTGCCCCGTCTCTCTTCATCATTCCGTCCTCGGCGTGGTGTCTAACGGCTCAGCGTTCAGCCGCGCCTTCTCTTGGCGTCGGCTGCGACGCGGTGTTAGCCGGCGTCGTCACCGCGTATTCCGCCAGCTTGGCTGCACAGGCTCTGCGAACATCGTCCGAAGCAGTCCCTTGCTGAGTGCGCAAGTACGCCATACCCGCCGGTGAGCGAAACAAATCGGCGCGT
>JBGQHM010000161.1:0-13641 GCA_041497995.1 Binatia bacterium | reverse complement strand
TTGGTCGCGGCCCCATTGAAACCTCCGAATGGTCGGATTCCATGCAACAAGGCCCCATTGAAGCAGCGACTCCGACGACCAGAAGAACGCGAGGGTGTCCGTGCTCTCCGCGACCAATTGGTCGCGGCCCCATTGAAGCAGGGGTCACCTTGACTCCGCTCAATTCCATCACTTTGCTCTCCGCGACCAATTGGTCGCGGCCCCATTGAAGCTCCACACCCAGGACGCGACGCAGCTGGTGACCTGCATGACCCTCTGCGATTGGCGAAGATCGGCCGGTCGCCCCCGGCCTTGGGCGAGCACCTCACCGCTCGACGACCCAGAGTTCGTGATCGTCGCAATCCATCTGCAGCCCGGTGAGTCGACGGTGCCACCGCGCATGGCCCACTTCGGCTACGACCTGGCGTCGCGTGCGGCGGTCGACGCGATCGCTGCACACGGCCAGTCGGAAGGTTTGCTCATGCAGGGCCCCGGCGACGCCGGCCCGATCGTCGGCTACTTCTGCATGCTCACAGATCCGGATGGCAACCTCGTCGAGTTCTCGCACGGCCAGCCGATCAACCCGAAGCACTTGTAGCCACAGCCGCGATCCCGGTACACCTCTGTCATTCCTCCCACACGACACTGTGCACGCGACGGGTGCCGGAGATGCCCTTCAGCTCGACCTGGCGCTCGCCGGTGAAACGGATGTCGCCGATGCTCTCCGTCAGCTCCTTGAGAACCGACGAGACGAGAATCTCGCCGGCGCGGGCGCTGCCGGCAATGCGTGCGGCGAGGATGACGGTCTTACCGAAGAACTTGTCTGCTTCGCGTAGCGCTTCGCCCGTATGGAGACCGATGCGCACGCGGATGGGTTGCTCGGGGTGCGCATCGTCGTAGGCGGCGAAGGCGCGCTGAATCGCGATGGCACACAGCAGGGCGCGGCGCGCGCTCGGAAAGGCCAGCAGAAAACCATCCCCCTGCAACTCCACCTCGAAGCCGCCGTGCGCGCCGAGCTGTTCGCGCACGATGCGGTTGTGTTGTCGAATCACTTCGCGCGCCTTGAGGTCGCCCAGGCGTTCGGTCATGGCGGTAAACCCTTCCATGTCGCTGAACATCAATGTGACCGTGCCGTCGGGGGCGGCGTGGGGCCGGAGATCGGGGCGCTCGCGTTGCACCGCGGCGGTCACCCCGTCGATCGAGGTCTTGAAGTCGGCGGAGTCGACGCCTTGCGCTTGCAGCTTGAGGGCGAGGGCCTGCTCGACGACGATTCTCATGCCGAGCTCCTGTGCCGTGTCGAGCGCGCGGTTTGCCAGCTCGAGTGCCTTGGACCGATCGCCCGCACGCCGACGCCGCCACAGCAGCGCCGCGTAGTCGAGCTGTGTGCGCGCCAGCGCCTGCCGCGTACCCATGGCGGCGTTCATCGCCAGGGCGTCCTCGAAATGGCGGGCAGCGTCTTCAGTGCGCTGCAGCATGGCAGCCAGGATGCCGAGGTAACGTGCGGCAGCGCCGAGCGACAGCACTGGCCCGACGGTGACATTGCGCTCCGCGAACGGCAGTAGGTTCTCGTACAACCCCTGAGCACGCTCGGCGTCGCCGACCGCGGCGCACACCTCGCTCAAGTATGCGATACAGGCCAACCAGGCGACATCGTGCTGGAGATCGGCGAAGGCGTGGCGCGAGACCTGTTCGAAGATCACACGCGCCTCTACGTATCGGCCCTGATCGCAGCACCCGACCGCCAGGGGGCAGTGGAGGGACGTCGCAATCGAGGGGTACATGGCGATCGCACTCACCATGATCGACTCGTAGTCCTGATTGCGCCCCTGTTCGCGCAGCAGCCCCATCAGCTGGAGGCCATAGACGAGGGCGGCGTTCTGATTCTGGCTCTCTTGCCCGCTCTCCAACACTTCGCGTCCCAGCGCTTCGATCTCACCCAAACGTCCATGAACGAAGGCATGCAAAACGCGGCAGAGCCCCACCGCCCAGCGGAGGTACTGTTGTCGGGTGTCGAGGGCCAGCCGGGTCAGCTCCGCGAAGTCAGTCTCCGCGTCCGCCACTCTGCAGAGCTCGAGCAGGTCCCAGAAGTGGAACGCGTGTGCCTCGATCAGCGCCGCGGGGTCGCCGAGCGGCTGCGCGAGCTGCACCATCTCATCCGCCATCGCGAGCCGCTCCGTTGCCGTTTCGGGAACCCATGTGGCCCAGTGCGCGTTGCGCAGCGCTGCTAAGAGGACTACGGGATCGGCAGTGCGGCGGGCGAGGGCGATAGCTTCGGTGCTCAACGCGACGCGCCGCTCGAATGGATCGCTGAAGGTGATCTCCTCCGCGAGCCGGCCGACGAGGCGAGCCCGCAACGCGTCGTGTGACTCCCCGACGGCAGCGCGTGCCTCCTCCAGGAGACCGACAAGAGTCTCATCACGAACCACCGCGGCGAAAGCGATCAGCGGGCCGCCATACGCGAGTGCGGCGCGACCGAGCTGCTCCGCAGTGCCCACGCGTCGCGCCAAATCTGCGGCCTGCAAGGCGACCTCCTTGGCGTGGCCGTACTCGCCGGTCCGCCACAACGTCTCGCTCAGCTTCAGCAGCAGCTCGCAGCGCTCCGGCTCCGCCGGCGGCTGGCGCAGGTCGAGTGCCTGCAACCCGATGTCGTATTGCCGCGCGGCTTCCTCGTGGGCCATCATGCCGGCGGCGCGGTCGCCGGCACGCACCGCGTAGGCGATGGCGCGGTCGACGTCGCCACCGCCCTGCGCCGCCTCGAAGAAGTGATAGGCCAGCTCCGCCAGGTGCGGTTCGGGGGTAGAGCCGTACAACCCTTCTAAAGCCTCGCCGATCTGCCGATGCAGGCGAATGCGCCGCGTTGCGCTCAACTCTTCGTACAAAGTCTCGCGGATCAGCGCATGTGCGAAGGCGTAGCGTGCGGTGACCCGTGGGACCTCGCTGACCACGCGTGCGGCCACGGCTTCGTCGAACGCGTCGAGCAGTGCGTCGGTGTCGAGTCCGCTGACCAGCCGCAGCACGTCGAGGTCGAACTCTCGGCCAATGATCGAGCCGACACTCAGGATCTGGTTGCAGCGCTCCGACAGGCGATCCAGCCGGCGTCCCACGACCTCGCGGACACTCTGTGGGATCCCCACGCTCCATGACTTCACCGTCTCCGGGTGCTGGAGACGGCCGTCCGCCACGAGCAGGCGGACGACCTCGTTGACGAAGAACGGGTTGCCTTCGGTCTCCTTGTAGACCGCGGCCACCAATGCCTCGGGCGGACGCAGCCCCGCGGTCATCTCGATGAATCGGGTCACGTCGCGTGCGGTCAGCCCGCGCAGCACGACGCGCTCCGCCAACTGCTCGCGCGACAAATCACCGAGGGTTTGTGTCAGCGGATGCTGGCGCCCAAGCTCGACGTCGCGGTACGTGGCGACGACCAGCAGGCGCGTCGCACGCAGCTCGCGTGCGAGAAACTGGAGGAGCAGGAGGGACGGCTTATCCGCCCAGTGGAGGTCGTCGAGGACGAGGACCAGCGGCTGGCTCTTCGCCGCGTTCTTGAGGAACGTGCTCACGCCATCAAAGAGTCGAAAGCGTGCCTGCTCGGCATCCAGTGGTGGCGGCAGTGTCACGCCCGGTAGCCGCTCGCGCACCTCGGAGACCATCTGCGCGATGGCGCCGGCTCCCGAGCCCATCTCGGAGAGCAAGGCTGCTGGCTCGCGCTCGTGAACGTACAGTCGAATGAGCTGCACCCACGGCCAATACACCGGTGCGCCTTCACCCTCGTAGCAGCGGCCCCAGAGGACTTGCGCGCGGCGCAGGCGCGCGTAGGTGACCAGCTCCTCGGCGGTGCGCGTCTTGCCGATCCCCGGCTCGCCGACCAGCAGGATGAGCCGGCCGCGACCCGAGAGGGTGCTCTCCAGGCCGGCGCGGAGCAGATCCATCTCGTGCTCGCGGCCGACGAATACGCCACCGGCAAGGCGATCGAGCGGATTGGCATCCTCAGGAGCGGGCGCGACGATCGCGTCTGCCGTCGTGGCGATGGCGCGCAAGGCATCGTTGACGACGGTGGCGGTTTCCGGCCGCTCCTCGGGGGCCTTGGCGAGCAGGCGCAGGATGAGGGCTTCGAGGGCGCGTGGCACCTCCGGGTTGTGCCACGACGGCGCGACCGGCGGTGTGTTGATGTGCTGCGAGATGATGGCCACGGCGTCGTCGCCGAGGAATGGTGGGCGTCCCGTCACCATCTCATACACCATGGCGCCCAGGGCGTAGAGATCGCTGCGCGCATCGGCCGTACGCCCGAGGGCTTGCTCGGGGGGCATGTAGGTGACCGTGCCCACCATCATCCCCTCGACCGTGAGGCGCGAGCGATCGAGGGCCATGGCGAGCCCGAAGTCCCCCAGCTTCGCCGTCCCGTCGCCGGTCAGCCAGACGTTGCTCGGCTTGAGGTCGCGGTGAATGATGCTGCGCTCATGCGCGTGCGCCAGCCCGCGAGTGATCTCGTGGGCGAGCCGCAGAGCGTGGTCGATCGGCAGCCGGTGCTGCGGCGCCTGCTCCAGGAGGTCGCCCACGGAGCCGCCGCTCATGTACTGGCTCACGATGTAGGGCTGACCGTTGTCCTCGCCGACGTCGTGCGCCGTGACGATGTGCGGGTGATCGCCGAGCCGTCCCATGGCGCGCGCTTCGCGCCGCACCCGCGCCAGCCCGGCCTCGTCGAGCCCTTCGGTCTTGATGAGCGCGACGGCGACGTCCCGTTCGAGCCGCACGTCGTGGGCGAGATAGACGCGCTTCTTGCTCCCTTCGCCGAGCAGGCGGCCAATGCGATAGCGCCCGGCGGCGAGTGTCTCGGGTGCGTGGATCGACGCGGCAGGACCGTCTGGAGCGGGGGCGGCAGCGGAAACGGATTGTCCGCAGGTGTCGCAGAACCGCGCCGTGGAGCGCAGATCAGCACCGCAGCTGGTGCACAGGCGCGCCAGCGGCGCCGCGCAGCGCTCGCAGAACGCGGCGCCCTCTCGGTTGTCATGTTTGCATGATGTACACTGCATGGCGGGTCGGTCCTATCAGTCTCACATCACATCTGCCACGTAATCGGATAGCGTGGATCGGGCGTGTAGCTACAGAAGTAGCCGCGCCGGATGGTAGCGCTGAGGTGCTGGCCGAGCGTGGGGTGCTGCTCGCAGATCTTTCCCAACGCTGCCTTGATGGCCTTGGTGACCGTCAGGCGGGCGCGCTCTGCCGAAGGGCCGGAGCGTGGCTCACCGTCGGAACTGACCGCCCCGCGCGCCACCGCGACCAGCTCAACAGCGGAAACCCTGACTCCCGGCCGGAGGAGCAGGTAGGCGAGGTGCTGCAGTCCTTTGATGTCCTTCAGCCGGCGCACGATGCCGCCATAGGCGAGCGTCCAGTATTCGCCCTCTTGGCGGAAGATCGTTTCCTGGGAGGGCGCCTCCCGCAGCTGACTGCCGGTTGATTCCATCACCTGCTCTGATTCAGCGACCAACCCACGAGAATGCGATGACACTCGCTCGTCGCGTTCGTCAGAAGGCGCACCAATTGTTGAGCTGCGGAGCGAGAAGCGCATTCGCGCGCAGGTTGGCCGTATCCAAACAGGTGGGCGGTGCCAGCTTGGCGATGGCCTTGTCGAACTTGGCAAGGGCAGCGTCCGTACACGTCGTCACGCCGTCGGGCTTCGACTTGAGGACGTTCGCGACCCCCTTCTGGGAACACTTGCTGAGATCCGTCGCGAGAATGACCGCCGCCTTCGCTACGCCCTCCTCTCCGTTGAGGGTGGCGAGGTCTGGCGGCACGAGCCCACCGCCTGTGAATAAACTGGTGCCACTGCAGTAGACGAGGAAGTTGAGCGACTGCATGGCGGTCGCGACGAAATCGCGCCGGACGTTCAGGTCGATGCATGCCGGCACAGGCTTCTTGGGCGGGTGCAGCTTGGCGACTGTTTTGTCGAACTTGGCAAGCGCGCCCTTGCTCGGGTCGTTGACGCAGGTGGTGATGTTGTCGGGTTTGCCATTCACCAGATTCTTCACCCCGGTGCGGTAGCACTTGTCGAGATTCTTGATGAGCGTGTCCTGCGCCTTCACGACCGACTGCTCGACCGTGAACGTGGCGTTGTCCGGCGGCACCAGCCCACCACCGAACGCCAGGGCCCGTGTCAGCGCGGTGTCGCTCCACGAACCTCCGCCGTCGGTGCTCTTGTAGACGCCACCAGTCGCGTCGGTGGAGGCGTACACGATCGCATTGTTTGTCGGATTGACCGCAATGTCGGTCACGTTCGCGTATGCAGGCAACCCGTTGGCGCTCGGGGACCAAGTGACTCCTCCGTCGGTGCTCTTCAGCAGCACGGGCTCCCCAGGAAACCCGGCGAAGAGGATCGCGGAATTGTTGGGGGCGACCGCCAGGGCCGTCACTCGTGCGAACGTGCCGGTGTTGAGCGGCGCCCAGCTCGCGCCGCTGTTGGTGCTCTTCAGGACATTTGCGCCGGACGGGTCGAAATAGTTTTCGCGCGTCAGGTACACAGTCGTCCCATTGGAGGAGTCGACATGGACATCGTTGATCGTGAAGTTGTTCGGCGGCGGTGGCGTGATCGGCGCCCAGATCGTCCCGCCATCGGTGCTCTTGAAGACACCGCCGTTGGTCTCGACCGCATACACCGTGTTCGCGTTGGACGGATCGACCGCCACGCGCAGTTGGGCCAACGAACACGGCGCGGGAGGTTTCGCCGTCCAGCTGTTCCCCGCGTCGGTGCTCTTGTAGATGACGTTGCAGCTGGCGAAGTCTCCGGTCGCGGCATACACCGTGGTCGGGGCGGATGGAGCGACGGCCAGCCCGGTGATGTACTGGTTGAAGCCGAGCGTCATCCCTTGTGCGCGCGCCGCCCAGGAAGCACCGCCGTTGCTCGTGAGGAAAACCGGCTGCGCGCCAAAATACAACGCCGAGGGACTTGTGGGATCGATGGCCAGGGCCTGCACCGAACGGGCGGCGAAACTCTCCTGCACGCCGGTGTTGATGTGTTGCCAGCTTCCACCGGAATCGGTGCTCTTGAACATGCCGCCGTCGTTGGTTCCCGCGTAGATGGTGGATGGCGTCACGGGATCGATGACGAGGCGATTGACGATCCCCGGCGTGGAACACCCGGCGACGCCTGCCGCAACCACGAGGCACGCCAGTCTGCGCAATACGCCGCGCGGGCCAATAGCTTTGTGGCAGCAGTTGGTTCTGAGTTGGGGTAGCACGCGGGGCGCGTGCCAGTGAACAGACATGAACCGGGATGTCATGCTGAGCATCGCCAATTCCGGCGCGAATGCATCTCCGCCCATGCCTTGGTGGCGGCGCCGCGAGCTTGGGTGAACCGTCCGTTCCAACGGCACCGCGGGATTCTTCGGCCCGGAAGTGGGATGCTTCAGAATGACAGGCAGCCTCATGAAGTTCATTGGAACGCTTCTCAACGATGTCATCAGTGTCCTCCTCGTCCGTTAATGCGTCATCACGACGAGACCTTAACCGGTCATACTTCGAGGTGTGAAAAGCGAGCGCACAATTGTGCCCAGTGGGTTCCGGGAGGCCGGCGGCCTACCTGCGGGGCAGCCCCTTGCTGGCGCTGCGCCAGTGGTCGCCGCCGTCGGTGCTCCTGAAGACCCCCTTCCCGTTCCCGCGCGCGGTGTTGAGCGCCGCATAGATCGTGCTCGGCTCGCTGGGATCGATGACCAACGTGCCGACGATCCCAGCCTTCTTGCGTTTCCAGGTCGCACCTGCGTCCGTGCTCTTGAACAATCCAGCACCGTCCGAGGTACCAAGGTACACGACGTTCGGTGTGCTTGGATCGATGGCCATGGCGGACGGAAAGCCCGCGTCAATTCGGGCGCTCATGAGTCGGCATAAGCAGCAGCAGAGTACTCGGGGTGAACGGATAAATCGCGCGCACCCCGCCGCCGAACACGGGTAGCGGCAGGCCGGAGTTGGCGCCCTGCCAGCTGCTGCCCGCGTCGGTCGTCTTCGATACCCCCTTGAGCGTCAAGGCGTAGAGCGTGTGCGGGCTGACAGGATCAATCGCCAAGGTGGAGATGTAGCTCGGAGTAGCGAGTGCACCGCGGGGGAAGAGTGTTGCGATGAAGGCGGCAACGACAAGTAGGGGGACGCACACAGACGATCGCCGCTCTGCTGCGTGTTTCATCTGACTCCTCCCGTGAGTTGCGCCGGCCCGGCCGTGGCGACCGTGCCGGTCTGTGCGTCGTTGCCCTAGAGGTGTGAAAAGCGAGGGCACAATTGTGCCCTCCTTCTGTGCGTGCCCTTGAAATCCAGACGTCGCCCCATGTTCAGCAGGCGGTGACCTCGCCGATTTGTTCAGGGCGGGCACCACCGCCCGCCCTGACCATGCGTCGTGCGCTGATTGGTCCCAAGCGTTACGGCCCGCCGCAGGTGCGGCTGCTGGCTCCGCAGGAGACGCCGGGGTTCACGGTGCCTAAAGCGAGCTGACAAAGGCCCGCTAGCGTGCTGTTGGATGATGGGAAATCAACGCAACTGGGACCAGGAAACTGGCAACAAGCGCTCGCCTGCTTGATTGCGCCACAAGCGCCCGTGCTCGCGTTGCAGACAGTCCCCGGTGCCGCGACTGCGAGGTTGAAGGTAGTGGCGCAATAGCTTGAGGCTCCCGGATCGAGGGTATCCAAACACCTAGACCCGAATCCTGAGTCGCCGTCACAACACACGGTCTGCGGCGGTGGTGGCGATCCTGTGCACGCGCCGCTGACGGGGTCGCAGCTGCCTCCGACGAGAACCGTTCCGCCGCTGAAGAAGCCGAGACAGTCTTGGTCCATCGGGTCGGTGTACTCGTAACAGAAGTTCGGACTGGTGCCGCTCGCCGGCACGCTGCAGCAGCGCGGACCGGTCGACTTCGTTGCGGCGCACCGCGGGTTCGCCGCGGCGGAGCAGAACGTCCCGCTGGGTTGCAGCGTCCCTAGAAACGCGCTGCACCGACCGGCGGCTGCCGCAGCGGTGCTGTCGAAACAGTTTCCAGTCGCGGCGCCGGGCTGAAAGTCGCAGCACAACGTGCTGGACGGCGCCGTCGGAGTGGCGCCGGGAACGGGCGTGGGCGTCGGTGCCGGCGGGACGAGGGCTTGCACCACCGCGTTGACGAAGGCGTCGACGGAACGTTCCAGAGTGCTGGCGTCGCCGGTCGTGGCACATGCGCCGGGATTCTCGGCCTTGGCGATTGCCGCGGTGAAAACGTTCTCCGCGTTGGATAGACAGAACGTGAGTAAGGACTGGCTGCCCAGCGGCAAGTCCTGCACGTGACACCTGATCTTGGCTGCCGCCTTCTTGCCGGCAGCCTTGAGCTTTGCCACCGCGCACGTCTGCGCCGGCTTCGCGGCCCCCGCCGGCGGCTGCAGCGCTTGCACCAGCTCCGACACGAGCGTGTCGATGTCGGCCTCGACGTCGGCGGCGTCGCCGTTGTGCAGGCAGGCCCCCGGCTTCTCGGCCTTGGCGAAGGCCTTGGTGTATGATGTCTCGGCATTCTGGAGGCAGCTTGCAGAGGGTGGGGCAGCGAACTTGGTCTTCGCATAACAGTTGATCTTGGCCGTGACCTTCTTGGACGCCGCGGTCTCCTTGAGCGATGCGCACTTCTGCACCGGCGTCAGCTTGGCGTGCGCCGCGGTCGCAGCGAGCACTCCGGTCGCCGCGATCGCCGCGGTGGCGTAGCGAATCATTGCGTTCTTCATGCTGGTCTCCCCCAAAGTTGCGCCGGCGTGGCAGCTCGCGACTGTGCCGGTCTGTCCGTCGTTGCCTTAGAGGTGTGAAAAGCGAGGGCACAATTGTGCCCGGAGCGTGATCGCTGCTGGACAGCGCTTCGTGCGCAACATCAATGAGCAAATCACTCCGAGCCCGTAGGGCTTCGTTGGAGTAGCCGGAGGCTTCAGCCTCCGGAGGCGGCCGATCGCAGAAACCGAGACACTACCCGCAGCCGGGTGTGGGTGAATTCAGAAAACCCCGCTGCTCCCCGTCGTGGACGCGTTGCGCAGTATCCACGACGCCCGCTCGACCCGCACTCCCCGGAGGCTGAAGCCTCCGGCTACCCAAACGAAGCCCTGGTGGGCTGGTTCCTCCCACGATGTTCTCGAATTGAGGTTGGACGATGTGCGGACGTGCCGATCGCTGGCCGGGCGCGGCGCGGGTATGGGGTTTGTTAGTACCTGCGAACCGGGAGGGCCTCCGCATGGCCTATTGGCGTCTGTTGTATCATCTGGTCTGGGCGACCCACCAACGTGAGCCACTGCTCACACCAGAGCGCGAAGCGCTTTTGTATCGCATCCTCGGCGGGAAGGCCGCGGAGATCGGGGTGTTCCTCCATGCGATGGGAAACGCGCCCGATCACGTGCATCTGGTCGTGGGCATTCCCCCCAAGCTGGCGGTCAGCGAGTGTCTGCGCCAACTCAAGGGAGCATCGAGCCACGCGCTCAACCACCACGACGGACCCTTTCGCTGGCAGGAAGGCTACGGGGCCGTGAGCCTGTGCGACGAGATCCTGCCGAAGGTTATTGCGTACGTTCGTAATCAGAAACGACACCACCGAGAGGGGTCAGTCGATGTCAGCTTCGAGCGCGACACCGATGAGCCAACCATTCTGAGCCCGTAGGGCTTGGTTTGGGTAGCCGGAGGCTTCAGCCTCCGGAGCCTATGTCACCACTGCTGCCGCGTCCTCGGTGAATTGAAAACGCGCTGCCTGGCACCGGGTGAATTCAAACGGTACCCGCCGCTCCAGTTGTGGTCAGTTTGAAATCCACCGCGCGTGTCGAGGTGTCCCGGCAAGGCTTGGTGTCCAGCGCCGCCCCGGCGCTCAAGGGCCGGGCTACCCAAACGAAGCCGGCTCAAGCCGGCTCGACCGTCGCAGCCCGGAGGGCTTTGTGTGGGTAGCCGGAGGCTTGAGCCTCCGGTGAAGCGGCGTTGCCATTCGAATCACGTGCATTTCGCTGCTTCGGCTGCGCTGGACATCCAGATGTTGTCTGGTGCAAGGTACGTTCTCCCGCGCAAACGAGGGGGCTCGACACAACAGACATCGTTCGACGGGTTACGGGTATTGGCGGTCATGTTCTTGGGACGAAGCGAGGAGCTGGGGCAGCTCAAGGCGGCGCTGGCGGTAGCGCAGGCGGGCACCGGACAGTTGGTGCTGATCGCGGGTGAGCCGGGAGTCGGGAAGACGCGGCTGGCCACAGCGGCCACGGCCAACGCCGAGCGGGCAGGGGCTCGCGTCGTGTGGGGCCGCTGCCGCGAGGAAGGCGGTACGCCGGCGCACTGGCCGTGGGTGCAGATCCTGCGCGCGCTGGCGCAGGACACCGAACCGGCGCGGCTGGTGGCAGCGCTCGGCCGCGGCGCCGGCGCTCTCAGCGCCGCCGTGCCCGAGCTCACCGAGCGGCTATCGATTGCGCGGCGGGCCACGAGCCGGCCGGCCGCGCCGACACGCTTCGCATTCTTCGATGCGGTCGAGCGTTGCCTGCGGGCGCTCGCGGCCGACACGCCGCTTGTCCTCATCCTCGACGACCTGCACGCCGCCGACGCGTCGTCGCTGGCGCTGCTCGAATTCGTCGCTCCCGAGCTGTCGCGCGCCCGCGTGCTGCTGCTCGCCACCTACCGCGAGCACGAGGCTACCACCAATGACGCCGGGCCGGTGATCGCGCGCGTCGTACGCCACGGCCAGCGCCTGCGTCTCACGGGCCTTCAGGTCGAAGACGTGGAAGCGCTGGTGACCGCGACTGCCGGACACGCCGTATCGCCCGGGCTGGTCGCCGGCATTCACCGCGCCACCGAGGGCAACCCGCTCTTCGTGCAAGAGATCGTGCGCACGTTGGATGCGCAGGGCCGGCTGAGCGCGGCGGAAGCGCCACGATACTTGGAGCTGGCCGACAGTGTGCAGCATGTGATCGCCGCCCGACTGGAACCGCTCACCAGTGCGGCGCGCGACGTGCTCGCCGCGGCCGCAGTGGTTGGGCGCAGCTTCGACGTGGTGACGCTGGAAGCCGTCACGGCGGTCTCGGCGCACGAGATCCTGACGCACCTGCAAGCGGCGGTCGATGCAGGGATCGCCAGCCTGAGCGGCGGCGTGCGCGGCGATGCCACGTTCACGCACGCGCTGTACCGCGAGTTCTTCTACAGCGGCCTCCCAGCCGCGCAACGCGCCGCGCTGCACAACCAGGTGGCGGCGGCGCTGGAGCGGCAGAACCCGGAAGCCCATTTGCCGGAGATTACCTTTCATCTGTTCGAGGCGGGACCGCTGGCGATGCCGGGCAAGGCGGCGGAGTATGCGGCGCGGGCAGGGGATCAAGCCATGGCACGCCTCGCGTATGCGCAGGCAGCGCGGCACTTCGAAAATGCGCTGCATGCCGGCGCGCATGACGGCGTAGGACGCTGCGACGTACTGCTCCACCTTGCCGAGGCGCGCTTCCGTGCCGGTGAAGGTGAGGCGGCGCGGGCAGTGTACCGTGAAGTGGCGGTCGCGGCGCGCGCAGCCGGCGACGGACCACGGCTTGCTCACGCCGCCCTGGGGTTGGCGGGACCGTGGGGAATTCCCGGCGGTCCCAATCGGGAAGATGTCGTCGCGAATTTGGAGGAGGCGCGCTCACTGCTCGGTTCTAATGCTGACGCAGTGCGTGCCAAGGTTGTCGCGCGTCTTGCTATCGAGCTCGCCTTTGGCGAATCGCCGGAACGCCTTAGTGCCCTGAGTAACGAGGCGGTGGTGTTGGGGTGGCGCGCCGGTGATCCCGGAGCGCTGGCCGAGGGGCTACTCGCACAACACATCGCCGTCTGGTTCGCGCGCGAACCGGGGAACCTGCACGCGCGGATCGACCTGGCGCGCGAGGTCGTGCGACTGGGGCGCGTTGCGGGCGATGCAGAGCTAGGATTCCGCGGGCGCTTCCACCTGGTTAACGCCTTGGTGCAGTTCGGCGATCGCCATGTACTTGACCGGGAAATTGCGGCTGCGGCGCGCGCCGCTGAGCGCCTGCGCCAGCCGTTCTATCTGTGGTTCGTCGCGGCCTGGCGTGCGATGCTGGCCGTGGTCGACGGCCGCCTGGCGGACGCGGAGCAGCTCATTGAGCAGGTCTTCACCCGCGGCTGTGAGGTGCAGGGGCACGACGAGGTGCAGCAATTTGCGGGGCAGGTGTTTCAAGCGCAGTTATATGCGCTGCGTCTCGACCAGGGCCGCGGCCTGGAGGAACTCGAACCGAGCTGGCGGGCGCTGGCTGATAGCGTTCCCCTGCCGGTGGTACGGTGCTGGATTGCCGGGCTCTACTGCGCGCTGGAACGTTGGAACGATGCACGGGATGAATTCGAGCGCTTCGCTGTCGGCGACTTCGCCGCACTTCCTGAGGACGCGCTGTGGCTCCCGGGTATCACCATGCTTGGCGACGTGTGCGCCGACCTCGGCGATACGGAGCGCGCGCCACTGTTGTACCAGAGGATGCTGCCGCACGCCGCAGCGCACATTAGCAACGGCTCCTTCTACTACGGGTCGGTCTCCTACCACCTAGGGCGACTGGCAGCGACGATGGGTCGTGTGGACGAGGCGACCGCACACTTTACGGCGGCACTGCGCGCGCACCGGCGCATGGGAGCGCGTTGCTGGCTGACGCGCACGCAGTACCATTTCGCCGCGATGCTCCTGCGCAGCCGCGGGCA
>JBGQHM010000160.1:0-13648 GCA_041497995.1 Binatia bacterium | reverse complement strand
GTCGTCACTCCCCGAGACCGCACGCCGCCCATCCGGCGTCACGCTCACGCTCGAAACCCCCTTCCAGTGCCCCACCAGCGTCTGAAGGCATCCCGGCCTTGGATTCCAGGTCGCAGAAGCCGGCCAACGGCGGATGAGCAAAGGGCCACGTTGTAGTGGCACGAGCCTCATCGCTACGTCGCGCACCAGCCCACCGGGCGCGTGGTTCAATGCGTGCTGCACGACAAAACCAGAAAGCGCCCCGTGCTCGATCAGCGGATAGCATTCGCGCTTCGCGAAGCCGGCGAATACGGAGAGTCGATCCGGCCGGCCGGGCCGCTCGCGGATCCGGTAAATCTCCGCGTCGATCTTCTCCCAGGTTCGGGGCTCACAACTCGCAGGAGAATCCGGAAGCCCAGGCGCTTGATCGCTCAAGGTCTCGCCCTGTGCCTGGGAGACTCGCCGCCGGTGCCACGCCTCCGCGTAGGCGAGCAGCTCGGCCGCCCAACCTGCCAGCCGCTCTTGCTGCTTCTCCTTCTCGCGCAGCTCCGCCTGCAACTCGGGTAGGGCGGACATCACCTCGTCGTAGTCGGCCTGCAGTCCGAACACCAGGCCGGCACGGCACTTCGCCTCGACCCACGGCAGATCGGTGAGCAGCGAGACGGCTTCGTCGAGACGGCCGGCGACCAGTAGATGTCCACAGAGTTTTTGCTGGAAGTATCCGTCGTTCGGGCCGCTGGGCCAACCGTTGGGGCACTTCGCTGCATAGGCGCTCAGCAATGCTCCGTGCAGCTCCTGCTCCCGGTCGCGCGTCGCCTCGGACACGTAGTCGTGAATGAGGTCGTGCATCGACACCAGGCGCCGCGGCTCGCGACCCTCGATCACGATCAAGGCCTTGCGCGACAGCTCAAGAAGGATTTTGCGCGCCACGTACTCCTTGCCGCCGCTGCGCGCCCACAACGTCAGCACTGCGGCCTCGGGGGCCGCCTCGTCGGCGGCAAAGACCGCCAATTCCTCAAAACAGCGCGCCGCATTTGGCTCGAGAGCGTCGACGCTCACCTTGATGCAACGCAGAACGTCCGGGTGTGGGTAGTTCACCAGATCATGCCGCATGAATCCGAGGTCGGCGTTCCGCAGTGCATCGGCAAGATCACGCCAGCTCGTGCCGTCGCGTACCATCGCTCCGCAGATCGCCAGGGCCAGCGGCAGGCGCCCGCACTGCCGCACGACGTCGAGCGCCGCCGCGGGCAGGGCGTCGCGCGACACATTGGCCCACTCCGCCAGTAGCTGCCGCGCCTCGGCGTCGGTGAGGACCTGCACCTGCTGCTCGACGCCGCCGAGGCCAGTGATCAACGTGGCATCGCGGGTCGTCACCACGAGACGACAGCGCACCCCCAGGACATCGAAGGCCTCGGCAGCGTCCTTGTGCCAGACGTCGTCGAGGACGAGGATCACGGCGCGGTCGTGCAGCACACTCTGGAGCACCGACCGCCCTTCGTGCACGGTCTCGATGTTATCGCGATGACCGAAGAACCTGGCCACCTCGCGCTGGCGTACCAGCAGATCCGGCCGCTCGCCGATCGGCACCCAGAACACGCCGTCTGGGAACGTGCGCCGCACTTCCGGGCTGCGTCCCAACGCGCTGGTCAACACCGACTTACCGATGCCACCCATGCCGCGCACGCCGACGCGCGTCGGCGTGCCGGTGACACCGACCAGACGTTGCAGGTCAGAGATCACCGCGTTCTTCAACGCCTCCAGTCGGTCGCGGCGCACCAGGAAGTGCGGGGGCAGCGACGGCACGGCGATCAGCTTCCCCAGCGGTGCGACCGGCTCCGAGAGCTGACGGATCAAGGTCGCAAGCTGCCCCGGGTAGCGTGCGTCGTCGCGGAAGTCCGGGGTGTCGATCAACTTCAGCTCGCCATGGAGCAGATCGTAGTCGCCGAGGCGGAGAATGGGATTGATCACCTTCCCGGCGTCGAAGGCGTAGCGCCATTCCCTCTCGACGTACTCGGATTGGACGGCCTTGCGGCCCAGAATCAACACCAGACGATCGCGCGCGTCGATGGCGCGGCCGATCTCCTGGGTGAAGGTGAGCCCCCGTCCCGGCATCGAGATGCGGTCGAACCAGACGTCGAACCCTGCGGCGCTCAGGTCGTCGAACAACCGGCGTACGAATGGCTCGTCGTCGTCACGGGCGTAGGAGAGGAAAACCGTCGTGGACATGGCTTCTGCTCAGCTCTGCCCCGGATGCGTCACGCTCGGTCGGCCCCTGCGGACACCCAACCGAAACAGCGTGGGTCGTAGGAGATCGATCAGTGTTGCCTGAGCTAAAGTCACGTCCCGCATCGTCGAGCTACGTTAGCGCGACTCTCCGTTTGGGTTCAAGGCGTTTGGATCGGACAACCGAGTGCGACGATGGCTTGAGCAATTCGACAGCAGCCACACCACAAAGGTGTGCATCGTGCTCTGATTTCTCAGCGATCACTGTTTCGGCCTGGCATCAGACAGATGCCGCCGCAAGGCTGCGACAACTTCCGCGTAGTCGCCGACGATGCCGTAGTCGGCATTCTTGAACACCGGGGCCTTGGCGTTCTTGTTCACCGCGACGATGAGGCCGGCGCGGCGTACACCAACCATGTGCTCGAACGCGCCGCGAATGCCGAGCGCGATGTACAGCTTCGGTGCGATCGCACGTCCGGTGAGGCCGACCTGATACTGCTTCGGCAGCCATCCATCGTCCGCAACGTCACGCGTCGTGCACAACGCCGCGTTGAGGAGCAGCATCAGTGGTTCGATCTTCTCTAAGTTCTCCTTCGTGCCGATGCCCTTGCCCACGCCAATGACGATCTCGGCTTCGTCTAGGTCGCTGGCGGACTCGGCGTCGGCGCTCTGCTCAATCACTCGTGCGCGAGGTGCGGGAACCTCGGCTAAGACGAGCGGCTCGATAACGGCGCGCCGCGTCGCATCAGGTGTCGGGACCGGCAGCATGCCGGGGCGCACCGTGGCCATTTCCGGGATCGTGCGGGAGAGGATGGGCGCCACCACACTGCCGCCGAACGCTGGCTTGTATTGCAGCAGGCGGCCTTCGGCGTCCATGCCGATGTCCACGCAGTCACCCGTGAGCCCGAGTTGTAGGCGCGCCGCTACGCGGGGAGCGAGGTCACGTCCAATCGCCGTGGCGGGGACGAGGATGATTCCGGGGGCATATGCTCGGGTGGCGGCGGCTACGACGGCGGCGTGTACCTCGGTGTGATACGGGGCGAGGCGCGGATCGTTGCCGAGCAACACGCGGTCGGCTCCGTGTGCCGCGAGCGCGGCGATGTGGTGCTCGACATCGTGTCCGAGCAAGACCGCGCTGACGCTGCCGCCGGTTGCGGTTGCCAAGGTCGTCGCCTTGCCGAGCAGTTCAAAGACGACGGGTCGAAGGGTGCCGCCGAGAACTTCGGCCAGCACCCACACATCGCGTGCGCCGCTGCGCTGCGGCGACGCGGCCACCGCGGCGATCGACGGCTGCTCACGCACCTTCCATGTGCCGAACAGCCCATGCTCGTCGATGAGAAGGCGCACCAGCTGTGCGGCCGCGTCGTCGATGGAACCGGCCTCGATGATGCGACCCAAGCGCGTTGCGGCGATGTGGTGCAAACCCGCGACCCAGGTTGGCGAGCCGGCGAGTCCGAACTGCGATGCGTCGGCCGACAGATCCGCGACAGATACCTCGACGCAGGGCTTCGTCTTCGCCGCTTCGCGATCGGCTTTCGTCGGAAAGCGTTCGGCGGCGAGGTCCTCGGCGGCAGTTACCAGCGCCGGCAGTGGCGCGGTGACCGTTTCGACTCCGTCATCGGTCTCACGCTCGGCGGTCAGTTGCCGTGCGGCGGGATCGACGGCTAACGTCCGCGCGCCGGTGACTTGCGGCCAGTCCAGCAACTCAGCCACTTCGGGACCGACCTGTCCTGTCTCGGCGTCGACACTATTGCGTCCGCAGAGGACCAGATCGAACGATTCGCGGCGTAGCGCCAGCGCCAGGGCGCGTGCGGTCGCAAGGGTGTCGGAGCCAGCAAAAGCGCGGTCACAGACGTGGACGGCGCGGTCCGCACCGAGCGCCAGGCATTCAGCAAGCGCCTCGCGCGCTTGTGGTGGACCCATGGTGACAACCACGACTTCTCCGCCGTGCGCTGCCTTGAGCTCCACCGCCTTGATGAGTGCGCGGATGTCGAAGGCGCTGACCTCGCTTGGTACGCCCTCGCGTTTCAACGTCTTGGTGTCGGGATCGAACTGCATGGCCGAGACGACCGGAACCTGTTTAATGCAGACCGCGATGCGCATACCTGCCTCCTTACGAGCGTGCGAGCGCCCCCCGCCCGTTTGCGGGCGCACTATGGTATGAGGGGAAACTCCCAGACGGTCAATCAGGTCGACGCGAGTGGGGTTGATGAGGGAGTGACGCGCGGCGCGTGCGAAGGGTCATGAGCGAAGATAGCCTCATCGAAGTCCCGCTCACGGTGAGCGGTCGCGCCACCGGCAGCACGTACCGGCGTATCTGGGAACTCGGATGGCCGGTGAGCATATCCACATCGACGATCACCCTGCTCACGCTGGTCAACTTGTTCTGGATCGGTCACCTCGGGACCGTGGCGGTTGCGGCGGTCGCGCTCGGGGGCAACATCCTGTTCATCGTCTTCGGCATTTCCCACGTGGTCTACATCGGGACATTAGCGATCACAGCACGGCGGATTGGAGAAGGGGACCGTTCTGAAGCCTTCAGTGCGACGGTGCATGGCCTGTGCTTGGGGGCGTTGATCGGCGCGGCGGTGGCCGTGCTTGGGTACGCTGGCTCACCGGCGATCGTGCGCTTCTTCAACGCTGGCGCCGATGTCGAGGGGGCGGCCATCTCGTACCTGCGCATCATGTTCACGGGCCAAATCTTCCTCTACGTGTCCACGGCGTTGGGAGCGAGCTACCAAGCGACCGGAGATACGCGGACGCCGATGCTCGTAAACGTCGCGGTGGTCGTGTTGAACGGGGTGCTCGATCCGTTCTTCATCTTCACCCCGAGCCAAGTCATTGTCGGTGGCATCCCGCTAGGGTGGCTGGGATGGGGCGTGGACGGTGCGGCGATCGCAGCGGTCTTGTCCGGCGTTGCCGGCATGGTGCTCTTTCTGGCGACGTCGGTGATACTCGGGCGGCCTTTTCCCTGGCCGGTTCGCCAGGCGATACGATTGGCACCGAGTCTGTTCTGGCGGATGCTGCAGATTGGTGCGCCCGCGAGCATCTCGATGATCGCCCGGCCACTGTCGACCTTCCTGCTGCTCAAGGTCATTGCTTCCTTCGGCACGGCGGCGATTGCCGCTTTCGGCATCGCGTTGCGTTCCTTCTCGGTCAACTGGATTCCGTACTCGGGGATCAACGCGGCGGTTGCGACGTTGGTGGGGCAGAGCCTTGGTGCGCGGAACGTGCGTGAAGCCGAGCGGGTGGTTTTGCGGGGACTTGTCGTGACCACGCTCCTCGGGGCGATTTTCTGTGTCGTCTATTACGTCTGGTCGAGCCAGATCATCCTGGCCTTTGATACGGAGCCCGCCGTGGTCAGTGCGGGCCAGCCGTTCTTGAAATTGATGGCGCTGAGCTTCCTGTTTAGCGCGCCGATGTTTCCCCTGGTCAGTGCGATGAACGGAGCCGGAGACACCAAACCGCCGATGATCACGGCGTTCTTGGCCAATTGGCCGGTCAAGTTGCCGCTGGCGTACGTGCTGGCCTTGCCGTTGGGCTATGGGATCGATGGGGTGTGGATTGGCATGTTCGTCTCGATCGTCTTCGAGGCCCTGGTCATGTTCGTGTGGTACCGTCGCGGTACCTGGAGGTTCAAGAAGGTCTGAATCCCCCCTCCATCTCAGGCCGGCTTCATTCGGCCTCAAAGACAAGTTTTAGCTGACTATCTGTCACAGCTTTGGTAGAACCGTGGCACGTGCTGCAACAGGTGCGGCCTACTCGATTGGGGGGACGGGTCTTGCACTTTTTGGGCGCGCGATGCTTTATCGTGCGGCAATCGAACAGGGTGCAACTGTGCCGGGAGGACCGGGGCTCATGGATGCGACCGTCGACGTGGCCCGGGGGGACCGAGCACCCATGGAGCCTAAGAGAAGGAGCAGGGTATGAGGCGACGCAACACCGCAATGGCGGCCCGGACCGTCCAAACGCTTGCACTTCTACTTGTCGCCGGGTGTCGTAGCGGCGGATCAATGTCGATACCCATGCCAAAGAAGATCGTGGACTTGTCGCCGGTGATCACCGAGGATCTCGCGCTGCGACAACTCGGTCATCGCGCCTGCGATTTCCTCGGGCTCAAAGAACGATTGGCCTTCACCCCAGTCACGCCTCAAAAGGAGGCGTATGCTTTTGGGCTGACGTACTTTGAACTTGCGAGCAACTTAGGAGCCCATCTCGACGCCCCGGCGCGCTTGCTCAAGGGCGGCGAGCGTCCGGATCAGGTCCCGTTGGACAAGCTCTACGGGCGGGCCCGGCTGGTCGACCTGCGGTGGAAGGATCGCAACACGCCCCTCCAGATCAGTGATCTCGAGAACTACAGCATCGCGGCGAACGATATCCTGCTGCTGTACCTCGGATACACGCAGCCGCAGGAGGAGGACTGGCCGACGTATGCGTCGCTCTCGGTGCAAGCGGCGCAGTGGCTCGCTGCCAAGAAGATCAAGGCGTTGGCAACCGACATTCCCAGCATCGGCAGCTTTAGCCGTTACGCCGACCTGATGGACAAGAACCGTCCACCCGAAGAGGTGTGGGCCGAGCGCCTGGCGTTCTTCCAAGCCGGCATCCCCGTTGTCGAAGGGCTCACCAATATGGGGCGTTTACTGGGGGAGAAGAATATCGTCTTTGTGGGATTTCCGCTGGCTATCGCGGATCGCAGCGGCGCGCCCATGCGGGCGGCCGCCCTGATCTTCTAGAGCTCACGACCCCTTCGCGCTCATTGCCAGCGGCTCCTCGCTGAAGTCTGAGGATGTGGGTAGCTGCGCGAGAAGGCCTTCCATCGCCTTCCGTGCTAGACGGCTCGGTTCGATGTGGCCGTTCTCCCACCTGTTCACCGTGGACACCGTTACCCCGATCGCGTGAGCAAATTCTTCCTGTGTCATTTTCAGGCGGCGTCGCAGCGTGTTGATCGGTGAACCCTCTTGCTGCTTGTTGGCTAACATAGCTCCCCCTTTGCCGAGCGTTCAGTATTCATGAACATCGAACAGCACGGCACGTGCCACTCTCGGGGTCACTCCGAGCCTACGGCAATACAATGTGGGCCAGAAAGCGGCTGTCATTCAGATGACGCCCCTCTGAGAAAAACGAGGCGCAAAGGCGCTTTTCGGCCGCGCCCCGCACGGTTGCGGGCTTGGGCGAAGCGGTGGCGTTCGTTGGTGACGCCCCGATATTCGCGGACCGGATCGGGCTCGCCGGCTTACTCGTCTGTGAGGGAGGCGGGTACCTCGGCAGCCAAAGCAGAAGGCGGTGCCTGAACCGCTGGCGTTGCGGTTGCGACGGGGCGGCTGCTCGTGCGGACCCGCTTCTCCAGCTGACCGATCCGCCGGGACAGCGCTTCGATGTCCTTGCGAGAGGGGAGGTCTAAGCGCTTCAGGATCGGCGAGAGGCGCTTGGAGGTTTCCTTCTCCAATGTCGAGAGGAACTGCTCCGCGCGCGATTCGACGTTCTTCGACGCACGCTCGGCCCGTTTTTCGAGATCCGTGCGCAGCTTTTTCGCCTGACTGAAGAGTCGATCGAGCGCGCGGCGCTGGTCACGCGAGATGAGCTGCGTCGCTTGCTTGCGTGTGCGGCCCAGTAAGCCCTCAGCATCACGTTGCAGGCGCTTCATATTACTCTGCAGACGAGTAAGAATCTGAGTCGCTTCGGACTTGCTGGCAGCTTTCTTTGTGGCCATCGTGTTCCTCCAGTCACCGCGCTTCTATCAACTAGTATTGGGCTCTGGCAAGAGGGTACGCGGCGCTAGCGGGCGTTCTTGTATTGACCGTCTGCGTCCTGACCGGCATAGTGGGCAGGTTTTTCCGCCACGATGGGGCATGAGTAAGAACACTAGACGCTTCTGCCGTCGCGTCGCTGGCATTGCGTCGTTGTGCGCTGTCCTGAGCCGCGTGGTGCTTGGCGGGGTACCCGGCGATGTCAACTGTGACGGCAGCGTTAGCGCAGAGGATGTTGACGCCTTGGTAGCGTGCCTCTTCGCTGCCGCGTCCGCCGGCGAGTGTCCGTGTGCGGACGTCAACCTGGATGGGGCAGTTACACCGGCTGACCTCACCGAGCTGCTCAGGTTGACGGAATCACCGCTGACGCCGACCCCAAGCTCTACCCCAAGTCCGACATCGAGCCCCACACCTCGTTCCGGTCCGCGCGTCGCTTTCGCGGGGCTTGCAGGGCCCGATGGGACAGTCCTGTCGCCGGTGGCCACCGATGCTGACGGCACACTCCTTTTTCAGCGACCAAGCGGAGCCGGCTTCCAGCTTGTTGTCGAAGCCATACCTGGCGACAATGGTGTGGCGGTTGGTACGAGTGTTTTTAACTCGGTGACCACTGATCAGCAGGCGCGCCCTGACGTGCAGGTGGAAGTGTCGCGTCCTTTGGGTGACGGCGACCCGCAAGTCTGCACCGAAGGTGGGATTCCAGGGTTCGCCCCGTTCGATTTCGGTCCGAGTCAGGGAGTGACCAACGGGCTCAACGATTTTGCGTGCGCATTTACAGTGGCGACCGCCTCGCGCAAGGCGTGTACGGTCGACGCGTTCGGTGCGCCCACGTTTGTGTCGTCGGCACCCAATGCGACGCAGTTCTGTCTGGTCGTGGCTGCGGCGAAGGCCTTCGGTGATGGTGATACCGATGTGGCTATCCAGGTCCGTGATGCCGAGGGCACCCTGGGGCCACAGGCGCACCTCATCGTCCACATCGGCAACCAGCCAATCCCGACGAGGACACACACCCCACACCCGACATCAACGGCGACCCTTGCTCCTACTCGGACGTTTACCCCCAGCAGAACGGTTACGCCGACTGTGCCGCCAAGTCCGACCGCCACTGCGTCGTCGAGCCCATCAGTCACACCGACCGTCAGCCCGAGCCCGACACCAACGCAGTCACGGACGGGCACGCAGTCACCGACGGCGACCGCCACAATGACGCGCACGGCGATGCTAACGCTCTCACCGACACGAACGGCAACACCGACGCTGCGTGCAACCAGCACGCCTACCCCGTCGACGACAGGCACGCAGTTCCCGACGGCCACACGGACGGTGACTCAGATCCCGAGCGCGACGATCACCACGACACGGACGGCCAGTCCATCCGCGACCCCGACTGTTCTCACCGCCACACCTTCACCAACGCGGAGTTCTTCTCCAACCCGCACGGGGAGCCCGACGCGGACGCATACGCCAACCGGTCCGATACCCACTGCGACTCCGACGCGAACGGACACGCCACTGCCACCCGCGACGTTGTCTCCATCGCCGTCTGCGACGCGGACCTCGACGCGCACCGCGACCGTGACACGCACCGCGACTGTGACGCGCACGGCGACGGTTACTGCGACCCCAACCCAGACTCGGACGGGATCGCAGCCGCCAACACCGACGGCGACTGCCTCGCCAACGCGTACGGCGACAGCGTCTCGGACGCTAACAGGGACCGTGACGCCGACGGCGAGTCTGACATTGTCGCCGACTCAGACCCCGACCCCAACGCGTTCCGACACCCCCACGCCGACGCGCACGCGCACCCCGTCGAGAACGCGAACACCGTCTCCCAGCCAGACTCCGACAAGTACGCGGGTCCCATCAGCCTCGCCAAGCGAGACGCCCACCATTTCGCCTACGGCCACGCTAACGCCGCGCAGGACGGCCACACCCACGCCGAGCCTGACGGTGACGCCGACGCTGACTCTCACGAGAACACCGACGCCGACGCGTACGGCGAGCCCCACGTCGACCGAGACGCGGACTCCGACGATCACTTTGACGCCAACCCTGACGCCGACGCCGACGTTGACTCGCACGCCGACGATCACCCGCACTTACACAGCGACGCCGACCGCAACGGTAACGCCGACGATCACTCCAACGCCAACCATCACTCCAACCGCGACGCTGACGCGGACCCCGACGAACACCCGCACGTTCACGCCGACCCGCACGCCGACTCGCACGCCAACCTTTACGCTGACCCCCACGATCACGCCGACGCCAACGATCACGCGCACGCCGACGCCGACTATTCCGCCCGAACCAGTGATCACGTATTTCGGAGTTGTGCGGGCCGACGACACGCTAGTCGATCCCGTGGGGATGACGTCAGACGGTGTGTTGATCTATGAGCGTTCGTTCGGTTCTGGTTTCTCGATTGTCTTGGAGGCGAAGCCCGGTGGTACGACCGCGGACATCGATTCCAGCACGTTGAACTCCAACCCGGCGGATCCGAGCGTGCTACCAGGGTTACAGATCGAAGTGTCGCATGCGTTAGGTGATGGCAGCAGCGAAGTGTGTGACGACACGCCGCCGACGACCGGCGGCGTGCCTGCGGTGAACCCAGTTGACTTCTCACCGACCCAGTCAGTGGCCGACGCAATCAACGATCTGGCCTGTCGCTTCAAAGATGGCTTCGGGTCCCACAGCGGTCGCATCAAGTCGACCGAGGCCTGTACGACGTTCGCCGACGGGGGGTTCCGCTTCAAAGGGGACAACAGCAGGATCCAGTTCTGTGGGCAGATAAACGAACCGCTCAGCTTCCCGCCTGGCGATACTGTCGTCACCGCGCGTGTACGTGATGTTGTTGGCAACATCAGCTTCCCGTCGCGGATCGTGGTACGGATCTCGCCGCGGCCTTAGTACCAGGCTACTTCAGTGGCTGCGCGGGCAGCTCGCCACCCTTGCCGGTCAGCAGCTGGTCAGTCGTCTGCTGTTTGCGTAGGATCTCATTTTCCTGTGCGAGCCGTTCTTGCTCTTTGGTGACTTGTTCGAGGCGGTCCTGCAGCTCCTGCTTCTGCTCGCGCAAGGTCGTGAGATCAGACTTGGTCTCTTCGAGACGCGATTCGACTCGTTGCGTTTGGACGGACTGTCTGCCGGAGCGGACGGTTCCGACCAGGTAGCCGGCGGCAGCGGCGAGCAGGATGGCGGCAACTATAGCGACCCAGCGGCCCATGCGTACGCCGCCGAGGCTAGCTGTCGCTGGCGGTCAGTGTCAACGCAGATGACGGTGCAGTGTGGGTGTCAGCTGACCGTCCAGGTGTCGCCGCCACTAAAGAGGGCGGTGAGGTCACCGTCACCTTGGCGGCTCTTTGCAGCGCGCACTTGCTCGTGCAGGATCTCCTCGTACGGCTGCCGCTCGACACAGCGCAGCACGCCGACCGGGGTTGGAAAGTGTGGCGGTGTCATCAGACTGAGGAGAAATGCGAGCGCTGTGTCGGTTTCGTCGTGTACGATGAGGTCCGATTCGCTGACGCCAGTGCCGAGCGGCACGACCTCCAGCGAGTGACCCGTCATGCGGATGCCCTTGTCGCGGTTCTTGCCGAAGACGAGCGGCTTGCCGTGCTCGAGCACGAGCTGGCTGTCCGCCTTCGTGTCCTTCTCGGTGAGCGGCGCGTATGCCCCGTCGTTGAAGATGTTGCAGTTCTGGAGAATCTCCACGAACGACGTGCCGCGGTGCTCATAGGCACGTTTGACGACGTCTTGCAGGTGCTTGGCCTCCACGTCGATGGTGCGGGCGACGAATGTGCCATCCGCACCGAGAGCTACCGATAGCGGGTTGAACGGGTAGTCGATGGAGCCCATAGGCGTCGACTTGGTGACTTTGCCTTGCTCCGACGTGGGCGAATACTGCCCCTTCGTCAGCCCGTAGATGCGGTTGTTGAAGAGCAGGATGTTGACGTCGAGGTTACGGCGCAGGATGTGGATCAGGTGGTTGCCGCCAATCGACAACCCGTCACCGTCGCCCGTGACGACCCATACGGACAGCTCCGGCCGCGCCGCCTTCAGGCCGGTCGCGATGGCTGGTGCGCGGCCGTGGATGCTGTGAAAGCCGTAGGTGTTCATGTAGTACGGGAAGCGGCTCGAGCAGCCGATGCCGGAGACGAACACGATGTTCTCGCGCGGCACACCGAGCTCGGGCATGACCTTCTGAACCTGAGCCAGGATGGCGTAGTCGCCACAGCCCGGGCACCAGCGCACGTCCTGGTCGGAGACGAAATCCTTGCGAGTGAGCTTTGAACTGGTTGCTGCGGTCGACATGAGCACTACGCCTCCAACATGCGGTTGATGCGGTTGGTGATCTCCGAGACCTTGAAAGGCAGCCCCTGGATCTTGTTCAAGCCGACGGCATCCACGAGGTACTCAGCTCGCAACACTTTGACGAGCTGGCCCAGGTTCATTTCGGGTACCAGAACCTTCTTGAAGCGACGGATGATGTCTCCCAAATCGCCGGGTAGCGGGTTCAGGTATCGCAGATGGATGTGCGACACCGACTTCCCCTGCTGCTGCAGGTCCTGCACCGCTGCGGTGATCGCGCCATAGGTGCTGCCCCAGCCGACGACGAGCACCTCACCGTCCAGTGCGCCATGAACTTCGGTCGGTGGAATCTCCGCCGCGATGCCGGCGATCTTGCGGGCGCGCACGCGCACCATTTGCTCATGGTTTGCGGGCGCGTAGCTGACGTTACCGCTCAGGTATTCCTTCTCCAAGCCGCCGATCCGGTGCTCCAGACCTGGTGTGCCGGGCACCACCCACGGCCGCGACAAGGTCGTCGGGTCACGCAGGTATGGATAGAACCCCTGCGGGTCAGTGCGGAATGCCACCTTGATCTCGGGTAACTCTTCGACTTTTGGAATCAGCCACGGCTCGGCACCGTTGGCGAGATAGCCATCAGACAGCAGAATGACCGGTGTCATGTACTTCATCGCGATGCGTACTGCTTCGAAGGCAGCGGCGAAGCAATCCGAAGGAGTCCGTGGGGCGATGATCGGCACCGGCGAATCATTGTTGCGGCCATACAGGGCCATGAGGAGATCGGCTTGCTCCGTCTTTGTCGGGAGCCCGGTGCTAGGCCCGCCGCGTTGGATGTCGGCGATGACGAGCGGCAACTCGACACTCACCGCCAAGTTGACGGTCTCTGCCTTGAGGCACATACCGGGGCCACTCGTTGTCGTCAGCGCGATGGCGCCGCCGAACGCTGCACCCAAAGCGGCGCCGACGCCGGCGATCTCGTCCTCGGCTTGGACCGTCAGCACGCCGAAATTCTTGAATGATGCGAGCTCGTGCAAGATGTCGCTGGCCGGGGTGATCGGGTAGCTACCCAAAAACAGCGGTAAGCCAGCACGGTGCGCCGCTGCGACGAAGCCAATGGCTAGTGCGGTGTTACCGGTAATGTTGCGGTACGTGCCGGGCTGAATGCGCGCTGGGCGAATATCATACGAGTGCGCGAAGAGCTCCGTGGTCTCGCCGAAGTTGTAGCCCGCTTTGAGCACGCGTAGGTTGGCGCTTGCCAAATCGGGCGTCTTCTTGAATCGCTGCTCAATCCACCTCTCGGTCGTTTCGATGGGGCGGTTGAACATCCATGACGTCAGGCCGAGGGCAAAGAAGTTCTTACACCGATTCACCGTGCGTGCCGGCAGGTTGGTGTCGCG
>JBGQHM010000159.1:0-13692 GCA_041497995.1 Binatia bacterium | reverse complement strand
GATCCGCGCACCGGACAGCGCCCGTACGCCGTTGTGCAGCTGCGTCAGGACAATCACGAGGCGACGCTGTACAACATGGTCGGCTTCCAGACGAAGATGACCTACCCCGAGCAACGCCGTGTCTTGCGCATGATCCCAGGCCTGGAGCGCGCCGAGTTTGTGCGC
Organism: Binatia bacterium; assembly: GCA_041497995.1. Taxonomy (GTDB): domain Bacteria; phylum Desulfobacterota; class Binatia; order HRBIN30; family HRBIN30; genus DATKMS01. The sequence goes on along the minus strand of JBGQHM010000159.1, from coordinate 13,527 downwards.
CTTGGCAGCTTGCATCGCAACACCTTCATCAACTCGCCGCGTCTGCTCTTGCCGACGTTGCAGCTGCGCACGCGCGCGCAGACGTTCGTTGCCGGGCAGCTCATTGGCGTGGAGGGGTATGTGGAGTCCGCGGCAGCGGGCCTGCTGGCGGCGATCAACCTCGCGCGCATAGTGCACGACCGGCCATGCATAGTGCCGCCAGCGACCACCGCGTTAGGGTCGCTCGTGCAGTACGTCACCGACCCGCGTCGCCGCGACTTTCAGCCGATGAATGCGAACTATGGGCTCTTCCCACCGATCGCTACACGTGAGCGTGGCCGCGACAAGCGCCGGGTGCAAGCGGCGCGGGCGGTGCACGACCTGCGGGCGTGGGTTGCGGAGCATGCGATCGAGAGTGGCCTGGCTGATGTCGCCGACCCATTGCCGAGCGCGCTCAATCGCTCCGCGTCCTGAGTCGACCCGAGACGCGGCGCGTACAGCCACGTCGTCTTGACTGCTATACACAGCGCCATGGAGCCGGTTGCCTCCACTTTGGGACACTTTGGCGTCGATGCGAAACGCGTGGACCAAGCCGCGGAGGCAGCGCGTCCGCAGGCGCCAGTGGTTGCGGACCAACTGCCCGAGCTAGTGGCCACGGCGCCCGATCCCGCCATGGCGCTCGCCGGCTGGGAGGCGTTGGTCGAGGCGTCGGCCGACATCGCCGCGGTGACCTCCCTCGGTGCGGACGAATTGTCCGGGCTGTTCACCCTGCTCGGCGGAAGTCAGGTGCTTGCCGCGACGCTGCGCGGCGCCGGTGATGGCTGGGTCGATCTCTTCCGCCAGTGTTGGGCGGCGGGACCACGCAGTGCGGACGATCACCAGCGCGAGATCGGGCGCGCCGCGGCCGAGCCGTGGGAGCCGTTCTCCGAGCGCCTGCGACAGGTGCGGCATCACGAATACCTGCGCATCGGCCTCAACGACCTCGCGGGCCGTTACGCGGTCGATGTGACGATGACCGAGCTCAGCGCACTGGCCGCAGGGGCGTTTGCTGCTGCTTGCAATTGGGCGCGGCACACACTGCGCGAACAATATGGCGAGCTCAGAAACGTGGGCACCGGACTCGGCACCCAAGACGCTTTTGTTGTCCTGGCGATGGGCAAGCTCGGCGGTGGCGAATTGAACTTTAGCTCCGACGTCGACGTGACGTACCTGTGTGACGCCGCTGAGGGCGAAACGCGCGGCGGGCGGCGTGGCACGCTGGTGGCCCGCGCCTACTACGCGCGCCTCGCCGAGTTGGTGACGCGCGCCTTGCAGGAAGTCACCGCATCAGGCTTCGCTTTTCGCGTCGACCTGCGACTGCGCCCGGATGGTATCAACGGTCCAATCGTCAATCCGGTCCATGACGCATTGCTGTACTACGAGTCGTACGGCCAGACCTGGGAACGCACGGCGATGATTCCGGCGCGCCCCGTTGCTGGCTTGCTGGAGCTTGGGGAGCAGTTCCTGCACGAGATCCAGCCATTCGTCTACCGGCGCTACCTCGACTACGCCACAGTCGCCGACATCAAGGAGATGAAGGGGCGGGTGGAAGCGGAGCTCGGGCAGAAGGCCCGGGGTAACGTCAAGCTCGGACGCGGCGGCATCCGTGAAGTCGAGTTTCTCGTCCAAGTCCTGCAGCTGATCAACGGGGGGCGCGATGAGCGCGTCCGCACTCGCGGCTCGTTGCCGACGTTGGCGCGGCTGGTCGAATGCGGTTATCTGCCGGCGGAGGAAGGCACCGAGCTGGCGGGCGCGTATCGCTTTCTGCGCAACGTCGAGCACAAGATCCAGATTGTGCACCAACGCCAGACGCACGTCGTGCCCCACGACGCGCGCGAGCAGGAGACGCTGGCGCGGCGCCTCGGCTATCGTGGAACGGATGCGGCGGCGCAACTGTGGGCGGACCTCGATCACCACAGCGCGTGTGTCCGCCGCGCCTTCGAGAAGCTCTTCTACGAACCGGCGGCCGAGACCCGGCGCGCCGGCGACCCGGAGACCGTGCAGCTGTTGCGCAATCTCGATGTCCGGGAATCGAGCGTGCAGCGCCTCCGAGAGCTCGGCTTCGCCGATCCCGAGACGAGCTACGAGAACCTCCGGTTGCTGCGTGACGGCCCCGTGTGGGCCCGTGCCCGCGCGCGGCGCAAGAAGGTCCTGTATGAACTGGCGCCGGCCCTGCTCGGCGCGATCCTGCGGGCCGCCAATCCCGACCTGGCCTTGCAGAACATGGCGACGTTCGTGTCCTCGATCGGTGCACGCACCAGCTTCCTGGCGTTGCTGCACGAAAACCCGGGGACGCTGCGCATGTTGGTGGAGCTGTTCGGCGGCAGTCAGTTTCTCGCCAACGCATTCATCCGGCGTCCGGAGCAGCTGGACACGCTCGTGCGAGCCGATCTCGTGCGCGTGCACCGCTCCCCGGAGAACCTCGCCGCTGAGCTGGAACGGATGCTGGGGACCGATGTCGATTTCGAAGACGCGCTCGATGCGCTGCGGCGCTTCCGCAATCAGGAGTTTCTGCGCATCGGTATCAATGACATGCAGTCGCTGCTCGATCCGCTGGAGGTGAGCCGCGAGCTGACGACGCTGGCGGAGGTGTGTCTGCGTACGGCGACGACGGTGGCCGCACGGGAAGTGTGCGAGCGTCATGGCTGGGAGCGTCTGCCGGGAGAGATGGTCATCTTGGGCCTCGGCAAGTTGGGCAGCGCTGAGCTGAACTATAACTCCGACCTCGACCTCATCTTCGTCTACGACGCGCCGGCGACGCTGGTTGCAGCACAAGAGCAGTTCTCCCGTTTCGCGCAGCGCCTGATCACTGTGCTGCAGACGACGACGCGCGAAGGCATCGTGTACCGTATCGACACGCGGCTGCGTCCTTCCGGACGGTCTGGACCGCTGGTGTCATCGCTTGATGGTTTCCGGCGCTACCACGAATCCAGCGCGCAGGTGTGGGAGCGGCAGGCGCTGATCAAAGCGCGCCCGGTGGTCGGCGATGCGGCGCTGGCAGACGCCGTCGCCGCTATCGTCACAGCGTTCGTGTATCGCGCGCCCCTCACCCCCGAAGAGGTCCACGAGATTCGCCGGCTGCGGCGGCGCATGGAGCACGAGTTGGCGCGCGAAAGCCACGAGCGCATCAACATCAAGACCGGCCGCGGCGGGCTCGTCGACGTGGAGTTCCTCACGCAGATGCTCCAGCTGTCTTCCGGCATGCAGGAGCGGCGGGTCCGCGTGCGCAACACGCTTGAGGCGTTGCAGGTGCTGCAGGACGTTGGCGTCCTCCCCGCCGCCGACAGGGCCTTGCTGGCGGACGGCTATCGCTTCCTGCGCCGTGTCGAGAATGCGTTGCGCTTGGCGCACGACCGGCCCGTGGAGGACTTAGACCGCGGGCAGATGGATCTGACTACGGTGGCGAAGCGCATGGGATTCGAGGGTAGCGGGGGCGCCGCGGGTGAGGCGCTGTGGCGAGAATACAAAGTGCGACGCGAGGCCATTCGCGCCTGCTACGAGCGCTGGTTCGACCGGGCTGAAGGCGGGCTGCCGCCGCTGCCTGGGGGTGCTTTGCATTGACTGGTTGCGCTCCTTCCGTTAGCCAGGCCGAGAAGGAAATCCGTTGTGCAAAAGAGCGAGTCAATTTGGTTCGACGGCAAGCTAGTCCCTTGGGAAGCGGCGCAAGTACACGTGCTGACGCACACGCTGCACTATGGGTTAGGCGTCTTCGAGGGGATCCGCTGCTACGAAGGACACGACGGGCGGCCGGCGATCTTCCGGTTACACGAGCACATCGACCGGCTCTTCGGCTCGGCACACATTCTCGGCATCGCCATCCCCTTCAGTCGGGAGCAGATCGCCGCGGCATGCGTCGAGACCGTGCGCGTCAACAAGCTCAAGTCCTGCTACATCCGACCTCTCGTATTCCTAGGCGACGGCGAAATGGGCTTGGCGGCGGTGAACAACCCGGTGCGCGTGGCCATCATCGTGTGGTCGTGGGGCGCGTATCTCGGCGACGAAGGGGTGCGCAACGGCGTGCGACTGAAGACATCCTCGTTCCAGCGCATGCACGTCAACACGCACATGACCAAGGCCAAGGCCGTTGGCAACTACGTCAACTCCATCCTCGCGGCGGTGGAAGCGCGCCGGTTGGGATATGACGAAGCCATGATGCTCGACACCGACGGATTTGTTGCGGAGTGCAGTGGCGAGAACCTCTTCATCGCGCGGGCTGGACATGTGAAGACCACGCCGCAAACCTCCATCTTGGCGGGGATCACGCGCGACACGGTACTGACGCTGCTACGGGCCGGAGGCATCAGTGTGAGTGAGGAACGGTTCACGCGCGACGAGGCGTACCTGGCGGACGAGGTCCTGATGACTGGTACCGCCGCCGAGGTAACCCCCGTCCGAGAGATCGACGACCGGCAGGTCGGGCCAGGTCAGCCTGGGCCGGTTACGCAGGAGTTGCAACGCCGCTTTACCGCCATCACCCGCGGCGAGGATGTGACGTATCACCGCTGGTTGACCCCGGTGGGAGTGTGAACAGAGGCCGCGGAGTACTGTTTTCCCTGGCCATTTTTATTGACACTATCGACGGAGGAGTCTATAAGCGGCGCACTTGTGGCGTGGCGCCGCGAGTAGGGTGTGGGGCTGGAGACTGCCTGGGCCAGAGATTCCCGGCATCGTGAAGCGACCGAGGAGCAAGGGAACGATGGGAAGTGCGAGCGGGATGATTGGGCGCAGGGCGGTGGTTACAGCCCTTGCGCTCATCCTGAGCGCCGCCGCGGCATCAGCCGACATCACCACCGAACGCAGCGCTTCGATTTTGATATTCCCCAAGTTGGTCTTCGACTCCACGGGCTTGCAGACCGGCACGCCGGTCGACACGATCATCCAAATTTCTAATACCTCGAACTCCATGGTGTTTGCCCACTGCTTCTACGTGAACGCCGCGCCGCCCGATCCGACGCGGCCGCCGGGGCCAACCAACTCACCGCGCTGGCAGGAGGTGGATTTCGAGATCTTTTTGACCAAGCAGCAGCCGACGCATTGGGTGCTTTCCAGCGGCCGGCTCGACGATGCCAGCGACAACAAGAGTTGCAGCGTCGACTGCTCGGGCGCGGGGTTTGATCCAGGCCGCGTCCCGCCCGCGGGTGACGATCCCTTCACCGGCGAGCTCAAGTGTATCGAAGTCGATTCCTCTGGGGCGCCGATCAACGGCAACCACCTCAAGGGCGAAGCAACGATCGTCACCACCGATGGTAAGGCAGAGGTCAGTAAGTACAATGCCATCGGCGTGCTGGGGCTCAACACCGATCAGAACTCCAACGACAGCGACAACGTACTGTGCCTGGGCGGTGGGGTGAGCGAGAGGTGTCCGAACGGCGCTGAGTACAACGCCTGCCCGCAGACGGTGATCTTGAATCACTTCGCTGAAAATGCGACGGACCCAGTGATTGAAGCACTGGGCAACGGCCAAAATGGGAAGTCGAGTGTCTCTACGGAGCTGACGTTGGTTCCCTGCACCGAGGATTTCGAAAATCAGGCCATTCCCTCGGTGGTGGTGTCGTTCCTGATTACCAACGAGCTCGAGCAGCAGTTCTCAACCAGTACAACGGTGACCTGTTGGGGGAACTTCAAGCTGAACACGATCGGCCCTGTCGGTCGCATCTTCGAGCTCGATCAGCTGGGCTCACGGTTCGCGCAGACCCGCATGTTTCCGGCTGGGGATGATCAGCCTGGTTTCGTTGGGGTCGCGGAGGAATTTCACTCTCAGCCGACGACGGCGATGCCGATTGTCAGCCGAGCGGCCGAGAACCTGCATGGCGAGGGAGCACGACCGCTGGGCGACATCATCATGTTGCCAGGGGCGTTCTAGATGTCGTGCGGTGGGCAAAGGGCCGGCGTGATCGGACGTTCGCAGCAAATGGCGTGGGCAGCGGCGCTCGTCGTCTGTGCTGTGGCACCGCGGGCGCTGGCAGACGTTGCCTCCGATCAGGCGGCTGCAATCCTGGTCTTTCCCAAGATATTGGTGGATACATCGACTCCGCCCAACACCAAGCGGGGTCCGATCGACACCTTGATCCGCGTGAGCAATACATCCGATAAGCCGATTTCGATGTCCTGCTTCTACATCAACGCGAATGGGCACTGCACGAACGCGCCGACGATAGTTTGCGACCCGTACGACAAGAGCGGGCCGTGCGGACAAAACGGCCCCTGCGAGGCCGGGTGGCACGAGACGGATTTCTTTGTGACGCTGTCACCGCGTCAGCCGATAGCATGGCTCGCATCTGCGGGGGCAGCTTCGTGTGACTCGGGTCCGCCAGGGTTGCCATGTTTTCCATTCCCGGTCAGTAACCAGCCACCGAACAAGATTCAGCCCGTGGCCGAGGATCCTTTCGTGGGGGAGTTGAAGTGCATTGCGGCCAACTTCGATGGCGTGCCGGTGGACCGCAACGATTTGAAGGGCGAGGCCGAACTCATCAAATCGACCCGGATGCCAGATGCGCTGGACGTCGAAGCGTACAACGCAATTGGTATCCCAGCGATCAAGGGGACCAACGACGGCGATTCGCGGCTCGTGCTCGGCGGAGGTGTGTGTGTTGGCGGATCCCGCAACGGCTCGACGTGCGCGGCGGCCGCATCGTGTCCTGGGGGTCGATGCTCGGCGGAGTATAGCGGCTGTCCCAACATTCTCATTCTCGACCATTTTTTTGACGGGGCGATTGATCCAGTGTCGACCCGAGAGGTGACGACAACGCTGACGCTCGTCCCGTGCTCTGATGACTTCGAATCCCAATCGCCGGTGCCGATCACCGTTCAGGTGCTGGTGTTCAACGAATTCGAGCAGCGGTTTTCAACGAGTACGTCCGGGTTGACGTGTTTCCGGGAGTTCAAGCTCACGGACATTGACGGGTCGACCCCGGATCGATCCCTGTTCAGTGCAACAGTCATGGGGACCTTGACGGGGCAGACGAGGTTCCGGGGCGTCGTCGGACGAGACGCGCGATACGGTTACACGCTCTTGGGCGTTGCAGAGGAGTTTCGCAAAGGAGGGGGGACGGCGGCTTTCAACCTGCATTTCAACGGCAGCCGGCCCGACAGTGACTATGTGTACTTGCCGCACTAGGGAACACGAGGAAAAAAAGGGCCTTTTGACTTGACAACTTTTGACCCCACGGATATAAGGCCGACACTTGGTCGAGGGGTTCGCCATGGCCAGTATGGTGTGGCGTGATCGAAAGGAGGAGGGTAATGCGTAGGCAGCGAGGGCTAGTTGGGCTCATGGGACTCGCAGCGCTGGTCGGGCTAGGGTTAGCCAGGCCGGTCGCAGCCGCAGTCACCACCGAGCAAAGCGCGTCGATCTTGGTGTTTCCGAAGGTTATCTCCGACGGGACACGCGACACGATCATTCAGATTACCAACACCTCCAACAACATGCGGCATGCGCACTGTTTCTATGTGAACGGCGCGCTGACGAATCCCTTCCTACCGGTGGGCCCACTCAATCCGCCGTTGTGGACGGAGATCGATTTTGACATCTGGCTGACCAAGCAGCAGCCGACCCACTGGGTGGTGTCAACCGGCCGCTTGGACAACCCGCTGGAGAAAAATTGCCGCGGGGGCACGATGTGCAACCAGGTGAAGGGCTCCGGCAAAGAGAGTGGCACCGATCAGGCCGACTGTTGCGATGCTGGCTTGGATCCCGGCCACGTGCCTCCTGTGGTGCCTGGCTTCACGGGTGAGTTGAAGTGCATTGAGGTCGACCAGGGTGGGTTCCCCGTTCCGGGCAATGCCCTGAAGGGTGAGGCCACGCTCGAGACCATCGACACTGGCGACGTGTCGAAGTACAACGCCGTCGGGCTAAAGGGTTTCGACACGAACAACATGGACAACATTCTCTGCTTGGGGGGGGGCGTTACGGACCAATGCCCGACCGGAGCTGAGTACGAGGGTTGTCCAGCCACGTGGATCCTCGACCACCCCGCAACTGGCGCACCTGACCGCGTCGTCGAACAGCAGGAATTTTGCACGACTCATCCGTGCAGTGAGGTGACGACCAACATCACCGTTGTGCCCTGTACTGAAAATTTCGAGACCCAGCAGCCGCCGCCGATCACACTGCAGTTCAAGGTGTACAACGAATTCGAGCAGTTCTTCTCGGCGTCGACCACCTTTACGTGCTGGGGCTCCTTCGACCTCGGTTCGGACGATCCGCTATCGAACGGCATCAATGATATCTTCAAGACGTTCAACGCCGGTGGGGAGATCCTTCAGGGCTTCGTGCGCTCCTCTTCGGGCAGACCCGGCGGCGTGATGATCGTCATTGAAGAGACGCACAGGGATAACAAGAATGGCTTCACCGCCAGGAACGCTCAGAATGGCGTGACGTCCTTCCAGGATTTTGCGGGACAGGACATCATCACGATCCCACCAGATCAGATCCAGTTGCAGTGAGCGGGGTGTGCTGATGACGCAGCGTCCAAGAATGGCGGAAAGGAGACTACACATGGGACAGGTGCGATGGGCAGGCTGGACGATGGCGATCGTGACAGCACTGGTTACCTCGGGGGTGGTGGCGCGAGCGGATATTGCCTCGGACAAGCCGGCGGCGATCGTCATCTACCCGAAGATCGCGGTGAATACCCCTAACGGTGTCGATACGGTTGTTCGCTTGAGCAACACGAACCAAACCACTCCAATTCTAGTGCACTGCTTCTATCTGGATGCGAACTCGCACTGCTCGGGTGGAACCGCGGAAGGGAACATTTGCACAGGTAATCCTACGCTCTGCGTGAACGGCGGGCTGTGTCTTCCGGGCTGGCAGGAGGTCGACTTTCGCATCCAGCTGACCGGTGGCCAGCCGATCGAGTGGAAGGCCTCCGACGGCTTGCTCGCTGGTCGTACCTGCGATGGCGGCACGAACGACGGGAAGGCTTGCAAGGTGGCAACTGATTGCCCCGGAGGCGGCAGCTGCCCCCTGGGCCTCCCATTGACTAGCGGGGTGTGTCAGCAAAATCCCGGTCGGAGCTGCGGTACGGACGCTGACTGCAATCCGTTCCCCGGAGGGAAATGCACCCAGAGTAACAGTGGCACACGGGTGCCCGGCGTTCCCGAGGATTCATTTGTTGGTGAACTCAAGTGCATCGCAATCGACGCCAACGGTGTGCCGGTGCCGCGTAACGAACTCAAGGGGGAGGCGCTGCTGGAAACCTCCACTGCCACGAACTTGGACGTTGCGAGCTACAATGCAATTGGTGTCCAAGCGACCGGGGTGACCGCGGGCGACCCCAATGTGTTGACGCTGGGTGGTGATCCCGCGTCTGCGGAATACAACGGGTGCCCTAACTTTCTCATCCTGAATCACTTCTTCGAGGATGCCAAGGATCCGGTTCCTGGTTCGACGAGCACGATCTCGACGAACATTGTGTTTGTTCCCTGTTCGGAAGATCTGCTACGACAGATTCCGGGTTCGGCCGTAGTGCAGTACCTGGTGTTCAACGAGTTTGAGCAGCGTTTTTCCACCAGTAAATCGGTGACGTGTTTCCAAGACATACGAATCTGCAACTTGGACACGCCGGACTGCAGCCGGTCGATCTTCAATGTCAACACGGCTGGAACGCTGAGTGGTCAAACGCGGATCAATCCGATCGGTAAGCCCCCGCTTCCAAGTGCTCTGTTGGGAATCGCGGTTGAGACGCACAACAACGGCACCGCGCACAGCGCCGCGTTCAATCTGCACATGCAGGGTGCTCGCGATGCTGCGGACGTGATCACGATTCCGTAGTCGCCGAGACTGAGACTTGCGTACAGCAAGAGGCGGGGTGCCGGTCAGGCATCCCGCCTCTTCTGCTTTTGGGGCACTGAAGGCCGATGAGGAAGTTACTGCCGAGGAGCCCGCGCGACCTCGGTGGGAGAGAGTTAGCTAGCGTTGAGGGAGCTGCTTCTCGACAAAGTCGATGACGTTGGCCTCAAGGGCCACGCCATCTAGTGCGTTGATCTCTTGGATGCCCGTAGGGCTGGTAACGTTTACTTCGGTGAGGAAGTCGCCGATGATGTCCAGACCCGCAAAGAAGAGACCGTCTTGCCGTAGGCGTGGGGCGAGGGCATCAACGATAACGCGGTCGCGCGGGCTGATGCCGGTCTTGACGCATGTGCCGCCAACGTGAATGTTCCCCCGGTGCTCGTCCTCTCGCGGTACCCGGAGCGTGGCACCGAGGGGCTCTCCGTTGAGGACGATCAGCCGCTTGTCCCCCTGACGGATCTCTGGAAGGTAGCGCTGCGCCATCAGCGGCCGGCGCCCGTTGTCCGTCGAGAGCTCCAGAATAGCGTTGAGGTTGCGGTCGCTGCGACGGAGGTGGAAGACACCCGCGCCGCCACAGCCGTCGAGCGGCTTGACGATCATTTCGCCGCCGAGGCTGTCCATGAAAGCTCTGAGACGGTCAAGGTCGTAACTCACGATGCTTGGCGGGATGACGCTGGGGAAGTGCAGCGCGTATACCTTCTCGTTCGCATCCCGCAAGCCGCGCGGGTGATTCATGACGAACGTCCTTGACGGGTCAACGAGGCTAAGGACGTGCGTCGCGAACAGGTATGTGAGGTCGACGGGTGGATCCTTGCGCATGAAAACGGCGTGGAACCAATCGATCGGCTCAACGCGCTCCTCGATGAGACGGTAGTGTGGCACGCCACGGACGACTTCGGCGCGACGAACGCGCGCGCCGGGACGCGCGGCGTCAACGAACAGGTCGTGCACTTCGCAGATATAGACGCCATGCCCGCGCGCCTGACTTTCGAGCATGAACACGAAGGTTGTGTCTTTGTCCGGAAGGATCCGCTCGATGGGATCCATGATGAACAGGAAACGATCCGCCATAGAAGCCGTATGCTACGAGCCTACAGCGGCTGGGGCAAGCGGGGCGCAGGCCCCCAGGCCACGTGTCGAAGCACCGTCAGCCATCCTCTCCGAGATCACCCCAGAGGAACTGGCACAGCGTCCCAGCCACGAGCGCGGCAGTTTCCGCGCGCAGAATCCGTGGACCGAGGCTGACCGTGTGAAGACCGGCTGCCTCGGCGCGCCGTGCCTCGCCGGTGCTGAACCCGCCCTCGGGGCCGATCACGGCGAGTACAGAGGCGGCCCTCGAGTGTTGGCGGTGTACCGCTGCGAGGCCGCTCCCCGCGTGTCCTTCCCAGAAGAATAGGCGCACTGCGTCGGTGCTTCGGGCAAGGAGTTCGTCGAAGGAAATGGGTCCCCCTATAGCCGGGAGTGTGCTGCGCTGACACTGCTGCGCCGCGCTACTCGCGACGCGGCTCCACCGAGTGCGTCGCTCGACGCCGACACGCCCAACAGTTCTCTCCGAGGTGAAAATTACCAGCTCGGTCACCCCGAGCTCGGTGGTCTTCTCGATCACCCAATCCAGTTTGTCACCCTTGAGTGCTGCCTGCGCGATCGTAAGCTGGAGTGTCGAGTCCCGGTGTACTGACAGCTCGTCTACTATCTCGATCACTGCTTGGTGTCGATCTAAGGCGGCCACGACGCCGCGCCGCTGCGTGCCCATTCCGTCCGCCAACACGAGCGCGCTTCCCACGCGTAGACGGCGCGCGCGCAAATGGTGCAGCTGCGCGCCGGCTAACACGACGCGCGCCGCTTTCAACTCCTCAGGAGCGACGAGGAATCGTGGAAGACTCACGGCTCCGTCGGTCGGTGCAGAGCCAACGTCACCCACGATTGCTCCTCGTGGCGACGTTGGAGGCGGAGTCCGCGCGACTCATACGCCCGCCGCACGCGGTGTTCGTCGTCGGTCAAGAACCCCGAGCAGATCAGGACGCCGCCGGGCCGCAGGAGACCAACGAGTCGTGGCGTCATCTCCTCAAGCAGGTTGGCAAAGAGGTTTGCCGCAACAAGGTCGAACGTCCCCGACACGTCATCCAAGCTGAGACAGATGTGCAAGGGCGCCGCTACGGCGTTGGTTGCGACGTTCGCTTCCGCGATCGCGCAGGCGGTCGCGTCGGTGTCAACTGCCCACACGTCGGGAAGCCCCAGCTTGGCCAGAGCGATTGCCAGTATTCCGGAGCCGGTGCCAACATCGAGCGCCCGTGTGACCTGGCCGCTACTGGCTGCTCCTTCAAGGAGCAGAAGGCAGCCACGCGTGGTAGCGTGTTGGCCAGTGCCAAACGCCATCCCCGGATCGATGACGACCACCAGACATCCTGCGGGTGCGGCACAATCCCATGGCGGGCAAATGAAGAGTCGCGAGCCTACGCCTTGCGGTTGGAAATGCGCCCGCCAGTTCTCGCCCCAATCTTCGTTCGGCACCTGTCGTACACGAATGCCCTCTGCGTCAGGTACCGGGCACCCAATAGCGCTGCAGAAGCAGGCAAGGGCGTGCAGAGGGGGTTCGGAGGAAAAGTACGCCGTGAGCCGGGCAACACCACCGCACTCATCCGACTGGAGCCCAGGAGCGCCGTTGTCGATCAGGAAATTCGCGACGCTCTCGCTATGCGCCGCGGGGATCTCGATCGTGCACTCAAACCATTCGATGCCCACAAGACTTCCTATCGCACATCGCGAGCGCGCATCGCAATGAGCAGACGCGTCGTCGTGTATGCCGAGCGCCGGCTTGACCACGCGCGGCGCTCCCTCTATGCCAGGCACAATGTCTCAACCATGGCTGCGCATCGCGCACCGCGGCGCGTCGGGTTCCGCGCCCGAACATACCCGGCCTGCGTTCGAGCGCGCGTTGGACCTTGGTGTCGACATGATTGAGTTGGACGTGCAACTCAGCCGGGATGGCGAGCTCGTGGTCATCCACGATCTCGATCTGCAGCGTACGACGAACGGAACCGGGGCCGTACGGGAGCGATCGTTGGCAGAGCTCAAGACTCTAGATGCCGGTGGATGGTACGCGCCGCAGTTCGCGGGTGAGCGCGTCCTGGATCTGGATGAAGTGATCGACATCGTCGGCACTCGCGCGCGCCTCAACGTCGAGGTGAAGGCCCCGGAGACAGACTGGCAGGAGCTGGCGGCGACACTGACCGGCTTGCTGACGCGTCGTGGATTGATGGGCCGCACTATCATTTCCTGCTTCCAGCCCGAGGCGTTGGCAATCGTGCGCGACCGCGACGCCGCTGCGCAGGTCGGATTGCTCTGGCAGGACACCGAGCTCGCGCAGGCATGGGACTGGGCTCGCCGCCTCGGCGCCGTCTCATTCCACCCGCATTGGATGTTGGTGTCAACGGATGTCGTACAGGCGGCGCACGCGCGTGGCCTGCAGGTGCTCACGTGGACCGTGAATGACATCGATGCCATGTGCGACCTGCTGCGGCTTGGCATCGATGGCATCATCAGTGATCATCCCGCACGCTTCCGAAGCGCTGCCGGCTGAGAGGCGGGCGCGGAGGTGTGCTTGACTCCACCCACGAAAGCACTAGAGTACGAGCGTCCTGAACCTCACTCCTGCGGACTCCACAGAAGCTGGCAGCCACCGACATCTCCGAGCAGGCGAGGCGGGTAAACGGACT
>JBGQHM010000158.1:0-13721 GCA_041497995.1 Binatia bacterium | reverse complement strand
CGCACCGCAGCGCGCGCCGCGGTCGACCGCATCCTCACCTGGGACTTCGATCGCGTCATCATGGCCCACGGTGACGTGCTCGAAAGCGGCGGCCGGCAGGCACTACGCGACAGCTTTGGCTGGCTGCTCACCGATCACTGATCACTTCCCCGGCGGGTTGCAACTCGGGAGGCGCGGCGATAGACCTGCCTCTCGCTGTCACCATCACTGTCAGGAGGAACACATGAGCCAGGGGAATCGCGTCTTCGTCATCGGAGTCGGCATGACCAAGTTCGAGCGCTGCGAAAAAGACGCGCGCGAGCTGGGCAAGGAAGCAGCGACCGCTGCGCTGAAGGACGCTGCCATCGACTACGACAAGATCGAGCAGGGCTTCTGCGGCTACATCAACGGCATGAGCACGCTCGGCCAGCAGACGCTGTACGGCGTCGGGATGACCGGGATTCCGGTGTACAACGTGAACAACAACTGCTCGACCGGCTCGACCGCGCTGTACATGGCCTACAACGCCGTCCGCTTCGGACAAAACGAAGCCGTCCTCGCGCTGGGCTTCGAGAAGATGCAGAAGGGACCGCTCGAGAACCAACTGCCCGGGCTCGAGAAGTTGAAGGAAGAAACGGAAAAGGAAAAGAAGGCGCCGATCGCGGCACGCATGTTCGGCGACGCCGGCCGCGATCACATGGAGAAGTACGGCACCAAGCCGGAGACCTTCGCCAAGATCGCGGTGAAGAACCACCGCCACTCGGTCAACAACCCCCGCGCGCAGTACCAGCAGGCGTGCACGCTCGAAGAGGTGCTGGCCGCGCGCATGGTCTACGATCCGCTGACCATCCTGCAGTGTTGCCCGACGAGCGACGGGGCGGCCGCCGCGGTGGTGGTCTCCGAGCGCTACCTGAAGGCGCATCCGCATCCGGGTGCGATCGAGATCCGCGGCATGGCAATGTCCACGGACAAGTTCGAGGACTTCGGCCGCGGCAAGATCGGGATGGTCGGCATGGGCATGACCGAACGCGCCGCGCGCTCCGTCTACGAGCAGTCCGGCATCGGGCCAAAGGACGTCCAGGTCATCGAGCTGCACGACTGCTTCAGCAGCAACGAGCTCATCACGTACGAAGGACTGGACCTGTGCGCTGAGGGCGCGGGGGAGAAGCTGGTCGAAGACGAGGCGTGCACCTACGGCGGTCGTTGGGTCGTGAACCCGTCCGGCGGCCTCCTTTCCAAGGGGCATCCGCTGGGCGCCACCGGTCTGGCGCAGTGCTCCGAGCTGGTGTGGCAGTTGCGTGGTCAGGCGGAGAAGAGGCAGGCGGAGAACGTGAAGGCCGCGCTGCAGCACAACCTCGGCCTCGGCGGCGCCTGTGTCGTCGCCATGTACACGCGCGCCTGAGTGCGAGGGCCACCGCCGATACTCTTCCGTTCTTCAGTCCAGATCGAACCGGTTGGTGCCGTCGCTCGACGACACCGTGCCGGTTCGACCGATCGCCTCTTGCGACTTCAGGGATTCGAGCACCGAGCGCTCATCCGGTGTGTTGGCGAGGAATCGCTGGCCGTCCGCCAAGCGCCCAATGATGATGCCTCTAACGGGCGTGCCGTCGCGGTCGTGAAGGACGGTGTATGTCTCGATCGTGGCGCGGCCCTGCGGCGATGCCGTCAACGTCGGGTGCGGCATGCCATCGATAGCGCGCTGGTAGGTTGATGGTTCCTCACGCTGCCACGGGCGCGGCGGCGGTGGGGCACCGTAGATACCGAGCGAGTGCTTCGTCACGTACCAGCCGAGGCCGGTGACGAGTCCTTTCGTGCCCGGCGCAGCCCGGACCTTGTCCATCATCGTGGCGACGGCGTGCATCGTGTAGTTGTTGCCCGGTCCGCCGTGATACGGCAGGCCGCCCGTCACAGTGAGCGGTCGTGGATCGTCTGCCGCGACGCCGAGCATGTCGCGCCCGATCTGTACGGCGGAGGGAAAGCAGCTGTACAGATCGAAGTAGTCAATCTCGCCGATCCCGAGGCCCGCCATGCGCAGCGCGCTCTGACCCGCTGCGCGAATCGCCGGGGAGCTGTGGTAGTCGACGCGATCCGAAAGGAACCAATGGTCTTGCGCGTCCGCGGCGCCCCACAGGTACACCCAGCGCGACGGATCGATACCCAACGCGCGTGCGCCCGCCACCGAGGTCATCAGCACCGCTGCCGCCTGATCGACCTCCATGATGGCGTTCATGTACTTCGGGTATGGAAAGCCGATGAAGCGATTCTGCGCCGTCACCGTCGTGATCTCTTCGGCGCTGCGTTCCTGACGAAACCAGGCGTACGGGTTGTGCGCCGCGACGGCGGAGAAGCGATTGCACAGCGCGCCGAGACGCTCACGATGTGCGCCGAGGCCAAGACGGTAGTGCGCCCGCAGCGCGTTCTCGAACAGCGGGTAGATAGTGGTCGGTAGCTGCAAGCCGTGGTGCACCTCGTGGTCGCTGGTACCGTGCTTCGATTCACCGAGCACGGTCGGCGCACCCGTGCCACCCGACGTCCAATGTAGCTCGACGCCGGCGCGGCGGGCGCGCACCAACGTACGCACCGCTTCGGCGCCGGCGACGAGCGCGAAGCGCGCGCGCCCTGAAGCGATCTGCGTCGCGATTTCATTGATCAGAAACTGCGGCGTGTTGCCGCCGACGGTGGTGTAGATCTGCTGTGCCGGACGTGCACCGAGCCGCGCTGCAAGCAGGCCGGGTGCATTGCCGTAGTGCCAGCTCAGGATGTTCACCACCGCAACCGTGTCGAGTCGTTCGAGCGCGCCCGCGTTCGCCCCGGCATCCGCTGCGGCGCGGTGCGCCACCTCCTCCATCATCGCCAACGGCTCCTTGGCTTCGGCCGGCTCAACGTCTCGTTGCGTCAGCTGCCCCGCGCCAATCAGTACGGGTGTACGATCATCGGTCATGGTCTGATCCTGTGGGGTCTTCTCGTTACGGAGATTGGTGGGATGCGGGGTCGCCTCGAGCAGCTCGACAGATACCACGGCCGCCGCCGCCGCCACAATCAAGCGCTGACCTGAGTGATTCGGACGGTCACTTCGCGGGTGTCGTCGAGCTCGCGGACATCGTGTTCGTTCACCTGCAGGCCGTGCCGTTCGCAGGCGCGCCGAAATCCCTGGTCGAATGTTCGCACCGATTCCGCACACCACGCTTGGCCACCTGGCGCCAAGTGCGTCGCCAAGAAATCTGCCAGTGCCGTCTGCAGCACGGGATCGTAGGTGACGTCGGCGGCGAGGCAGTAGTCGAAGTGGCTGCGCAGACCGGCGTGCCGGACGTCAGTTTGCACGGCGTCAACGCGACACCGATTGAGCTCTGCACTCGCCTGCACGAAGCGCAGCGCGTCTTGTGCCGTATCGACCAGCGTGACCGAGGCGCCCCGCACCGCGGCACTGAGGCCGGCCAAGCCCAGGCCGCAGCCGATGTCGACGACGCGCCGTCCGCTGCACTCGACGCGCGTGCCGCACAGGCGCGCGAGACTCCGAGCGCCCGGCCAGAGGTGTGCCCAGTACGGCGGCTCGGGTGCGTCGGTGTCACGTAGCAACGCGTTGCCGTCGACAAAGTCTTCCAAGCGGTCGACCACGAAGAGCTGCGTTTGCACGCCGCCGAAGTCGAGCACGACACGGCGTGTGGGATACCCTGCGATACGCACTGAATTACTAACGGTCGTCTTCCTCTTAGGACGCGAAGATTTCAGAGAATCACGAAAACACGAAATTTCGAAATCACGAAAGGGAACATGAGGGTTCCTTTCTCTTTTCGTGCTTTCCCTCTTTCGTGTTTTCGTGATTCTCATTTGGTTGCGGCCATCGGCCGCGCTGAGCTCTGGGATCCAGGACGGCGGCGTGGGTTACAGATACGGCAAGAAGACGCGCATTGCGGACAGCAACGCTTCGAGGTCGGGATAGGACGCAAGGTCGGCGTACAGCGCGTTGTAGTATCCAGAGGCGCGCTGCTCGTCGGCTGCGTCGCCGCCGATCGCCGCCTCCAACATTTTCAGCATCGGCTGTGTGTTGAGCTTGGTTTCGGTCGGGATCTCATCGTCGAGTGCGATGAGCAAGCGGGTGCGGTCGATCAGCTTGAGGACGCGCTCTGCATCGGTCAACGCTTGCGCCACACGCCCTTCCCTACACAATCGTATCGCTGCAGTCTTGAAAGAATCCGCAGCGCGGGCACCGTGCCTTGCACTTCTGCAGCTGCAGCTTGGCGCTGCAGTTCGGACAGTAGGCGAGATGCCGCCAGGCGTCGTCGCTCGGTGCCGGTACCGCCGGCGGCCGCTCGCCGTCGGGCACCTCTAGAACTCCTCGAAGTCGAGCGGCTTCTCCTGCTCGTACATGATGGCGATTACCTGCCTGCCCGGGTTCTGTACGTCTTCAGCGATCGTCAAGTTGGCGACCATGTCGCCTTTTTTGAACGAGATGAAGGCGTGCTCGCTGCGCTGCAGTTGCTGCGTGACCTGCCAGCCGTTCTTGCGCATCTGGGTATCGTAGAAGCTATAGACGTTGGGGATAGAATCCGCTGTCTTGAAAACGACGTTGTGCGCGCTGTTCGCGAGGTCCTGCACGTCGGAGAGAGATGCACCTTTGTATACGGGGACGTCCGGCGGAAAGTCGGGCGGCATGACGGCGGTCGGCTGTGCTTCGGCCATTTGCGGTGGCGTCGGTTGGGCCGCGGGCGTTGCCTTGGCGACATCCAGTACATGCGGCGTGATCTTCACACCGGAAGCGTGGAAGCCGCTCGGAGGTGCCTCGAAGGTCGACGACGGTGGCGGGCTGACGTCCTTGTTGCAGGTGCACGACGTAAACAGGGCAGCACTCAGTAGAACCGCGCTGGCCATGATGCTGGCGTACCGCATTGCTCCTCTCCCTTTCCGCCCCATCTCGCGCGCAGAGTATAGCTGATCCATTTGTGAAATGAAGGCGCGTGACAGGCCGTTTGCCCTTCTCGCGTCGTTGAGACGCAGCTCCGACCGCAAATATTCGACGGCGGGCCGTCGCGTTGCAGTCCACCCGACGAACCGTTATCTAGTCAGCCTGTCGGACTTGGCAGCCCGGAGCGGGCCATAGAAATGATGCTGGCCGCAGGCCCTAGGACCACATTCTGGACGCGACCCTGACTTGCCCGCCGGTGGGCGCGATCCTCTGATATGACCAGCTGCCAAGGACATGCGGGCGCAACAGACGGTGCCGAAGGAGCTTGAGTGGTGCAACGGTGAACGGCCACCGCGCACCCCATTCCGGTGAGGGTTGAGAACATGGCCAATCGATTCTGCGCCAGTTGTGGCGCCCGCCTGCTGCGTGAGGCGAGTTTCTGTGTGGAGTGCGGCGAACGCCAGCCCGGCACCAGTGCTCCGCGTTTAGGACTGTCTATTCCGGTAAGCCGCTACGCGCCGCTGTTCGTGGTGTTGGTAGTGTTGCTCGTCGGCGGTGGGGCAGTGATCTACGGCACGATGAATCCGAAGACGCCGGCGGCGGTGCCGCGTCGAGATGCACCGCCGGCAGCAGGCGGAGCCGCCACTGGCGGTGGGGCGGAGACTGCGGGCGGCAACCTCCCGCAGGGGCATCCGCCGCTGGAGATTCCCGAACAGGTGAAGCAGGCGATGCGCGACATGGCGCAGAAGGCGGCAGCCGCGCCAGAGGATATGGAGGTGTGGAAGCGCCTCGCCGAGGTACAGTACCGCGCCGGTCAGATCGACCCGACCTTCCTGACGGAAGCCGCAGTGTCCTACAAGCACGTGCTCGAGCGCGAGCCCGACAACCTCGAGGTCATCCGCAACCTCGGCAACATTGCCTTCGACCAGGAACAATCGGACGTCGCTGTCACCTACTATCAGCGGTACCTCAAGCTCAAGCCGGACGACCTCAGCGTGCAAACGGATCTGGCCACGATGTACCTCGCCGCCGGCAAGGCCGATCAGGCGATCCCGGCCTACGAGGCAGTGCTGAAGACCAACCCGTCATTCTTCCAGGCGCAGTTCAACCTGGCGATTGCCTACCGTTCGCTCGGCGACAACGACAAGATGATGGCGGCGTTGGAAAAGGCGCGCACGATGGCGGCGGACGACGCCTCGCGCAATCAGGTCGATCAGCTCCTGGCACGAGCCAAAGGCCTGCCGCCGCCGGCTGCGGCTGCGCCCGTCGCACAAGCAGCGGCCCCAGCCGCTCCGCCAGCAGCCGGTGGAACGTTCAAGACGGACGCCGAAGCCGTCTTCCGCGGCAATCCCATCCTCGGTCCGAAGGTGCAGCGCATCGAATGGAGCGGCCCGGAGAGCGCCAAAGTATACGTGCGTGACTTCCCGATGGACCAGATGGGCGACAGCATGCGTACGATGTTCGCCGACCGCATGCGCGGCCGGATCAAGGAAAAGAAGCAAGCGTACAACGTCACGCAGGCCACGAAGTTCGAGGTGGTCGACGACGCGTCCGGGCGGGTGATGGAGACGATCACCGAGTAGGTGCACGATGGCTCTCCGCTTCGGTCTACGCCTACCCCAGGACATCACCGACTTCGCAGAGCTGCGCGACATCGCACAGACGGCGGAGCAGCTCGGCTACCATTCGCTGTGGCTGTACGATCACTTCTATCACTTCCCGGTGCCGGACAACGTCAGCATTCTGGAGCCGTGGACGCTGATGAGCGTGCTCGCCGGTGCGACGAAAAACATCCGCATCGGCACGATGGTGCTGTGCAACGGCTATCGTCCGCCAGCGCTGCTGGCGAAGATGGCGGCAACACTCGACGTGCTCAGTGGCGGCCGTCTGGAGTTCGGCTATGGCGCCGGCTGGCATTCGGAAGAGTTCGCCGGCTACGGTTACGAGTTCCCCTCCGTGCCGACGCGTATTCGGCAAATGGAAGAAGGGCTCACCGTGATCAAGCAACTGTGGAGCGCCGAGCGCGCTACCTTCGCCGGAAAGTTCTACCAGCTGAATGACGCGTTCTGTGAGCCGAAGCCGCTGCAGCGACCGCACCCGCCGATCACCATCGGCGGCGGTGGCGAGCAGCTCCTGCTGCGCGCCGTGGCACGCCACGCCGACATCTGGAACTACTTCCCCGCGCCGCTAGCGGAGTACGAGCGCAAGGCCAAAGTGCTCGACGAGCATTGCATCAAGCTCGGCCGCGATCCACAGAGCATCGAGCGCTCGCTGATGATGCCGACGATCACCGCGGAGTGGGAGAAGGAAGTCCGCGATCAGCTCGAAGGCGCCAAAGCGCGCGGCTACATGTGGGCCCAATTGGGGCACCTGGTGCAAGGCACGCCCGACATCGTCGTGCCGCGCTATCGCGACTACATCCGCCGCGGCGTCAGCTTCTTCATCGTCCAGCTCCCCGACGGCCGCGATCTGAAGCAGATCGAGTTCGTGGCGAAGCAGGTGATTGGGGAACTGGCGTAGCGCCAATGCGGTTCAGTGAGCTCGTCAGACTGTTGGAGCGGAACGGTTTCAAACTCGTGCGCGAGAAGGGATCTATCCGGTACTATGGCAAGGCGGGCGTGGACCAACTCATCCGGGTCGATTACCATGGCAACAAAGAGGTGCCGACCGGCACGTGCAGTGCCATATCGAAGGCGGCAGGTCTCAGAAAGGGGGTGGAACACGACAATGATTGATCTCAAGTACTCTCTGGTGATCGAGGCCACAGAAGATCCAGGGTTCTTCGGCTTCTACTCGCCCGATCTGTTGGGTTTCACGGGAGTCGGGCATTCCATCGAAGACTGCATGTACAAGGCCCGCTGCGGCATAGCAGAGCACGTCGCCCTCCTCATAGAAACTGGGCTCCCTGTGCCGGACCCAAACCCGGATCCGACTGTAGTGATTCAAAACGAGCGTAAGGTACACGCCGCAGCGTAGATCGCACTTCGCCGGGCGGTAACCGGCACCTGATGACAACTAGCGACTTACCCCTGACGCCTGAAGCGGGTCTCGACGGCCTGCGTATCGTCTCCTTCGAAAGCCGCCGAGCAACCGAGATGGCGGAGTTGATCCGCCGGTACGGTGGTGAATCGATCTCTGCGCCGTCACTGCGTGAGGTACCACTGAGCGAGAACCGTGAGGCGCTCGACTACGTCGCGCGTCTCGCAGCCGGTGACGTCGACATCGTGATCCTGATGACTGGCGTCGGCTTGCGCACCCTGGCGCAGGCAGTCGCCGGCGAATGGCCACGTGAACGGCTGGCCGCCGCTCTGCGCCGTGCGACGCTGGTGGCGCGCGGGCCCAAGCCCGTGGCGGCGTTGCGCGAGTTGGGCTTGCAACCTGACGTCGCGGTGCCCGAGCCGAACACGTGGCGCGAGATTCTAGCGACGCTCGACGCGCAGCTGCCGGTCGGCGGCAAACGTGTCGCCGTGCAGGAGTACGGCGTCACCAACACGGAATTCATCCACAGCCTGGAAGTGCGGGGCGCACAGGTGCAGCGCGTGCCGATTTACAGTTGGGCGCTGCCGGCGGACCTCGGGCCGCTGCAGAGTGCTATCGCTGCACTCTGCGACGGCAGCGTCGACGTCGCCCTGTTCACCAGCGCCACGCAGGTCTACCACCTCTTCCAGGTTGCCGGCGCCGCTGCGGAGCGACTACGGGCTGGCTTCCGCAGAGTGCTCATCGCGTCGATCGGACCGGTCTGCTCCGAGACGCTGCGCGAGCATGGGCTGCTGCCGGATCTCGAGCCGCCGCATTCGAAGATGGGGCAACTCGTCGGCGAAGTGGCCCGCCGGGGCCGGCAGATGCTCAGCGTGAAGCGTGCATCGTGAAGCGTGAAGCGTTAAGAAGGGGGGGATTATGTTAGTCTCCCGACGCTCCACGAACGACGCTTCACGCTTCACGCGCCGATGAACGACTCCGCGTTCCTCAAAGCCTGTCGCCGCGAAGCGACGCCCTTCACGCCCATCTGGTTGATGCGCCAGGCGGGGCGCTACATGCCAGAGTACCGCGCCGTGCGCTCGAAGCTGGGCTTCTTGGAGCTGTGCAAAGACTCCGATGCGGCGGCCGAGGTGACGGTCACCGCGGTCGAGCGACTCGGCGTCGATGCCGCGATCATCTTTGCAGACATCCTGCTGATCGTGGAGCCGATGGGTGTCGGGCTGGAGTTCTCGAAGGGCGACGGGCCCGTTCTGCACAACCCCGTCCGCACACCCGCCGACATCGAGCAGCTCCCGGAAGTGGATGCTGCGGCAGCAGTGTCGTTCGTCTACGACGCGGTGCGCAAGGCGCGCGCGGCGTTGCAGGTGCCGTTGATCGGCTTCTCCGGCGCGCCCTTCACACTGGCGTCGTACGTCATCGAGGGCGGCGGCTCACGGAACTACGTGCACACCAAGACACTGATGTACCGCGAGCCCGAGGCGTGGCACCTCCTCATGCGGCGACTGGCCACCGCGGTCACCGCCTATCTCAACGCGCAGATCGCCGCCGGCGCAGACGCCGTGCAGCTCTTCGACAGTTGGGTCGGTTGCCTCGCACCCGACGACTATCGCCGCTTCGTCTTGCCGCACATGCGCACGGTGATCGCCGGCATCACCCCGGGTGTGCCGGTGATTCACTTCGGCACGGGAACCTCCGGCCTGTTGGAGATGATGCGCGAGGCGGGCGGCGACGTGATTGGGCTCGACTGGCGCATCGATCTGGCCGAGGGATGGGAACGCGTCGGCCACGACGTGGGCGTGCAAGGCAATCTCGATCCGTTAGTGTTGTTCGCGCCACGCGACGAGATCCGCGACCGCGCCGCCCGTATTCTCGAGCGCGCCCGCGGCCAGCGCGGCCACATCTTCAACCTCGGCCACGGCATTCTGCCCAATACGCCCGTCGACAACGTGATTGCGTTGGTCGACATGGTGCACGAGCTGAGCAGCCGGTGATCGATGGGTGCCCGTCGTCGTTGGCGGACAACACCCTTCGAGTGCCTCAGGGTGAACGGAGAGGTGATTTCATTCTGAAGGAAATGAATCCGAGACCGTTCGTGCTGAGGCGCTCGAAGCACGCTGGCGGCTGGGTGGTGGTGGGGTGACGCGTGAGTTCACCCTACGACGCAGTTCTCCTCATCGCCTTCGGCGGCCCCACGGCTATGAACGAGGTGCGGCCGTTTCTCGACAACGTCTTGCGGGGCCGCCCGGTCCCGCCGGAGCGAGTCGAGCTAGTGGTACATCACTACGAGCTGATCGGTGGTCGCTCGCCGTTGAACGAGCTCACGTTCCGACAGGCGAGCGCTTTGGAGGCGGAGCTGCGTGCGCACGGTCCGGCGCTGCCGGTGTACGTCGGCATGCGCAACTGGACGCCGCATCTGCACGAGACGCTGCAGCGCATGGCAGCGGATGGCGTGCGCCGCGCCATCGGCGTGATCATGGCGGCGCAGCAGAACGACGCAGGCTGGGGACGCTACCAACGGGATGTCGCCGAGGCCCGTGCGCAGGTGGGCGCCGCCGCGCCGCAGGTCGACTACGTCGACGAGTGGCATGCCCATCCGTTGTTCATCGCCGCGATCGCCGCCAATGTCGGCGCCGCGTTGGCGCGCATCCCCGCCGAGCGTCGTCCGGCGGCGACCGTGATCTTCACGGCACACAGCATTCCGACCGGGATGGCCGCGGCCTCGCCGTATGTGGCGCAGATCACTGAGGGGGCGCAGCTGGTTGCGCAACAAATCGGCCACGCGCATTGGTCGATCGCCTACCAGAGCCGCAGCGGCAGCCCGCGCGAGCCGTGGCTGGAGCCGGACGTCTGCGCGGTCGTCCGGCAGCTGGCGCGTGATGGCGTCCGCGACGTGGTAGTGGTGCCCATCGGCTTCGTCTGCGATCATGTCGAGGTGCTGTATGACCTGGATATCGAGGCGCGGCAGGTGGCGGACGAAGTGGGCATACACTTCGTGCGCGCCAGCACAGTGAACGATCACCCGCTGTTCATCCGCATGCTCGCTGATGTCGTGCGGCGGCGTGCGGTACTAGAGTCGTAGTCGGCATGACGCTCAAGGGGCAACCATCGGGAACGACTCGCGGGCACGGAGGCCCGCGCCACCAGAGCAAGGCCCTTCGGTATGCCGTCTGAGCGCACCCCACACGCCGCCGTCGTTGGTGGTGGCATCGCCGGGCTCGCCGCGACGCATCGGCTGGTCGAGCTGAGCCGCGAGCAGCAGCGGTCGGTGCAGGTCACACTGTTGGAAGCCAGCCGGCGCCTCGGCGGCTCGATCGCCACGGAGCGCGTCGATGGCTTCGTGATTGAGGCCGGCCCCGATTCGTTCATCTCCGAGAAGCCGTGGGCGCTCAAGCTCTGCGACCGCATCGGCTTCACGCCGCGACTGGTGCGCACGCGCGACGAATTCCGCCGCACGTTCGTCGTCCACGACGGCGCGCTGCACGCGCTGCCCGACGGCTTTCTGTTGCTGGCGCCGACGCGCTTCTGGCCGCTCATCACTACCGGCCTCTTCACGTGGCCGGGGAAGATGCGCATGGCGCTCGACCTCGTGCTGCCCCGTGGACCACAACGCAGCGACGAGAGCCTCGGATCGTTCGTCACGCGCCGGCTGGGCCGCGAGGCGTTAGAGCGCGTCGCGCAGCCGCTGGTCGGCGGCATCTACACGGCGGACCCCGACGATCTCAGCCTCGCGGCGACCATGCCGCGCTTCCTCGAGATGGAGCGCACGCGGCGGAGTGTCATCTGGGCGATGTGGACACAGCAGCGCGGTGCCCCAGCAGCGACGCGGGCAACCAGCGGTGCGCGATGGAGCTTGTTCGTCAGCGCGGCCGACGGCATGCAAAGCCTGACCGACGCCATCATGCAGCGGTTACCCGAAGGTGTCGTGCGGCTGGGCAGCGCGGTCACGGCGCTGCAGCAGGGCGAGCGCTGGACGCTCGCGGTGGCGGACGGTGCTGCAGTTGCCGCCGACGCGGTGGTGCTGGCGACACCGGCGCATCAGAGCGCGCGCTTCGTGAGTACGCTCGATGCACCGCTGGCTGAGGAACTCCGCGGCATTCCGTACGCCTCGTCGGCAACCGTCAGCCTGGCGTACCGTACCGACCAGATCCCGCGACCGCTCGACAGCTTCGGCTTCGTCGTGCCGTTGGTCGAGGCGCGCTCGATAGTCGCGTGTACCTACAGCAGCGTGAAGTATCCCGGCCGTGCACCGGACGGCCACGTGCTGCTGCGCGCGTTCGTGGGTGGTGCATTGCAGCAGGAGCTGTTCGATCAAGACGACGCAGCGATGGCAGCCAGCGTGCGCCGCGAGCTGCGCGAGCTCCTCGGCATCACGAGCGAGCCGCTACTCACCCGCATTCATCGCCACCCGCACGCCATGCCGCAGTACCGCGTCGGCCACCTCGACCGCATGGCGCGCATCGATGCAGCGCTCGGGCAACACGCGGGCCTGGCGCTCGCCGGCAACGCTTACCGCGGTGTCGGCATCCCCGACTGCATCCACAGCGGCGAGCTGGCGGCGGAAGCGGTGTGGCAACACATCTGGCGATGAAGGACCCCCATCACACGCGTCGAGGCACCTAGCCGAGCGCGCCGCTGCGGCGCAGCGCGGTGATGCGCGCCGCATCGTAGCCGAGGACGTTGGCCAACACTGCCTCGGTGTCGCACCCCGGTTGGACGGCCGCCTTCGAGGGTACCGGAAGCTCCTCGCCCAACAGCTTGATGGGAGTCGGCATCAGATCCGTCCCGTGTTGTTGCCACGGCTGGAACGGCAGCCGCGCCTGGAACTGCGGGTCGTGAGTGATCGACTTGGTATCATGCACCGGAGCGATCGGCGTATTGACCTCGAGCCCGAACTGAATCCATTCGGCCGTCGTCCGCGTCGCAAAGATCGCCGCCAGCTCACGGCGCAGCGCGACGTTGCCGCGCGCGTGGTCGGCATACTTCGAGCCGGGGTTCTGCTCGTACAACTCGGGGCGGCCGACGCCGGCGCAGAAGTTCTTCCAGAACTCGCGCTCCGACGCCATGAACAACACCAAGCCGTCTTTCGAACGGTAGTACTGGTAGCGCACCGACTCGGTCATGCTGTTGTCGCCGACGGGACGGCGCGGACCCTTGCCGTCACCATCGTTGCCGGTCACCTCGTCCTCAGGGCGCTCGTACGCCTTGTTGCCCTCGATGCCGTTCCAGTTGAACGCCGCCGCCGCGTCACTCTGTGCCACCTCGAGGCGGCAGCCGTGCCCCGTAGCGCGCGCGCGGATGATCGCCGCGCAGATGCCGAGCGCGGCATAGAGTGGGCCGGCGTTGATGCCGATGGTCGTGTAGCTCGGGATCGTCGGGAAACCGTTCGCGTCGATGGTCGGGCGCGCGACGCCGGCCCAGGCGTCGTAGGCGATGCCATGGCTCGGCATGTCCTTGTACGGTCCGGTCATTCCGTAGCCCGAGATGGAGCAGAAGACGATCCGCGGGTTAACCTCCTGCATGCGTTCGAAGGTGAGTCCACGCCGGGCCAGCGCGCCGGGCCGCATCGCCTCGATCACCGCATCGGCGCCGCGCACCAGGTCGAGATACGTGTCCACTCCCTCTGCCGTGCGCAGGTCGAGGATGATGCTGCGCTTGCCGCGGTTGAGGTGCCAATGCAGCAGCGAGATGCCGTCGATGATCGGGAAGGCCATCTTGCGCACGTAGTCGCCGCCGCCGGGCGCTTCGACTTTGATGACCTCGGCACCGAGGTCGGCCAGATGCATACCGACCGCTGCAGGTCCGAGTAGTGAGCTTTCGATGATGCGCACGCCGGACAGGAGTGCGCCGCTATCGCCGCCTT
>JBGQHM010000157.1:0-13796 GCA_041497995.1 Binatia bacterium | reverse complement strand
TCCGCCGCCACCATGTCTGCCCACAGTGGAACTACACCATCCGCCCACGTTGCGCGGCAAAATGCGAAGTTATTTCCTGACAGCCGCTAAGGCTCGACAGTGTCTCAATAGCTGACGGCCGAAGAGACAACCACTTCTCGTCGACGGACGATGACCAAGCAGAGGCGAATCGCGTGATCTCCGACCACTCCGCCGGCGTGGCAGTGACCAAGATTCGGAGGGTCTTGGCGAGCGTCGTCAGGTGGTACTGCCAGTACTCCGGAAGATGCTCGGAAGAACGGATGGCTTGCAGGTAGTCGTCGATCGCATCGACAACCGTGCGCTCGCTCGGTGGCGTTACTGTCACGCGTGGCTGCACGCCAATACCGGTAGCCGCCTCCCACAGCGACAAGCGCGTGGCGTCGGTGCTCGCATCGTCAAGCTCGAGAATGCCGACCAAGTCATCTGACGACACTTCCAGGCGCCGGTGCGGAGGCAACCACGCAGGTGGCGTAGCCGGGTAGTACCCCGTCGCCGACCAGCCGATGATCGGCGGGGCGCCTTGCCTGTTCATAAGGAATGGAAGCTCGTGCCGGCCGCGGTGAAGTCGTTCATACCCATCCACCAGGATTGCTTGCAGGCGAACCCCCCTGTCCGCGAGAAGACGTGCGGTGCTCAGCGACGGCACAACGAGGATCAGCGTGCCGTGCGTTTCAACATCATCCGGTATTGCACCGACGAACCGCACAAGGCCGTGGTCGAGCAAACGCACGCCGTTTGATTGAACACCGTCAAGGAGGTCGAGCGCCCGCTGTCGCTTGCAACATCCCCTACCTCCGGTGCTTGGAGCTGTTCCGTCGATCGCTCCAGGCATTCCTCGCGTGCGGGAGATCAAGGGTACACGCAGGATTGTTCATCTCGCAGTCGGGCGTATGTCAAGCCACCGCAGCGGCGAACGAGGTGAAGAGGTCGGCCGGCAGCGGGTGATGAAGGCGCCACGTGACGGCCATAGGAAGTTCCGACTCGTGCCGGACATAGCTTGCAGGCCCGAGAAACCAGAACGCGCGCTCGTCGCTGCGCAGACGCGCGAAAAGCATGATGGACGTACCGCGCTCGACATGCTGCTGGTAGCGCAGGCCGGTTTCGCTGTCGGCTCCAGTCGTCGACTGGCTTTCCCAGTGAATCAACTCCCGGCTCACGGCGTAGTCGCGATATCGCGTCGTCGGGGAGAACTGCCCACTCGTCTTGTCGAGGGTGAACGCCAGCAGATCCGCGGCTCCATCTTTTGCCCAGTAGACTCCCGTTTGCCAGGGCGCGACCTTCGCAACATCCCCAATGCCGAACGCGGCCAGGATCTCGATGCGCGTGTAACGGGCGTGCACTTGCAGTGGCACGTCTGGGTGACCCGCAAGCTGGTGGTGCACGTGATCGACCTGCTCGGCGAGCGCATCGAGTAGCTCGTGAGTTCCGCCCGCACCTGCGAGTGCTCCCACAGCAGTGCACTAGCCTCCGCGAGTGTCGCCGACTTGTCGAGTGCTCGCTCCGCCACCGAGGCCACGAGCATCCGTACCAAGCGGCGCTGATGTTCGCCTATAGCCTCGAGCGCTGGCGGAATATTGGAAGCCAGGAAGCTGCGGTAGGCCTTGATTCGCTCTAGGTCGTCGACGTGAAGCAGCCGACCGCAAGCCCGCCGGAGCACATCCTCTTTCGGTCCCGCCGCCCGCACGGCGGTGCCGGCCTCGTCACAGAGGTCAGACCAACTCTTGGCGCCGGTGTACACGTCAGCAAGCTCGATACCCGTCTCCTGCAGGAAACGGCTCAGACTCACCTGTTTTCCGTTCCGCGAAAGCTGCCGGAGCTCCTCGACCTTCGCCGCCCACCGAGACGGAATCGCATCCCGGAGGTTGGTTAGCACGATCTCGGCGGCGACCGGGTCGAGCTCCATGTGACAACCCGCCGGAAGAAACGGGAACCCACGCTCGATCTGCTGCTCGAGGTCTTTACGGCTTCCGCCCAGGAGCGCTCGGAACCGCCGATCGAGCCGGAACTCCGTCCGGTGACGGCCGACGAAGTCCAGCACCGTGCAGAAGTGCTTCCCGCGGCTACGGCGCAGTCCCCGCCCCAGCTGCTGTAAGAAGAGCGTCGGGCTATCGGTTGGGCGCAGCAAGAGGAGCGTGTCCACGACAGGAACGTCGATGCCCTCGTTGAACAGATCGACCGAGAACACGGCGTTGACGCGTCCACCGGCCAGGCTCGTGAGCGCGTCTCGACGCTCTGTGTCCGGACTGTCGCCCCACACGGCCACCGCCGGGATACCCGCCTCGTTGAAAACCCGAGCCATGAAACGGGCATGGTCGACGCTGACGCAGTACCCGAACGCACGCATCCGTCGCGGATCGTCTACGCGCGCCAGCACGTCCTTCAACACCTGTCGGGCCCAGACGTCGTTCGCTGTGTAGAGGTTCGAGAGCCCTTCGACATCGTAGCCGCGACCTCGGCGCCAGGGAACCGCGCGAAGGTCCAGCCCGTCGTGAATGCCGTAGTAGACGAACGGCGCGAGTCGGTGCTGGTCGATCGCGTCCCACAAACGCAGCTCAGCGGCAATTCGATTGTCGAACCAACCGAGCAGCGGCAGTCCATCGCTGCGTTCCGGCGTCGCTGTAAGCCCGAGCAGCTCGGTGGGGTCCACGCGGTCGAGCAGCGCTCGGTAGGACCGCGCCGCTGCATGATGGAACTCATCCACAATCACGACGTCGAAGTGACGTGGATCAAGGTCTGCGAGGCCCGCAGCATTCAGGCTCTGGATCGATGCGAAGACGTACTCGAACAGCCGTGGCCGCTGACCGCCAACCCACCGCTCCCCGAAGGCGTGATCGCGCAGGCAGTGCCGAAAAGTCGCGAGGCTTTGGTCGAGGATTTCCTCTCGGTGCGCGACGAACAGAAGCCTGGAACGACGCAACGACACCCGAAGCCGTGCGTAATCGACGGCAGCCATCACCGTCTTGCCCGTGCCCGTTGCCGAGACCAGGAGGTTCCTGTGATGCCCGCGCTCTCGGGAGAGAGCGATCTGCTCGAGCAGCCGCTCCTGAAACGGCTCGGGGCGCAGCTCGATTGGACTGAGCATGACGATCGGACCGGGACTGGAAGCGCGCGTGGTCTGAGCTGCGAACTGGTCCGGGTCGTACGGAACGAAGTCGCCGCTGTTCCAGTAGGTCTCGAAAACGGCGTCGACCTTCGTGACGACATCAGGATTGCGCGCCGCCGACACGCGGACGTTCCATTCAAGCCCGGTGACCTGCGCCGAGTGCGTGAGGTTCGATGAGCCGATATACGCGGTCGAAAAACCTGAGCCTCGGTGAAACAGCCATGCCTTGGCGTGGAGTCGTGTGGAACTTGTTTCGTATGACACTCTGACGTCGGCCCCGAGCGCGCGCAGCGCGTCGAGGGCTCGCGCTTCCGTCGAGCCCGTATACGTGGTGGTCAACACACGCAGCGCGCGCCCGGCCTCGCAGTAGCGGCGCAACGTGTCCACCAGCGGAGCTATCCCGCTGCGCCGGATGAACGCCATCACGACGTCGATGCGATCGGCCGATTGAATCTCGGTCAAAATCTGGTTGCCGACCCGTGGCTCTCCTGGTGCGTTGGTGAGCAACGCCGTGTCGAGGAGCGGGATCAGTGGCGCGGGGATGGTTTCGGATGTTCCGTCAGGCAGACGAGCGAGAACGGCCCGCAGTACGCTGCCGGGCTCGATCGGGGACTCCGGGGCCATCCCGGCACCGGCGATCTGAGCGTCGATCTGCGCGATGAGGCTCCGAGCGAGGGTTACACCAACAGCGGCCCGTTCCTCCTCAGCGACACTCGCCACTGTCCGCTGGATGATCCTTGCGAGATGGAGGGCGACGCGGTCGGCCGCTTCAGCAGGCCTGAGGCTGTCGCTAAGCGCCCGCAGTCGCTCTTCGAGGCCTTGCAGCTGCGCGGCCAGCGCCTCTGTAATGAGAACCTCGTATAGGCCGCGTGCGTAGCCCGCCATCGTGCCGATTCTACTCTGGATCGGAGCGCAACCCACAGAACTCGCTAACATCTGCAGCCCCGCCACGATGCGAGTCCTCAAGCCAAGTGCCTGCGTTTCCGACCTCCTGATGTGCCAACCGCCGCGATCCGACGATCGCGTACTCACGCGGGAACGTTTGAAGACGGCACATTTCCTCGATCGAGAGCAAACGACTCTTCCAGTGGAACGGCCCTGTCGCCGGTCCAGGGTAGGCCTGGATGGTCCACGATGGTTGGCGCTTCGCGAGCTTCAGCAGGAAGGACCAGAAGCGCGTCCTCCACCCGAAGAGCGGTTCGCCGCCCTTCGGCGCATTCCGAGGTGTGTGCCAAAGGTAGTTCTGCCCCTCCGGTATCGACGCAAGAAGCCCCGCCCAGCGCCCGCTCAGGTCGAGTTCCTTTGGCCAGCTGTCGCCATCGAGATCGCCGATGGCGTCCCACGCTGTAAGGAAAGGTTGCCTGTTGGGGCCGTCGCCGTGCGACGACTCGGGCGTGTCGATCTGCCGGCCGTCGATGCTCGCGAGAACGAATACCCGCTCGCGGATTTGCGGCACACCGTAGTCGGCCGCGTTAAGCGTGATGACCTGCGGGGCATACGACGTCCGGTGCCCCTTATTGATTCTCCGGAGCCCTCGCTCGAGGAAACGAAGACCCTCGTCCTTACCGTCGAAGGCAAGACCTTTCACGTTCTCGAGCAGGAGGACTTGCGGCAGCGTCGCTTCGACCACATCGAGGTATGCGTGCAGGGTCCGCGCTCTAGGGTCGCGCAGTCGCGGAGCATCGCCGTTGAACCAGTAGCTGGACTTCGAGAACGGCTGGCACGGAGTACCACCAGCGAGAAGAGTCAATGCTCGGGGCTCGATCGCGGCCTGGCGGAGCAACTGAGCAGGTTCGAGGGCGTGGATGTCGCCTGGGTCAGCAAGGCGCCAGCCAGGGCGATTGCGTCTGAGCGTCTCCCGCGAGTCCTCGTCTATCTCCACACACAGCACTGGCTTGAACCCCGATGCTTCGAGACCGAGGTCCAACCCCCCGGCACCTGTGAAGAGCGACAATACACTTCGACCGTTCGGATTCGGGATCATCGGCAGTCCCAATTGACGCCAGAACCACTGTCGCGCGAGAAAGCCTCAGCACTAGCGAAATGCCTTAGGACGTATTCTTCCAGTGACAAGAGCGCCCCATCCAGTTCTTCGCGTACACGCGCGCGGATGCGTGCGTCGCGAATCTCGATGAAGCTACGGACGTAGGTTCCGTAGTCGTCGATCAGGCGTTGGCGGAGTTGGAAGACCTTCATCGCAGTCCGACGAGTTATGCGCGCGCTTGGCGGTTTGGGTCAAGCGGGACAAGTGTGACGGAAGCTCACGATAGCCCGGAGAGACGTAAGCGGCGCACTCCGGTCGGATCGTTTCTCCCGCCGCGACTCTTGCTGACGAGGAGTCGCCGAGCAGATCGAGCCAGCGGAGTTGATCGAGACAAATCAACGGACGCGCATCACAGCCCCGCCTCATGAGGTGGTGATGGTTCAGCAGGAACTCAGGGTTCAAAGCCTTTCTACTACGGCTGCACCCATTTCGCGGCAGCCCACCTGGCGTGTTCCGGGTTGGGCAATGTCGTGGGTGCGATAGCCGTCGGCCAGCACTTGCGTCACCGCAGCTTCGATGGCCGCAGCAGCCTGCGGCTGGCCGAGGGAATACCGCAGTAGCAGGGCCGCAGACAGAATGGTCGCCAGCGGATTCGCAGCATCATGGCCTGCGATGTCGGGGGCACTACCATGGATCGGCTCGTAGAGGCCGCGCGGGTGGCCGAGGCTGTTCAGCGACTGGCCAATCGAGGCGGACGGCAACAACCCCATCGAGCCCGCCAGCATCGACGCCTCATCAGTGAGAATGTCGCCGAACATGTTCTCGGTGGCGATGACGTCGAAGTCGCGCGGCCGGCGCAGCAGGTGCATCGCCATCGCATCGACGAGCACATCTTCGTACGCCACGTCCGGGTACTCCTGCTTCACCTCGTGCGCCACCTCACGCCACAGGCGCGAGGACGAGAGAATGTTGGCCTTGTCGACCGACGTGACTTTCTTGCGGCGCTGGCGCGCCAGCTCGAAGGCCGAGCGCATGAGCCGCGCGATCTCGCGCTCGTTGTAGATCAGCGTATCGACAGCCTCGCGACCATCGGCACCCTGGCGTTGCTCGCTGGGCTTGCCGAAGTAGATGCCACCCGTCAGCTCGCGAACGACGACGAGGTCGACACCACGCAGAATGTCCGCTTTGAGTGGGGCGGCGTCCAGCAGCTCGGCGAACACGGACACCGGCCGCAGGTTGGCAAAGAGCTCCAACCCTTTGCGCAACCCCAGTAGAGCCTGCTCCGGGCGCACGGTAGCGCGCGGATTGTCCCACTTCGGTCCGCCCACGGCGCCGAGGAGGACGGCGTCGCTGGACTGCGCGAGGTGGAGCGCGCCGTCGGGCAGCGCCGTGTGGAACGCATCGATGGCGGCCCCGCCGACGACAGCCTCGGTGAAGTGCAGCGCGAACCGAAAGCGTTGCGCGCACGCTTCAAGCACGCGCTTCGCTTGTTCCACGACCTCCGGTCCGATGCCGTCGCCCGGGAGCACGAGTACCTTCACGATTGCCTTCCTTCCAGCTCAGGGCCCTTGGTCTGGCACTTCGCGATAACGCGATTGACGATGCCGCAGTTTGTTCAGCGCGTTCACGTACGCCAGCGCGCTTGCCTGGATGATGTCGGTGTGCGCGCCCTGACCCGTCGCGCTCACACCGTCGCTGTTGACCAGGCACGACACCTCACCGAGCGCGTCGGTGCCACCGGTGATCGCCTTGACGGCATAGCGCTCCAGCTTCGGACTCATACTGGTGATCTTGGAAATCACCTTGTAGCAGGCGTCCACCATACCGTCGCCGTCACCTTCGTCCTCGCGGACTTCGCCGTCGACCCGCAAGCGTACCGTCGCGTGCGGGAGCGTCTTGGTCGATGAGGTGACATTCAGCTCGATCAGCTCGAACCGGTCGGGCGCGCGCACGACCTCTTCGGTGACGATGGCCATGAGGTCCTCATCGTAGACGTTCTTTTTCAGATCCGCGAGGCTCTTGAAGCGCGCGAAGGCTTTGTTCATGTCGACCTCGTAGAGATCGATCCCCAGCTGCTTGAGGCGGTCGGCGAAGGCGTGTCGTCCCGAGTGTTTGCCGAGCACCAGCTTGTTGCTGCTGATGCCGACCGACTCTGGCCGCATGATCTCGTACGTCAGCTTGTCCTTCAGCACACCGTCCTGGTGGATTCCCGCTTCGTGCGCAAAGGCGTTGTCGCCAACGATCGGTTTGTTGGCCGGCACGGTCAACCCGGTGACCTGCGCGAGCAAGCGGCTCGCTGGGTAGATTTGCTCGGTGACGACGTTGGTGCGCAACCCGAAGAAGTCCTTGCGGGTGTTGATCGCCATCACGACTTCTTCGAGCGAGGTATTGCCGGCGCGTTCGCCGATGCCGTTGATGGTGCATTCCACCTGGCGCGCGCCGTTGCGCACCGCCGCCAATGAGTTGGCTACCGCCATGCCCAGATCGTTGTGGCAGTGGGCGCTCCAGCACACGCTCTCGCCCCCTGGCGTGTGAGTGATGAGGTATTGGAACAACGCGCCAAACTCTTCCGGCACGGCGTAGCCGGTGGTATCGGGGACATTGAGCGTAACTGCACCAGCCTTGATCACTTCGCCGAAGACCTGGACCATATACTCGCGGTCCGAGCGCGATGCGTCCTCAGCGGAGAACTCCACGTAGTCCACGTGCTTCTTCGCGAGCTCGACCGCCCAGCACGATGCATCGATGACTTCCTGCCGACTCATCATCAGCTTGCGTTTGAGGTGGAGGTCGGACGTCGCGATGAAGATGTGAATGCCGGGATGCTTGGCCTTCTCGACGCTCTTGATCGCTTGGCGGATATCGGCCTCGCGCGTGCGTGCCAGGCTGAGCACGACCGGCCGCATCACCGCCTCGGCCACACGGGCGACGGAGTCAAAGTCGCCGGGTGACGACACGGCGAAGCCCGCTTCGATGACGTCAACGCCGAGCTTCTCGAGCTGGCGGGCGATGACCACTTTCTCCTCAACGTTCATCGTGGCGCCGGGTGATTGCTCACCGTCGCGCAACGTGGTGTCGAAGATCTGTACTGTGTTCTGGTCCATGTTGCTTCCACCTCCGATCTGGGCTGCCGCCCAAAGTAAGAAGGGCCGCGGGGGAAGCTACCCGTGGCCCTTCTAGAAACACAAACGCCACGGACAGCTGCCCGCCCGTGGCGTCCTTCGGTTGCGTAATTTTGTCTACGCTTCCCCCAGACGCACGGGCGGGCTCAGAAGCAGTAGCCCCAGCAGAGAGAGTCCCAATGCGTTACGGGAAACGTTCATCGTGCGGTTTGTGTAAAGGACGCTGCGGGGCTTGTCAAGAGCCGACCTTCCGTCCCGGCCGGGGTGCCAGCTCGAGTGGCGGCCGAGGAGGCGGCATCTCACGCGCTTCGGGACCCGGCTCGCTCGACGCGGCGGCCGGCTCGTCGTCGGCCCGCCGGCCGCGTCGGCGCAGCTCCACACGCACGCGCTTGACCGCCCAGCGCAGCGGCCCGGAGGATGCGTAGAGCGAGAAGCCGGCGAACAGCATGATCTGGGGCTCGGCGATGAGCAGCTTCAACACGACGATCACCGCAACCAGCATCCAGAACGGCTGACGACGGTACAGCTCGGTTTCTTTGAAGCTGAAGTACTTCACGTTACTGACCATCAAGCCCGCCAGCACGTAGGTCAGGACCAGCAGGAGCGCGTGCTTGTGGGTCACGCCTTCGCCACCCAAGTAGCAGTACAGCAGAACCGTGGAAGCGATGACCTCGGCGGCGGCCGGAATCGGCAGCCCGGAGAAGTGGCGCTTCTCCGCGTTGTCGTATTGGACGTTGAAGCGGGCTAGGCGCAAGGCACCACAGGTGACATACAAGGAAGCCGCCAACCATCCCCATGAACCCCACGGCTCGAGTGCCCAACGGTACACCAGGATCCCGGGAGCTACACCGAACGCGACCAGGTCGGCGAGCGAATCATACTCGATGCCGAAGCGGCTCGTGGTGTTGGTGAGGCGGGCGACGCGGCCGTCGAGAATATCGAAAATGTTGGCGATCAAGATGGCGGTCGCGGCCCAAAAGAAATCGCCACGGAAGCTGGCGATCACCGAGTAAAAGCCGGCGAAGAGCCCGCCAGTGGTGATCAAGCTGGGAAGGACGTAGACGCCCTTGCGTAGCGAGTTGGATGCCCGCCGGCGACGAGTCGGCCACTGGTCGCTCTCGTTCATATCCACTCCGCAATCACCGTCAGCCCACCGCGCGCGCGATCACCGACGTTGACGCGTACGTGCGCAGCGGGGGGGAGGTAGATGTCGGCGCGCGATCCGAACATGATCATCCCGTAGCGGTGTCCCCGTTCGATCGGCATGCCGGCACGAAGATAACAAACAATGCGGCGGGCCAGAAACCCGGCGATCTGCACGACGCACAGCCGCCGCCCCTGCTCGTCCTCCATGAGTACCGCATTCTGCTCGTTGTCCAGCGACGCCTTGTCTGCGAACGCGCGAAAGTACTTGCCGGGGTTGTAGCGGATGTCGAGCACGCGACCGGTGGCCGGCGCGCGGTTCACGTGGACGTTGAGCGGTGACATGAAGATGCTCACCAGCGTCGCCTCGCCGTTCAGAAACCGGTCATCGCGCATGCGGGCCACTTTGATGACCCGCCCGTCGGCTGGTGAGACGATGAGCCCAGGTTCTGTCGGCGGGGTGCGCTCTGGATCACGAAAGAAGCTGACGATGAAGATGGTCAGCGCCAGTGCGGCGCCGCCGGAAATCGTCCAACCCAGGACAAACAAGGCGACGGTGACGAGCGTGGCGCCACCCATGAGGGGGTAGCCCTCACGGGCGAGCGGCACGCGGAATCCTTCGTTGGCAAGTGGGACGGCCTCGCGGCTCACGCGGCCCCCGCGTTCAGTTCTTCGACTTGTCGACCAGACGATCGGACGCCAGCCATGGCATCATGCCGCGCAGCTTGGCACCGACCTTCTCGATGGGATGATTGCCCGCTTCCTTGCGAAGCTCACGGAAGTGCGGCATGCCGCACTGGTACTCGGTGATCCACTCGTCGGCGAACTTACCGCTCTGGATATCCGCGAGGATCTTCTTCATCGCCTCGCGCGTTTCTTTGCCGATCACCTTCGGGCCGCGCGTCATGTCGCCGTACTCGGCGGTGTTGCTGATCGAGTACCGCATGTTGGCGACGCCGCCTTCGTAGATCAGATCGACGATCAGCTTCACCTCGTGCAAGCACTCGAAGTAGGCCATCTCCGGTGCGTAGCCCGCGTCCACGAGCGTCTCGTAACCGGCGCGGATCAGCTCGGTGAGCCCGCCGCAGAGCACGGACTGCTCACCGAACAGATCGGTCTCTGTCTCTTCCTTGAAACTGGTCTCGAGCACCGCGGCGCGCGTGCCGCCGATACCCTTGGCGTATGCGAGGCCAACCTCCCGCGTGTCCCCGCTCGGATCCTGGTGAATGGCGAGCAGACACGGGACGCCGCGTCCCTTCTGGAACTCGCTGCGCACGAGATGTCCGGGTCCCTTCGGCGCCACCATGAAGACGTTGACCTTCGGCGGCGGCACGATGCGTTTGAAGTGGATATTGAAGCCGTGGGCGAATGCGAGGTACTTACCGTCACGCAGGCCCGGCGCGATGTCGCGCTCATAGAGCTCGCCACCCAGCTCGTCTGGAACGACGATCATGAGGACATCGGCCACCTTGGCGGCTTCCGCGGTGTCCAGCACCGTCAAGCCAGCAGCGACCGCCTTGGGCCAGGAGCTCCCATCACGCTTCAGACCGACGATGACGTCGACACCGCTGTCGCGCAGATTGTTGGCGTGTGCGTGACCTTGGCTGCCGTAACCGATGACCGCGACCTTCTTACCTTTGAGGTGTTTCAGGTCCGCGTCTTTGTCGTAGTAGATATTCATGCCGCTTTCTCTTTTCCTTCTCGCACACCGAGGACACGCACCCCGCGATGCATCGCGACCGTCCCGGTCCGGACGATTTCTTTGATGCCAAGGGGACGCAGCAGCTCGAGGATGGCTTGGATCTTCTCTTCGCCACCGGTCACTTCGACGATGTAGGACTGCGGGCCGACGTCGATGACTTTGCCGCGGAAGATGTCGACGATGTTGATGACCTCGGCGCGCGTCTTCTCGTCTGCCGTCACTTTGATGAGCGCCATCTCTCGTTCGACGTGCGGGCTCTCTGCGAAGTCGCTGACCTTGATGACGCTGATGAGCTTATTGAGTTGCTTCTCGATCTGTTCGAGGATCTGATCGTCGCCGCGGGTCACCAAGGTGATCCGGGAGACGGTGGGATCCAATGTCTCGGCGACCGTCAGGCTCTCGATGTTGAAACCGCGCCCACTGAAAAGCCCGGCGACGCGGGCCAGTACGCCGAACTCGTTCTCCACCAGTACGGATATGGTATGGCGCATGGCCTCATGCTCGCAGTCGGTAGCGAAGGCGCCCTGAGGCGCCGGCGCATGTCGCTACGCGCTCGCTCCTCGCGACGGTGCTCGATGCTTGTCGAGGATCTGCATGATGCGGTCCTTGCCGATGAGCTTGCGCTTCTGCAGCGCCTTCTTCTCGATTTCCTGCTCAGGCGTCAGGTAGAGCTTGCGGTTGAAGTCCGCCAGCTGCTGCTCGAGCATCAAGTGCTCTTCGTAGTGCTGCTTGAGCTCGGGCTCGCGCTCGAGCAGCGACTGAATCAGTTCCTCGTCCTTTTTCTCCATGAGCACACTCCAACGGTAGGCAGGCGACAGGTGTAGCCGACTGCTGCCAGCCTGTCAAACTAGTCGAAAATGGGCAAACGTTCGTAATTTCAAACTCTTGCGGCGTTCACCTCGGCCTCTGATGGCCGGATGTAGAAAGGTTCCAGCTGATGTACATCAGCTGCCTGCCCCGCCTGCAGACGCTCCAAACCGATTGCGGCAACAACACCGCCACGTGGCGCGTGCGTTTCGAACGGGAGAAGCGTGACCTGTCGACCCAATCGGCTCTCGATCAGTGCGCCGTAGCGTTCCACCGCGTCGCCCAGCACTACGCAGGGAGTGGGAAGTGCGTCGAGCAGCGACTCGGGCGTGACCAGTGCGTCGGCAGTGAGGCGCTTCAACCCGGCGGCACTCGACTCGAATGATGCAGCGTACAACTCCCCCTTGCGCGCATCGAGTACCGTGCAGATAACACCGTGGTGATCGGCGACGGTGCGCGCCAACGCCTCCAGGGTCGGGACCGCAACGAGACGAGCACCGGTTGCGTACGCGATCCCCTTGGCAACGCTCAGTGCAATGCGGAGTCCTGTGAACGATCCAGGGCCGCTCGATACTGCGAGTGCATCAAGCGCATCGACCGGGCATGCGGCTTGGCGAAGGACATCGTCGATCAGCGGCAGCAACGATGCGGCGTGATTGCCCGTGGTCAAAAGCGACTGCTCGGCGACAACTGTTCTGTCGACGACAAGGCCGACGCTTGCCCTCCAGGTGGCGGTGTCTACTCCAAGAATCCTCACCCGCTAACCCCACCCTTGCAAGACCCGCGCGATGTCGTTGTAGAAGGCGAACGCCATCAAGCAGATCAACACGACCAAGCCAACTTGTTGCGCGATTTCACGGTGCCGCAGCTCGAGCGGGCGTCGCAGAATCGCTTCGAGTGCGAAGAACAGGAAGTGGCCGCCATCAAGCACGGGGATGGGCAACAGGTTCAGCACACCCAGGTTGACGCTGATCACCGCCATGAAGTGGAGCAGGTACTCAAACCCGAGCCGCGCCTGCTGACCTGCGGCCTGCGCGATGAGGATGGGGCCGCCGATGTCCTTCGCAGGGATCTTCCCCTGGAACATTTTGACGAGACTCACCAGCAAGGTCTCAACCCACCACCCCGTCTGCTGAATGCCCATCCCGACCGCCGTCACCACGCCGACCTTTTCGCTGTCGAACCCGCGCTCAACGCCGATCACGTAGGCCGTGCCGAGCGTCTCACCGAAGATGTTCTTATCCGGCTTGGCCTCGGGTGTGACCTGGACTTGGAACGTCGCCCCGTCGCGCTCGACGGTGAGCGTAGCCGGCTTGCCGCCACTGGCGCGGATGGCTTCGGACAGGTTGTCCCACTTCTCCACTTTGGCGTCGTTGACTGCGACGATGACGTCGCCGTTCTTCAATCCGGCAACCGCGGCCGGCATCCCGTCCATGACGCCACCGACCTTCGCCGCCTCGCTGGGGATCCGCGCTCCGTACACGGCAAACACGATACTGAAGGCAATGGCCGCGAACACCAGGTTGGCGCACGGCCCCGCGAGGACGATGGCCATCCGCTTCCACAGCCGCTGTCGCTGAAAAGACCTCCCCAGATCCGCTTCGCTCACCGCTTCCTCTGGATCCTCCCCCACCATCTTGACGAAGCCGCCAAGTGGAATGGCGCTGATGACATAGTCGGTGCCGCCGATGCGGCGGCCGATCAGCGTCGGGCCGAAGCCAATCGAGAACTTCAGCACGCCAACGCCGGTCCGCTTGGCTACCAGGAAGTGTCCAAGCTCATGGAAGAAAACCAGGAAGCCCAGAACGATGACGGCCGCGATGATACTGATGATCATGAATGCTCCTGACTCCGCGTCGATCAGCGGAAGAGGAGGATATAGTAGTATAGAAACGACACCGGGAAAAGGAGGCT
>JBGQHM010000156.1:0-13823 GCA_041497995.1 Binatia bacterium | reverse complement strand
GTCGCTGTGATGGCGGCGGTCCCTCGGGTTCGCCAAGCGACGCCATTGCACCGGCGCGTGCCCAATACGCCGCATAGTCGAACGCGGCACGGTCCTTCTCCGGTCCGCGCGTGCCGTAGCCGCTGAGGCCGGCGTAGATCAGCCGTGGGTTGTGCGTGCGGAGATCTTCGTAGGCCAACCCAGCCCGCTTGAGTGCCGCTGCGCGCATGTTGCTCACGAAGACGTCGGCATCGCGCAGCAGGCGCTGCACGACAGCTTTGCCTTCCGGCGTCTGCACGTTCACCGTCACGCTGCGCTTGTTGCGGTTGTCGAGCTCGACTGAAGGATTCACGGGAAGCTCGAAGGCGATGCCGAGGGACATCAGGGCACGGACCGGGTCGCCACCGGCCGGGTTTTCGATCTTGATGACGTCGGCACCCCAATCACCCAACACTGCGGCGGCCGCAGGTCCGGCGACCCAGATGCCCATCTCCACGACTTTGATGCCCTTGAGTAAACCGGTATTGGCGTCCTGTCCCATACGAGAGCCCTCCTCCGATTATGCCGGATGTGGCCACGCGCGACGGTATCGCCGCCGCGGCGCGTGTCAGCGGGTCACCCGGGTGGAAGCCTCCGCGAGCAAGTGCTAGCCGGCGAGCGGAGCTTACTCTCCCTTTTCGTGCACTTTCTCTCCGGCATGGTCCATCCCTTCGCCGGTCTTCTGGAGCGCGTCACCGACGCCACGCTCGGTGGCGTGGAGTCCCTCCTTCGCCACCTCGTCCGTCTTGTGGCCGGCGGCTTTGGCGTCGTCCTTGATCGCGTCGCCAACTTCCTCCAAGCCTTTCTTTACCGACGGTTCCTCAGCGCGGATCCGCGGAGCGCTCCACAGGACAACCATCATGCTACCGACAATGACGCCAACGAATCTTCTCATGCGACCCTCCCCATTACGCGCATCCTTCCTGCTCGCGTCTTTCCCGTCAACCAGCGACCAGCGCGTGGGCGAGAACGACCAGGACATATGCAAGCGATGCGGTTGCCAGGCTCACCGCTGTCACCTGGCTCCAACGCGCGGGAGTGCGGCCGGCACCAGTCTTCGATCGCAGTACCCGCCGCGCCTGTAGTACGACCGTCGGGCAGAGCACACCCGCCGTCAGCAGCAACGGCACCAGCAGGAACCACGACACCCGCAGCCACGCCTCTGGTTGCAACACCGCCCGCACGATGGCCATGCCCACCAACCCTTCGTGCTCGCGCACCGCTTCGACCGCCAAGTCCACGGCGCGCATCAGGAACAGCAGGCAGGTACCCAGGAGTGCCAACCACGCACCGGCATAGGCCGTGTGCGCATCGCGCATCTTTGGGGAGCCGATCCCCAATCGGCTGTGTCTCGCACCGTATGCGATGTAGACCACGAACCCGAAGTTCAGCCATGCGGCGAAACGGAGCCACGAGGTCGGCGGTAGGTACCAGATCAGATACACGCACGACACGATCCCGAGAACCGGGAAGATGTGATTGCGCAGAACGAAGAAGCCTAGCGCGCCGAGAGCGAGCGCCGCGCCCATCTCTGCGATGGATAGAGGTAACACCAGTACGCCGATCGCGAACACGGCGTACAGGGCCAGACTCCACCTCCACCCGCTCGGCACGCGGAACGGCCGCAGCCGCTCCGGTTCGCGCACCCGGAGGACGATGACACCGGCACATACCAGGATGAAGGCAAACAGGGTACCGATGTTAGTGAGGTCGACCATCTCGTCGAGGCTGGCGACGGCGGCAAAGCCTCCGACAAACAGACCGGTGAGTATCGTCGACACATGTGGCGTGCGGAAGCGCGGGTGCACCCGGCTGAACAGCGGCGGTAACAGTCCGTCGCGTGACATGGAGAACAGGATGCGCGGCTGGCCGAGCTGCCAGACGAAGAGCACCGCCGTATGCGCGACGACCGCCCCAAACGCCACGATGCCCACTGCCCAACCGAGGTTCGGGCTGGCGCGCTGGAGGGCCAGCGTCAGTGGCTCAGCTTGCTCGCTCGACAGCGCCGCTTTGAGCTCGGGATACGAAATCAGGCCGGTGAACACCGCCGCCACCACGACGTAGAAGACCGTAGAGATGAGCAACGAGGCGATGATACCGATGGGCATGTTGCGGTGCGGGTCGCGCGTCTCTTCCGCCACTGTGGTAACCGCGTCGAAGCCGATATACGCGAAGAACACTATCGCAGCGCCGGCGCTCACCCCTGCCCAGTGATTCGGTGCAAACGGCGTCCAGTTGGCCGGTCGCACCCAGTAGATTCCCACGATGATGAAAAACGTCAGGACGATGATCTTGATTCCAACCATCGCCGCATTGAGCCGCGCGCTCTCGCGGATGCCCCAAATCAACACGAGGGTGATCGCTGCGACGATGGCTACCGCGAGGAGGTTGACGATGATTGGCACCCCGAAAACATGTGGGGCGTTCTCGTACACGCCGGCGACCTTTGCGGCGGTCCGATAGTCCATCGACAGCCAATCGGGAATGACGATACCGAAGCCCTTCATGAGCGTCTTGAAGTAGTTTGCCCAGCTGATGGAGATCGCGATGTTGCCGACCGCGTACTCGATGATGAGATCCCAACCGATGATCCACGCCAGCAGCTCGCCGAGTGTGGCGTAGGAGTACGTGTAGGCCGAGCCGGAGAGCGGCACCATCGAAGCGAACTCGGCGTAACAGACGGCAGTGAAGCCACAGACGACGGCGGTGATGACGAACGACAGCATCAGCGCCGGCCCGGCGCCGGGGCGGAATTGATCACCCGCCGCCGCCGTCCCGATGGTCGCAAAGATGCCGGCGCCGATGATCGCACCGATGCCCAGCAACGTCAGCTGCACCGGTCCGAGCACACGCCGTAGCTGGAGCTCGGGGCGCTCCGCATCGGTGAGGATCGCATCGATCGGTTTGGTGCGGAACAGGGCACGCAACATGACCGCGATCGCACCGCTATGTGTTGCACCATCTCGCTCCATCCGGCCTCCGCGTGGCGCGGCTATATCACAGCCGGGCGGTAGGGCCGCAGTCCTGCCCACAACAAGGTGAGCAGGCAGGGACGCCTGCTCCACCATCATTTCAATTCTTCTCAATTCTTCTGAAATGAAATGCGATGAGATGGAGTGGGGCGGGCGTCCCTGCCCGCCCCACCTTGTTGTCAGTGTCCCACCGCCAACA
This sequence comes from Binatia bacterium, assembly GCA_041497995.1. Taxonomy (GTDB): domain Bacteria; phylum Desulfobacterota; class Binatia; order HRBIN30; family HRBIN30; genus DATKMS01. The sequence continues at coordinate 10,634 of JBGQHM010000156.1, read as the reverse complement.
GCCTCTTCAGCATGCTCACCGCCTGTTCGTGCACCGCCTCGAACTTGGCTGCGTTCCAATCATCGACCGGCGCAGGCTCGAAGGTCTTGTCATCCTCGAAGACGTAGTGGCGCACGTCGCGCTTGATGGAGCGCCTGATGCCTGAGAGGAACTGATCGGCCTCATCAGCCGCGGCAATCGCGGCAGGGGTGCCAGTCTCTCGCGCCCGCTGGGACAGCCGCTCGATGGTCACCAGGTACTTCGCGTCGTCGATGCCCTCGCGGCTGAGCTCCCATTGAATCGTCGGCACGGGCTTGCCATCCGGGCCGAGGAAGTCATTGTTGATGTTCAGTGCGCCCTCGCCGCGGTTGCCCACGTTTCGCGGAAAGCGCTTCGGCGTGAGCGGATATGTCCACGGCAGCATGCCCTTGATGTCATTCGCCCAGACGAAGTAGCCGAACATGAAGCGGCTGAAGTACGTGCCCTGCCCCATCATCGTGGCGTTCGCATAGATGCACAGATGTGCCTTGGCTTTGCGGGCCATGGCGTAGAGTGCTGGCGTGAACCGTTTGAAAGCGACGATCCAGTAATCGACGTAGTCGATCGCGGCCTGCACCGACTCCGGTGTGCAGGTGAGCGCCACCGTGCCTCCGGCTTCTTTCATGGTCCGCGACAGCTCACGCGCAAGTTGCTGGCGAATGTCGGGTGGGTCGAGACGACCGACGCCGGTCTTCAGGTTGGGTTCCTCCACCGGGATGAACATCACGCCGGGGAGGTGCTCCTTCTGAAACTCCTTCGTGTAGTACGCCGCCAGCTTGCGGGCGACGGGCACCTGTACGTCGGCGTCGTACTCCTTGTAGCTGTTCGAACGGTCGATCTTGTCGGTCTTGAGGAGCTGGCCGGGACAATAGATGAGCGGCTTCGAAAAACCGTACTTTTTGTACAGATCCATCGCCACTTCGAGGTCCGGGAGAAACGGCAAGCCGTCTTCCTCCTCGTAGGTACGGCCGGATCGCAGGCTGATGGTGTTCATGCCGTGCTCGCGCTGATCGCGGAAGATCAGATCAGCCTGCCGCAGCAGCTTGCCACCTTGGTTGAGCTTCGTGACGTTCGCCAGCGTGTTCATGCACAGCGTGCCGTACAGGATGTCGGGCTCCTGCAGCTTGACCGGAATCACGTCAACCGTCAGCGGAATGGTCTGCTCACCACCCGCGCAGCTGAAGATGATGCTGCCGGTGTATTGGCCGCCCGGGCGACCTTCTGGAACGTGCACCGTGATCCAGTACGGCCGGACGGCCGCCTTCGCCAAGTCGATCGGCGCAGCGATCTCCAACGTCTTGGGCACCACACCGAAGCGATTGGCGACGCGGACCGACAACGGGGCGCCGTAGTAGCGCACCATGCGTACACTCAGGTCGGAGGCTGGAATCACGTGCTGACCGTCCGAGAGGCCGGTCACGGTCACTCGCATCTGTTTCAGATCACGCAGCGGATACACGGCCAACTGTACCGGCTCGTACTCATCCCAGGTCGCATGCAGCGTGACGGAGGATGCGACCTCACTGGCGCGTGGGTGGGAATTCGGATGGATACGTTCGAGCACGCTGCGTTGGAAGACGATGAACCCATCGCGTTCTTGTTGCGCCGTGGGGTGTGGCTTTGGGATCGTCTCCTGGAATTCGATCCACTGCGCACCCACCGGCCGTGCACGCCACGCGCGGCGCAGCACACGGCGCAGCGCGTGACGTTCCACGACGGCGGCGCCAAGAAGGGATAGGGTGAGCGCCAGCATCACCAGGCGGGGGCGTCTCAACCGTATCAGCATGAGTCACAGGCTGATTGCGGGTAGCGGTCGTCCGAAGAGCTCTCCTCGCGGGCACGGAGGCCCGCGCCACCAAAGCTAACTGTCGGCTGCGGAAAGGCTCTGGTGGCGCGGGCCTCCGTGCCCGCGAGTCTGTGTATGATCACCCGGATGCCACGTCAGATCTCGCGGCCCGCCATGTGCCCGTCGAAGATGGCGCGGTCTGCTGGCCGCACCGCTACGGCGTCACCGACACGAATCACCTGCGGCACCTTCCCTCGCAGAGCGAAGTAAAGCGAGTCATTCGGCAAGCCGTTGGTGCGGATCACCACCGTGTCGACACCATCCATCTGCTCGAAGCGCCGCGACAGGACGTCGATCAAAGTGACCTGGTGCTTGCCGATACCCGCCAGCGCCGTGTTCGGGCGCCAACGCATGCCGGCCTGCACGGCGCGCGGGAGCGCGTAGCCCATCGTTTCGCGATCCAAGTTCATCGGCATCGGCAACGGCGTGACGACGGTGACGTCTTTGTGCATCACCGCCAGCAGCTCGCCAAGCCCAATCGCCTCAATGTGTCCGACGGCGTCGAAGATGACGACACGATGCCCAAGCTGCTCTGCCTGGAGCAGTGCCGCCTCGTGATCGATGACGAAATCCTGGTCCGATCCCATCACCGGCATCGGGAAGAACTTCGACGAGCCGACCTTCGTCGCCCGGCCACCGGTTGCGACGATGACCGCATCCGGGTGCAACGCCATGACGGACTCGGCGGTCGCCTCGGCATTCAGCTGGATCTGCACGCCGCGCCGCCGGCATTCCGCCGCCCGCCAATCGGCGAAGTCGGCGATCTCCGCACGCCCGGGCAGCAGCTGTGCCAGCCGGATCTTTCCGCCGAGCTGCGCGCTGCGTTCGAGCAGCGTCACATGATGTCCACGCGCCGCCGCGACCCATGCCGCTTCGAGGCCTGCCGGCCCGCCGCCGACGACCACCACCTGCTTCGGGCGCGGCGCCGGTGCGAGCGTGCCCAGGCCGAGCGTGCCGTCTCGTCCGACCGCGGGGTTGGTCACGCAGGTGATCGGCAAGCCCTGCGTCAGATTGCCATAGCAACCTTGGTTGCAGCCTGTGCAGTGCCGGATCGTATCCGCGGCGCCTGTTCGTGCCTTCGCCGGCCATTCCGGATCGGCAATCAACGCGCGCACCAGTGTGACGCCATCTGCTTCCTCGCGCGCCACGATCCCCTCGGCTTCGTCCGGTGTGAGTATGCGATGCACGGCGAAGACGGGCACCGCACGCACCGCCTGTTTCACCGCGCGGGCAGCATAGACGCCGAGCTGATGCGGCGCATACAATGGGCGCACCATGCCGATGCCCGAGATGCCGATGCTGATATTGAGAAAGTCGACCACGCCGAGCGACTCGAAGCGGGCGCCGAGCTCCGCCGCGTCATCCGCCGTGAGCCCGTCGCCGTACGTCACCTCCTCGTCGCCGACAAGGCGCAAGCCAACCGCCACCGCCGCGCCAGCTGCAGCACGCACCGCCTGCAACACCTCGACCGCGAAGCGCATGCGGTTCTCCAGGCTGCCCCCATACTCGTCCGTCCGCTTGTTGCTGCGCGGCGAGAGGAACTCATGGATCAAGTAGCCGTGTGCGCCGTGGATCTCGATCCCGTCGAATCCACCGGCGACGGCGTTGCGCGCCGAGCGCGCGAAATAGTCGACCAACTCGCGGATCTCATGTCGTTCAAGCGCCTTGGGTGCTTCTGTGGAGTTGACGACGTCGGAAGGCGCCCATGCCGGTAGTTTCGACCAGGCGCCGAAGTTGACGCCACCGTTGTGCGCCAACTGGATGAACGCCAGCGCTCCGTGATCATGGATGGCATCAGTCACTTTGCGAAAATGCGGAACGGCCGCTTCATCCCATGCCGCGGCGTTGTTCGGCATCTGGTACGCGGTCGTGGGATGCACTTGTGTCTGCCCGACGATGATCACCCCGGCGCCGCCGCGCGCGCGCTCCTCGACGTAACGGGCCAGCCGCGCACCATGGAAACCGGGCTCGCCCCATGTTCCGGCTGGCTCCGAGAACATCGTGAAGTGTGCCCCGAAGATGATGCGATTGCGCGCCTCAACGGGCCCGATGCGGAGGGGGGAAAAGAGATGAGGGAACTGCATTCGCGCCCACACTCGCGCAACGCCGCGGCGCTGTCAAAGCGGGTGCCGGCCATGGCAGCGGCTGCAAGCCGGTGCCACGTCACCCCGCTCAGCCGCGTTCAGCGCGGAAGTTCTTCGCGAGATAGGTCTTGATGTTGCCGACCAGCGAAGCGCCCGACTGCTCGGGCCCGGCAGCACGCGGAGGCGGTGCGTCGCCGGCGGGGGGCTCGGCCCACCATACAACCTCGGTCGGCTTGACCTGCATGAGCCGGCGGATCGCCGGCAACAGGCGCAACGCGATGAGCTGCTTGTCCGGAGCCGCGTCCAGCAGGATGTCGGCCTGGCCCACGTAGCTATCGGAAGCCCGGCCGACACTGGGCATGATCACGACCTCCGAGACTTCTGCCACCGCGCGCCGCAGGCTGTCCGTATCGATGCGATCGAGCACCGCTGCGATGGCCGTCTGTGCGTCTTCATCCGGCGTATCTGCCAGGAAGCTCAGCGAGAGGTACTGCATCTTGGCGCTACTGCTCTTGGGCCGCGAGATGCGGCACAGGCCGGAGATTGGCGCCTTGCCTGGCCTCTCGACACTGAAATCGAAAAAGGCCAGCATCTCCTCCTTGCCGTACAAATCGACGAACTCTTGCATGATGTCGATTGGCTTCTGCTCGTCCATCGTGTCCCTCCGCAGATCGTGCGCGCACCATACCACGATATCGCGGCCAGAGAATCCGGATTTGTCCCTCCGGCGCTGGCTCGTGAGCGAGGCTGAAAACGTGTAGAAAGCGCCGTGATGCGCGACCGCGGGCTCGTCTTCCGCTTGAGCGTCCTGATCGTGTCGGGCGGCGTGCTCGTGCTCGCGTTGCTGTTCGGGTACAACTACCAAGTCGTCCGCACCATCATCCTGCACTACATCAAAGAGAACGCGTTGCAGCTCGCACAGACGACGGTGGCGCGCGTCGACGTCGTCCTCAGCTCGGTTGAGAAGGCTCCACAGAACCTCGCTCAGGTCATTGAAATCTCCAACCCGGCGGAAGCCGATCTGCTCCCGCTGATTCGCGCCATGGTCGAGAGCAACCACGAAGTGTACGGCATGACGGTCGCCTTCGAGCCCTACGCGTTCGATCCACATTCGGAGTACTTTGCGCCCTACGTCTTCAAGCGTCAGGGTTCGATCCAGAGCCAACGCCTCGGCGGCGCGACCTACAACTACTTCCTCATGGACTGGTACAAGATTCCGAAAGAGACCGGCCGCGCTCAATGGAGTGAGCCGTACTTCGACGAAGGCGGCGGCGGGATCATCATGTCGACGTACTCGGTGCCGCTGTTCAGGCAGATCGACGGCGAGCGACGCTTCGTGGGTGTCGTCACGGCCGATGTGTCGCTGACCTGGCTGCAGGCAATCGTCTCGGCGATTCACATTTCGCAGTCGGGCTACGCCTTCCTCATCTCGCGCACCGGCGTGCTGGTCACCCACCCGACGCAGAACCTCGTGATGCACGAGACGATCTTCGGCATCGCCGAGGCCCGCGGCGATCCGGACTTGCGTGAGATCGGGCGCGCCATGACCCACGGGGAGACGGGCTTTGTACCGACGACGGCACTGGTCACCGGCCACCCATGTTGGCTCGCGTATGCGCCCGTGCCTGAGAATGGATGGTCGCTCGGCGTGCTGTTTCCGCAGGACGAGCTGATGGCCGCCGTCACACGACTGAATCGCGTCGTCGTGGGCGCCAGCATCCTTGGTGCTGTCTTCCTCCTAGTCATCGTCGTCGCCGTGGCCCGTTCCATCACCCGACCCCTCGTCGTGCTCGCCGGGGCGACGGAGGACATCGCGCGGGGCAACTTGGATGCGACGTTGCCCGTCGTGCGCACCCGCGATGAGGTGGGCCGCCTCACGGCCTCCTTCGTGCGGATGCAGCGCGACCTCAAGCAATACATCACCGACTTGCAGGAAACGGCCGCCGCACGGCAGCGGCAGGCGGAGCAGTTGGAGGAGTACAGCCGCACACTCGAGCAGAAGGTAGCGGAACGCACCCACGACCTGAGCGAGAAGAACGTCGAGCTCGAACGGACGCTGACGCAGCTGGAGCACACCCAAGAGCAACTCGTCGTGCAGGAGAAGCTCGCCGCGCTCGGCGCGCTCACCGCCGGCATCGCCCACGAGATCAAGAATCCCCTGAACTTCGTCAACAACTTTGCTGATCTCTCGGCGGAGTTGACCGCCGAGCTGCGCGAGCTCATCGACGCGCAGCGGGCGCAGCTCGATCCGCAGCAGGCGCGGAGCATCGATGCGCTGTTGAACGATCTGCACCAAAACGCCACCAAAATCAGCGAGCACGGCAGGCGCGCCGACAGCATTGTGCGCGGCATGCTGCAGCACTCGCGCGGCGCGCCTGCAGAGCCTCAATCGACCGACTTGAACGCGCTCCTCGCAGAGTCCGTCAATCTGGCCTACCACGGCATGCGCGCGCAGGACCCATCCTTCAACATCCGCCTCGAAACGGTGTACGCTCCGGCCGTGGGTATGGTTCGCGTGGTGGCACAAGACCTCAGCCGGGTGTTTCTCAACATCATGAACAACGCCTGCTACGCCGCACACGCCAGAAAGAAGACGGCAGGCGCCGGCTTTGCGCCAACGGTTTCCGTGCAGACCAGGAGCCTCGGCGAGTACATCGAGATTCGCATCCGCGACAACGGCAGCGGCATGAGCCCGGCGGTACGCGAGAAGCTCTTCACCCCGTTCTTCACCACTAAACCGCCCGGCCAAGGAACTGGACTTGGCTTGTCGATCAGCTACGACATCGTCGTGCGCCAACACCAGAGAGCGATCCGCGTCGAGACGGAAGAAGGCAGCTACGCTGAGTTCATCATTGCGCTGCCGCGCGGGGCAAACTGATGCCGGGCCTCAAACACGATGATCCCTTTGCCCGACTCGGCGACCGCGCCAGCCTCCTGTACGAGCTCGGCTGTGCGTTCGCCGAACGGATCGAGCTCGAGGAGCTCATCCCGCTGGTGATGGCGAAGTGCCGCGACGCATTCGACGCGGAGGGCGCTGCCGTCCTGCTCCTCGACCCAACGCGCAACGAGCTGTTCTTCCCGTACATCGCCGCCGACGAGGATGCAGACGTCGCCGCGCAACTCCGTGAGCTGCGCTTCCCGGCGGACCGCGGTATCGCCGGAGCCGTCCTGCAGAGCGGCCGCCCGATCCGCGTCGACGACGCCGCCAGCGATCCGCGCTTCTACGGCGGCGTCGACCGCCGCACGCGCTTGACCACCCGCGCCCTGCTGTCCGTACCGCTGACGTGCCGGCAAGGCACCATCGGCGTGATGCAGGTCCTCAACCCGCGCAGCGGCGGCTGCTTCAGCGACGACGACCTCGCGTTCCTCGAAGCGCTGGCCGGTAGCATCGCGGTTGCCATCGAGAACGCGCGCCTCTACGCCGACCTCAAGGCCGCCGCTGCGGTGCTCGAGCAGCGCGTCGCCGAGCGCACCCGCGAGCTGCGCGACAAGAACGCCGAGCTCGAGCAGACGCTCGCGCAGCTCCAGCAGACGCAGCAGCAGCTGATCGTCCAGGAGAAGCTCGCTTCGCTCGGCGCACTGACCGCCGGCATCGCCCATGAGATCAAGAACCCCCTCAACTTCGTCACCAACTTCGCCGGCTTGTCCGCGGAGCTCGCCGGAGAGCTGGGCGACATCCTGCGTGCCGAGCAGGAACGGCTCAGCGACGCGGCACGCGCCGACGTTCCGGAGTTGCTTGACGCGTTGGTGCTGAACGTCGAGAAGATCGGCGAGCACGGCAAGCGCGCTGACAGCATCGTCCGGGGCATGTTGCAACACTCACGCGGCGCTGCGGGCACACCGGAGCCGACCGACCTCAACGCCTTGCTCGCCGAGTACGTCGCCCTGGCCCAGCACGGCATCCGTGCCCAGCATCCAACGGTCCATATCGCCATCGAAACCGCGTACGATCCCGCCGTCGGCACCGTGCATGCGGTGCCCCAAGACCTCAGCCGCGTGTTTCTGAACATCATCAACAACGCCTGTTACGCCGCCCACGAGAAGCGCCGGCAGCTCGGCGACGGCTTCTCGCCAACCGTCGCCATCCGCACGCACAACCGCGGCGACCACGTCGAGATTCGCATCCGCGACAATGGTCCCGGCATTCCACCCGCGGTCCGCGCGAAACTGTTCACGCCGTTCTTCACGACCAAACCCCCCGGGTCGGGTACGGGGCTCGGACTCTCGATCAGTCACGACATTATTGTCCAGCAGCATCACGGCGAGATCCGCGTCGATACCGAGGAGGGCAGCTACACCGAGTTCATCATCGTGCTCCCAAGGGCGTGAAGCGTGACTCGTGAAGCGTATCTCGTTCGAGAAGAGCTGTTTGACGAGATACGCTTCACGAGCGACGAGATACGAGGTTTCAGATGGCAGTAAAGATCATGGTGGTCGACGACGAGCCTGACTTGGAGCTGCTGGTGCGCCAGAAGTTCCGGCGGCACATCCGTGAGGGGCAGTTCGACTTTGTGTTTGCCCACAATGGGGTCGAGGCCCTGCAAAAGCTGCAGGAGGACCCGGGCATCAACCTGGTCCTCACCGACATCAACATGCCGGAGATGGACGGGCTAACGTTGCTGATGAAGCTGAACGAGCTCAACCTCCTGCTCAAGGCGGTGATCGTCTCGGCGTACGGCGACATGGAGAACATTCGCACGGCCATGAACCGCGGCGCCGCCGACTTCCTGACCAAGCCGATCGACTTCAACGACATGGAGATTACCGTCAACAAGACAGTCCAACAGCTCCAAACGCTAAAGCTGGCAGTGCAGGAGCACGATCAGCTGGTGTCCATCCGCCATGAGCTAGACATTGCCAGCGAGATTCAGCAGTCGATCCTGCCGCGCACTTTCCCGCCGTTTCCGGAGCGCCGCGACTTTGAGATCTTCGCGGAAATGATCCCGGCGCGCGAGGTCGGCGGCGACTTCTACGATTTCTTTCTCATCGACGACGAGCGCCTCGCCTTGGTCATCGGCGACGTCTCGGGAAAAGGCGTGCCCGCCGCGTTGTTCATGGCCGTCACGCGGACCTTGCTCAAGTCGACCGCGCTCGCCGGCCTCGCTCCGGCTGAATGCCTGCGGCGGGTGAACAACCTGCTCTGTGCGGACAACGACTCTGAAATGTTCGTTACGGTCTTCTACGGCGTCATGAACACCCGCACCGGCGTGCTCACGTATAGCAACGGTGGCCACAATCCGCCGTACCTGCTGCGCAGCGACGGCCGCGCCGAGCTGCTTGCGGGAACGGGGGACATGGTGTTGGCGGCGCTGGAGAATAACGCCTACCACGAGAAGATCGCGACGCTCGTGGCCGGCGACGGCGTCTTCCTTTACAGCGACGGCATCACCGAAGCGATGGACGATGCCGGCGCCCTATTCTCGGACCAGCGCCTCGCAGCGTTTCTGGGCGCGACCAATGGTGCGTCGCCGGAGCAGCTCATCCGCCGCGTCGTCGAAAACGTGAAGCAGTATTCTGGGGAGGCGCCGCAGAGCGACGACATCACCGCCCTTGCCATCCGCTACCTCGGGACAGGCGCGTGACTCGTCGTTCGTGAGACGTATCTCGTGATTCATCATGAGTAGGCAACTGACATTGACTCTCAGGAACGACCTCGCCGAGCTTGAACGTGTCGCCGACGCGGTGGATGCGTTCGGGAAGAGCCACAATCTGCCGGCAACGGCGCTGTTCGACCTGCATCTCGCCTTGGACGAGGTCCTCACGAATGTCGTGTCCTACGGCTACGACGACGACGGCGCGCACGAGATCGTCATCCGTCTGGGCATGCCGGTGCGACACGGGTCGCAACTCATCGAGGTGGAGGTCGAGGACGATGGCCGTCCGTTCAACCCGCTCGACGCGCCACCACCCGACGTGCACGCGTCCGTCGAGCAGCGACGCATCGGCGGACTGGGGATTTACTTGGTGCGGCGCGTGATGGACGATTTGGAGTACCGGCGCCAACAGGATAGGAACGTGTTGGTGATGCGCAAGACAGTTGTAGCCTGACGGGAGAGACCGCATGGATATCGCCGAAGCGAAAACGAATGGAGTGGTGGTACTGAGCCTCAACGGCCGCGTCGACGCGAGTAACGCGGCGACCCTCGAGCAGAAGATCCTGGCCCTCATCGCCGCCGGCGAGAAGCGGCTGGTCATCGATTGCGCGCAGCTGCAGTACATGAGCAGCGCCGGCCTGCGCGTGTTGTTGGTGGCCGCCAAGCGCCTCAGCAACGACGGCAAGCTCGGCATCGCCGCGCTCAGCAACCAGATCCGCGACGTCTTCGACATCGCCGGCTTCTCATCGATCTTTCAGATCTACCACACCCAAGACGAGGCGGTCACTGCAGTGCAGTGAGCAGCGTCCGGCAAGCTAGGCTTGACGAGTATCGGCTGTCTTCGAGGCAGCCCTTCGAGATGCCGCCAAGAGAGGGCGGCTCCTCGGGGCGAAAACGGAAGTGCTTTTCATTTTGAATCAAATAGATCCTGAACCGCTCGTGCTGAGGCTCTCGAAGCACGTTCTTCGCACTTCTCGATTCTGTCGCACGCAGAGCGCAGCCTATACGTAGGCCCGCCGCAGCATCTCCGCGGCGGACTCGTCGAGCTGCTCACGACGGCGCACTTCCTCGAAACGCGCCAGCAAGTCTTCC
>JBGQHM010000155.1:0-13847 GCA_041497995.1 Binatia bacterium | reverse complement strand
GGCTCGGCAACAACCCGCACGCCGACGGTGTCAATCCCTTCATCCATGGGCCGCTCGAGCCGGTGGCTGACGCGGTGCGCGCGCAATCCACGACGAGCGTTGACGCCAACCGGATATTCACGCGGCACGCGCTCGCGTTCGTGCATGACGAACCCGGCCGGGCGTTGCAGCTGCTGTGGAAGAAGCTCTTGTGGACGCTGACCGACCGTGAGCTGCCGAACACCGACGACATCGAGTGGGTCACGGGACACAGCTGGCTGTTCTGGCGGCGGCTGTTTCCACTGAGTTTCGGGATGGTGGTGCCATTTGCACTGGCTGGTGCCTGTGTGCTCGGCCCGCAGTGGCGCGGGCACACAGCACTGGCAGGGCTGTTCGTCACCGGCCTTGCCACCGGCGCCGTCTTCTTCACCAACGCACGCTTCCGTCTCATTCTCGTGCCGCCAGTACTCTTGCTGGCCGGCGTCGTGCTCGACCGACTGCCGGTGCTGCTTGCGGGGTGGGGTCGGAACCGCCGAGCGCTACTCTCCGCGGCGCTGGGTCTGGCCGCCGGCGTGGTGGTGGCGTGGGGGAATTTCTACGGCGTGCGCAGCTATCGCGTTCCGCAGATCAGTGTGAACACGGGTGCGATGGAGCGTGAAGCCGGTGAGTTTGAGCCCGCCGTGCAGCATCTGCGCGATGGGCTCGCCGGTGATCCACACGACGCGATCGCGTGGATCCATCTGGCCCTGGCCCTGGAGCAGCAAGGTAAGGTCGAGGCGGCGCGCCAAGTGTACCGTGACGCGCAGGCGCAGCTGCCGGACGATCCGGAGATCCGGCAAATGGCGGCGCGCTTCAGCCAGCGGAATCCGCAGTAGGGTGCGCTCTGCGCACCCTGGAGTTTGGCCCTTTTGTGGCTTGCTGATTTTGCCCCGAAGGGGCGTGATTCGGAAGCCCAGGGCAACGCCCTGGGAAAGACGTGCATTGGCCGTCATAGCCCTGAAGGGGCGTAACTCACACTAGTCCCAGACGTACCGCTCATCGTATCCCATTCCATGCCATGTCAGGAACGTTCGGACCTCTTCTTGGAAGCTGTGTCTCTTGTGATGCTCCTCCTGTTGCTCGATGTAGCGGATCACCGCTGCCTTCTGCGACTCACTTACCGAAAAGGCGGCATAGCCAGCTTGCCAAGTGAAGTGTGGTACTCCCTGCGCCTTCATCCACCTCGAAGAGCCCTTCTTCACCTCCTCGACGACTTCTGCGATGGCCGCGGTGCGATGCAACGAGAACAGGGTATGAACGTGATCTGCCACACCGCCCGTACGGAGCGAGGGACATTGGAGGTTGTCGAGGATCCCCACGATGTAGGCGTGAAGTTTCGAGACTAGCTCGTGCGGAATCGTCGGTTCACGGTTCTTGGTGCTGAAGATGAGGTGGATCAGAACACTGGCCAGCGACTGTGGCATCGGTCCCCGAGTTACGCCCCTTCAGGGCTTGTTGTCCAGCAATTGCCCATTCCCAGGGCGATGCCCTGGGCTATCGGGTTACGCCCCTTTGGGGCAAAGCGCCAAACTCCAGGGTGCGCTCTGCGCACCGTTCTTGCCGCACGCACACGGCTCGTACATCAAAGATCGGTCCTCACTGTTCCCCGCAAACGTGGTGCGCAGAGCGCACCCTACCTCTGAGTCGAGCGAATGATCTGGCGATAGGCTGCGCACCACCGCTGAGCTCGGCTCACTGCTTCAGTGATCCCGACCTGGACTCCTACGCACCCGTCCACCCTTGCCCCAAAACCGGCGGCGCCGATTTCAATGCCGAGCACACGTCCGTGCGGTGGCAGGCGCCCCAGCGTCGCAGCGAGCTGCACCACCTCCACGACACCGAGATCGTGAGACGAAACCAACGCCACTGGATGCAGCCGCAGCGCATGCAGATCGATATCGTGAATCCTACCGGCCGGTGCATCCGAGTGCGCCGCATCTATCAGGATCACCGCATCGACACTGTCGAAGAGGTCGATGAGCGTGGTGCCGGGTCGATCTGCCGCTAGGACTTCCGTATGGGGCGGCGGATCAGCCGCCAGCTGTCGCGCTGCTTCCAGCCCCGCGGCGTCGTCGCCGAAGGGGCTGCCGATGCCGATGATGCGGATCATCGCTCCACGATCTCGAGCTTCAGGAAGTGCGTCGCACACGAGATGCACGGGTCGTAGTTGCGGATGGCGGTTTCGCAGAGCCGGGTGGCGTCGGCTTGCGAGCGGCGCAGAATCGCTGGCGCCAACTCGCGTAGGTCGGCTTCCATCTGTGCCTGGTTCTGCGACGTCGGAGGGATGATGCGCGCCGAATGAATGAGTCCACGGTCGTCGATCTCGTAGGCCTGGTAGAGCATGCCACGCGGCGCTTCCGTGATGGCGCGGCCGACGCCGGCACGCGGTTCGTACGCAGCGGATGGGGCCGCGGGCGGCTCGTAGGCGGCGATGATGCGCAGCGCTTCGTCGACCGCGTACAGCATCTCCAAGGCGCGCGCGACGACACTGCTGTACGGGTTGGCGTTCGGAAACGAGACGCCGGTGTCGCGGGCGATGCTGACGACGTCGGGGCCGAGTCGGTCGAAGTTCAGGTTCACCCGCGCCAGCGGACCGAGGAAGTACGCGCCGCGCCCCTTCACCTTGGCGTGCATGGCGTTGGAATGGGGCACCTGGTGCTCTTCAAAGCAATCGTCGAACTCGTCCTGGCTGCAGTCGACGCCCTTGCTCGATACGACCCGGCCCTCGTTCATCGGATACTCGGTGGGATGGCGCAGGGAGACGAATTCGATATCGAGGTGCCGGGCCGGCAAGTCAAAGCCTGCAACCCATCGCACGCAGGCGACGGCATCCTCACGGATGTGTGCCAGCTCATCGCGTAGCGCGTCCAGCTCGGCGCGGCGTGGCGTGCGTGTGAACCCGCCGATACAGGCGCCGACGGGATGGACCGAGCGGCCGCCGAGCATCTTAATGATGTTGTTCCCAACCTTCTTGATCCGCAGGCCGCGTTCCACTGCGGCGCGATGCTTTTCAGCCATGGTGATGACGCTTTCACAGCCGAGGAAGTCGGGCGCCGCGAGCATGTGAATGTGCAGCGCGTGGCTCTCGATCCATTCTCCGCAATAGTAGAGACGGCGCAGGGCGCGTACCGCCGGATCGATCTCCACGCGGAAGAGCCGCTCGAGGGCGTGCAGGGCGCTCATCTGGTAGGCTACCGGACAGATACCGCAGATGCGCGCGGTGATGTCGGCTGCCTCACTGGCGTGGCGGCCGCGCAGCAGCGCCTCGAAGAAGCGCGGCGGCTCGAAGATGTCGAAGCGCAGGTCGACCACCTTGCCGCGTTCGACCGTGAGATGCAGCGCCCCTTCGCCCTCCACGCGGGTCAGCAGGCTGACCTGAATCGTCCTAGTCTTGGCCTTGTTCGAGGGCATCGCTGGTATCCCGCAAGGGTCGCACGTAGCCGTTGATGCCGCGCAGGCGGCGGATGGCCTCCTCGCGACTCAGTCCCTGGTGGCGCAGCAACGCGACGAACGATGGCATGTTGTGATCGTCAGCCGGGCCGAAACACCCGTAGCAGCCGCGGTGCATGGTGGGACAGATCGCTCCGCAGCCGGTCCGCGTCACCGGACCGAGGCATGGCTGCCCGTGCGCGACGACGACGCAGACGGCGCCGCTACGCTTGCATTCCATGCACACGCTGTGGGTGGGCAGCGTCGGCTGTGCACCCGAGAGGAGCGAGCGCACCACCGACAGCAGCTGCCGCTTGTCGATCGGGCAGCCCCAGATCTCGAAGTCCACCCGCACGTGCTCGGAGATTGGCGTGGAGGTCGACAACGTCGAGATGAACTCCGGACTCGGATAGACGATGCGCTTGTACTCCTCGATGTTGCCCCAGTTGCGCAGCGCCTGGATGCCCCCCGCCGTGGCGCAGGCGCCGATGGTGATCAGGATGCGGCTGTCCTCGCGCACCTTGACGATGCGCCGCGCATCGGCGGGCGTCGTGATGCTGCCTTCGACAAAGCTGATGTCGTATGGCCCGCGCAACGCGCGGCTGCGGGCCTCGGGGAAGTAGGCCAGGTCGACCTCGCCGGCCAGCGCCAATAACTCGTCCTCGGCATTGAGGAACTGGAGTTGGCAGCCGTCGCAGGATGCGAATTTGAATACGCCGATGCGCGGTTTCATATGCCGCTCACGCCGAACCAGCGCTTCACCGCCGGGTAGGGAAACACCGGGCCGTCCTTACAGACGAACTGCGGGCCGAACTGACAATGCCCGCACAAGCCGACGCCGCATTTCATGTTCCGTTCCATCGAGAGATAAATAGCATCCTCGCGGACGCCCTTTTGCACGAGACTGTGGATGCCATGGCGCATCATCACCTCGGGGCCACACATCATGACAACGGCCGACTGGTCAACCTGCAGTTGGTCGAACAGTTCGCTGACGACGCCCGTCCGGTAGCGCCAGCTCTTGTCGGGGTGATCGGCCGTGAGGTAGACCCTGGTGCGCGGGTGTAGGCGCCAGGCGTCGAAGCGCTCGCGGTACAGCAAGTCGTTCGGCGTTTTCACGCCGTGCA
Organism: Binatia bacterium; assembly: GCA_041497995.1. Taxonomy (GTDB): domain Bacteria; phylum Desulfobacterota; class Binatia; order HRBIN30; family HRBIN30; genus DATKMS01. The sequence goes on along the minus strand of JBGQHM010000155.1, from coordinate 9,273 downwards.
GGATCTGCAGCGAGCCGTAGTCGTCGCGACGGGCGAAGATGTAGTTGATGACGGCGACGACGGGCGCGCAGCCCAGCCCGCCGGTGACGATGATGACGTCGCGCCCGCGCGCCACCTCCATCGGCCAGCCCTTGCCGTATGGGCCGCGCACGCCGACGACGTCGCCTACCTTCCAGTGCGCCATCACGCCGGTGACCCGCCCCGCCGCGCGGATAGCATGCTCGAGCCGCTGCGGGTCGTCTGGGTCCGAGACGATCGAGATCGGCACCTCGCCAACGCCGTAGGCGTAAAGCATGTTGAATTGTCCGGGGGCGAACCGATAGGCCTTACGGACCGCCGGATCGATGAATCGCATGACGAACGTGTAGATGTTCTCCGCCTCGCTCCGTACTTCGACGATGCGCGCCGGGTGGATCTCATACGGACTCATGCCCCACCTCGCGGCGCGCGGATGGCGGCCACCTCTTCGGTGAGATCGATGCCCACCGGGCACCACGTGATGCAGCGGCCGCAGCCGACGCAGCCGGAGGTGCCGAACTGATCGATCCATGCCGCCAGCTTGTGCGTCAGCCACTGGCGGTAGCGGTCGCGAATGTGCGGCCGGAAGTTCTTGCCGTGGATGTGCGCGTGCTCGTACGAGAAGCACGAGTCCCACTGCCGCACCCGCTGGCTCATGTTGCCGTCGATCTCCGTGACATCGACGACGGTGTTGCAGAAACACGTGGGGCACACCATCGTGCAGTTCGTGCAGGACAGGCAACGTTGTGCCACCTGCTCCCAGCGTGGGTTCTCCACTTCGTTGTACAGCAGTTGCGGTAGATCGGCGGTGTCCAGGTGCCGCTGCATCCCGGCGGCGCAGGCGGCGACGGCTGCATCGGCCGCGGCAACAGCCTCTGCAGCGCATGGGTGCAGTGCAAGATCGGCGGCGATCGCGGCGCCGGCGGGTGAACCCGGATGCACGACGAATGCGTCGTCCAGTTCCGTGAGGGCGAGATCATAACCTTGTGTGGCTGCAGGGCCGGTGCGCATCGAGACGCAGAAGCACGTGTTCGCCGAGTGCGTGCAGTTCACGGCAATGAACAGGGCGTGCTCACGGCGCGTGGCGTAGTGCACATCGCGAACGTGGTCGTGCAGGAAGATCCGATCTTGCACAGCGACCGCTGCAAGGTCGCACGCGCGCACGCCCAGAAACGCGAGGCGGGGTGCTTCGGGAACGATCTCGGACGCCGAGAACCCCTTCCCGTCTCGCCGGATGGCGAGCAGGGGTTCCTCCGGCGCGAAGAACGACGGCTTGAGTGAGCCGGGTCCGTTCACGATGCCGAAGACCTCACCCGCGACGCCTGGCACCAACCGATAGCGGCCCGGCTGCTGCTCATCGCGTACGCCCACGGGCATGTCAGCCACTTGGCGCACCTCGTCGAAGACGACGCCGCCGTTACGGAGCACTGGGCCCAGCACACGGAAACCCCGGCGCCACAGCAGGTCGATCAATTCCTGTAGCCGCGCCTTGGGCAAGCTGAGGGACTCACTCATACCTTGAACTGCGGGCAACGACCGTGCCTTGAGCAGGAGTTCTCTTGCTGTGCCTTCGTTCGAGAGTATTTCGCAGCATTGCGATCATCCGGACGGGGCTTTCCGGCCTATGAGACGGAAGGCGGCGCTCGGGCGATTGTTCGCGGTGAAGCGTGCGGGCGAGCGTGCGCCGGGTCCTTCTCGACGACGGCGGATTATGCGAAGCTGCCGCGTCATGGAACCGCTCATTATCTACCAGCGTCCCGCGCTGCGCCGCCCGATCATGGTGCTGGCCTTTGCGGGGTGGAGTGACGCCGGGCAGTCGGCGACGACCGCCGTCCATTTTCTCGCTGAGCAGTTTGGGGCGACGCCGCTGGCACGCATCGAGCCGGAGGAGTTCTTCGACTTCACCGTCGTCCGTCCGCAGATGCGGCTGCTGGAAGGGCTGCACCGCAGCATCGAATGGACGACAGTCGAGTTCCGCGCGGCGACGGTGGCGGCGACGCCGCACGACTACATCTTCGGATGGGGCCCGGAGCCACATCTCAAGTGGAAGACCTTCTGCGCTGCCGTGCTCTCGCTGGCACAGCAAACCGGTACTGAGCTGATCATCACGCTCGGCGGCTACTTGGCTGAGGTGCTCTACTCGCGCCCCGTACCGGTCACCGGGTTCGCGACCGACCCGGAGCGGCTGCGCCGCATCGAGGTGAGCGGGACGCGCTATGAGGGACCGACCGGCATCGTCGGTGTGTTCGCCGATGCCTGTCGGGGCGTCGGTCTAGAGCACGTCAGCCTGTGGGCCGCACTGCCGCACTACATCGCCGCCTTGCCCAACCCGCGTGGCAGTCTGGCGCTCTTGTTGCGCCTCACCGAGTTGTTGGAGTTGCCGGTCGACTTGACGCCGCTCAAGGATGCGGCGGCGACGTTCGAGCAACAAGTCAACGACGCGGTGGCGAAGGACAAGCAGTTATCGGCGTACGTCCGCGAGCTGAAAAAACGCGAGATGATGTCGTGACGCGTGACTGGGACTCGTCTTGCCGAGTCCCCCAGTCACAAGCCACCAGTCACGCCCAAGAACTTGGGATTGGCGACGGCCAACTTATCGGTCACGGTCTGCCGCAGGTGCACGAGCACCGCTGTGCGCCAGGCGCCGCCGTCGGCATCGCCGCGGCGGATGCGCTCGCACAGGTCTTCGGTACGTGCGCGTAGGCGCCGGGCCACGGCGGCGCGTTCGCCGGGGAGGGATTCGGCGGCGCCCAAAAGCGCATCCAGGCGTTTCCACTCCGCGCGCCATTGCGTGTCCTCGTTTTCGAGCTCGCGGCGGACGATCGCGAGCACGTTGGCCGCAACCCGGGCGTGAAACTTCTTCGGCCCGTCGAGGGCCGGGAGGGCATCGGTCTCGATAAACTGCTGCACGGCTTCGAGCAGCTCACGGTACGTTGGTCGATCCTGCACGTTCCAGCTCCTCCACGCGTTCCCTCAGGGTGTGACAGTCGCCGAGGTGTCGCCCGTCAATCGTTGCGCACGCCAACTCGCGCACCAGCGGTGCCGCTCCGGTCGCCGCGCCCTCGGAGCGGATCTCGCCGATGCCGGGCACCAGCACCGCCGTGCTGCTCAGCTCCACCGGCCCGTCGGGGAACTGCAGTGTGCGAACGGTACGGACCTGTACGCCGTGCGGGTAGTCGCCGAGCGATGTGTGCACGGATGTCGCGGCGCGTGTCTCTACCACCTGCGTCACTTGGAGAGTGTCGAGCAGCTTGTCGTCCTTCAAATTGTTGACTGTGACGGTCGCCGTCGAGCGCGTCTCGCCGGCGTACAGAGGTGTGTCGAGCTGCGGCAGCGGCGGATCGTAGGACAGGCGGACGTTGCGTCCCAGGGTCTCACTGAGGAGTAGTAGCGCATGACCATCGTCACGAAAGCGGGTGTAGCCGATCACCGCACCGTCCTCGCTCAGCGTCACTTCGAAGTCGCCATTGTCTAGCGCGGTCAGATGCTCCACGTGAATGCCGGCGCGTACCGCGCCATCGTCGAGTACCTGCTTCCATACATATACGAAATGATCACCGTCGGCGTGCGGTGCGAGCTCTTGCAGGGACGTGGCGAGTGGCTGCGCCGGGCGATGCAGCACAGGCGTACACCCCGTGCCGAACAGAACGACCAGCATCAAGACGGGTGCCACCATTTGTGAGCCTGGTTCGCTGGAGGTCTTCGGGGGCAGAAAATTCATCGCGCTTGAGTCAAGTTTGCGAGGGCAGCCCATTGCGACCAACGGGAGCGGTCCATAGAAAAGGCGCTGGGCGCAGCCCGCTAGCCATCGATCAGGTTCAGGAGCTCGAGCTCCATCTCCGCGGTGCGGCGTCCCAGACTGGCGAGCTCGACGCTCTTCACCAGGCCGTCGAGATGGGTCTTCGCCTGCATGATGGTCATGATGCCCCATTTGAGATTGCCGAGCACCTCCCAGAAGCGCACATGTTGTGGATCCACCGCGCCGCCGCCGGCTTCCTGGTAGGTGCGGAACAACTCTTCGCGCGTGCCGATGCCGCCGACCGGGAGGTCGTCGCTGCCGAAGCGCCATGAGCGCACGCAAATCCAGCCGAGATCTTCCATCGGGTCACCGACGTGCGCCAGCTCCCAGTCGAGGATGGCGCGCACGCCCTCGGGGCCGAAGATGACGTTGCCGATGCGGAAGTCGCCATGGACCACGACACGCCGGTCGATCTGCGGCAGGCGCTGGCGCAGCCAGCGAAATGCGATCTCAAAGGTCGGGTGGGGATCGGGCGTGATGGCGCGGAAGATCTGTTCGAAGCGGTCGAGCTCCGCCTTGGCAGGCGGCTCGCCGGGCGGCGGCTCCGTCAGAAAGGCGAGCTGATGAGTGCTGCGGTCGATGCGGTGGATGGCCGCCAGGATGCCCCCGAGTTGTGCGGTCATCACGCGCCGCGCTTCGGCGTAGATGTCATCGCGCAGCAACCGACGCGCCAGCGTCTCGCCGTCGACGCGGTCCATCAGGAAGAAAGGCGCACCGAGCACGTCGGTGCTGTCGCTGATCCAATGGACCTTCGGCACCGGAACGCCCGTAGCCGCAGCGGCGCGCAGCAGATCGAACTCGTCACGCCGTGGTCCGCCGACGCCGGACGCGGCGGGGTCACGGCGGAGCACCAGCGGTAACGTGATGCGTGTGCCAGCGCTCTCGTAGCTCACGTCGACGGACCAGATCTCCCGTGAGGCTCCACCCGCAAGCCGCCGCAAGCCGGAGACGCTAACGTCTGCCATACCGACCTGGCGGGCAATGAAGGCGGCCAGTTGCTGCTCCATTTCACGGAGGTCCATCGCAGGGGATGCCTTATCCGATCCTGCAGATGAGGGGTAGGGGCAACCCCGCGTGGTTGCCCAGCCACGCGCCGAGTGCGGCGTTCCACGTATGGTTGGAACGTTGTCGCTGACATCGCACTAGGGCAGGGCCCCTACAGAGACCGTCGATAAACAGTGAGCAGGGACAGGCTTCGAAATGGCCCCGAAAAGATAGGGCCTCCTCAGGGCGAACGGAAATCTTCTTTGAAAGCAACAACACAATCGTTCGTCCTGAGGAACCGCCTTCTTTTGGCGGCGTCTCGAAGGGCGTGCTCGCGAGAAGATCGATAGCCCCTACAGCGGAAACAGCGCGGCGCCCGCTTGCGGTTCAAAGATGAAGCGATAGTTGCTGACCCGCCCAGAGTGACCGAGGCGTGAACGATAGAAGTAGCGGTCGATGCGCGTGAGGAATCCGGGGACGTCGGCTTCCGCCACCAGGTTGACTGTGCAGCCGCCGAAGCCGGCGCCGGTCAGCCGCGCCCCCGCCGCGCCGGCGTCTTTGGCGATGCCGACCAGCGCTTCGATTTCCGGACAGCTGATCTCGTAGTCATCGCGGCAGCTGCCGTGCGAGGCATCCATCAGTTGGCCAAAGGCCACCGCGTCGCCGGCATTCAGCGCCGCCTCTGCTCTTTCCACCCGCTCGGCTTCGGTCAGGACGTGACGTGTGCGGCGCAGCAGCGCGAACGCGTCGCCGACGGCTCCACACTCCTCACGTAAGCGCTCGGGACTGGTTCCGATCAATGTCGCGATTTCGGTGAGTGACAGCGATCGCTCCGGCACCTGCGCGGCCAGATGCGGCAGGAAATCGAGCAGCGGTCGGTGCGGAAAGAGGGCGACGAGATCGCCGAGGGTGTGAAGACTGCGCGGCAAGCTGGCGCCGAGCGCGTTCTCGAGAACGCGACACGCCAAGCGGCACTCGATCACCCGCAGGTTGTACGCTTGCTTGGCCGCGCCGGACTTCTCTGCTTGCACCAGACTGTGGCAGACGACGACGCTGTAGCCGGGGGGTAGGGGAAGGGTGCGCACCCGCAGCGGGAAGAAATCGATCCGCAACGCGTGGCCGGCCCGCGCCAACAGGCTGGTGGCCTGGTCCATGCCGCCGCTGAGCGTGCCGACGTACCGTTCGGCCAATGGCAACAGCTCAGCCAGCGTGTCGTAAGGCACCTCGATGTCGTTGGCCGCCAACAGGGCCAGAGCGTTGGCGACGACCAGCGCAGAAGACGAGGACAAGCCGGCGCTACTCGGGATGTTGCCATTGATCAGCAGATCGGCGCCGCGCCGCAGCTGTGCACCGCAGTGGCGCACCAGGCCTTGCGCGGCCGCTTTGGAGTAGTTGCCCCAGTCGCCGTCGGCATACGGTTCAATCGTGTCCCCCAGCTCGTATGCGCGCGGCGCAAACTGGGGCGCGGAATTGAACAAGCGTATCGTGCGATCCGCGCGCGGCGCCACCGCGGTCAACACGCTGCGGTCGATCGCCATCGGCAGCACAGGCAGGCCGTTGTAGTCGGTGTGTTCACCGAGCAAGTTGACGCGTCCCGGCGCACGGACGAGATGAAGTGCGGGTCGCCCGACGGTCGCGCGAAAGTCGTCGACGACGTGGCTGGCGCGTTCTTCGTCGTCGGGTGTGAGGCGGGCGGTCGTCTGAGGATTCATGTCGGTCACAAGGTGCGCTCCGCGACGGCGAGGTCTTCGGGCGTCCCGAGGTCGCTCCAGAAGCCTTGCACAGCGCAGGCGCGCACGGCGCGGCCGTCGTCTATCATTGCGGCGATGGCTTGCGGCAGCTCGTACTCGCCACGCGCCGACGGCCGGAGCCGTTCGGCATAGGTGAAGATGAGCGGCGCGAAGACAAAGATGCCGGCGTTGTTCCAGCAGGTCTGCGAGGTTCCGCGCGGCGGCTTCTCGACCAGCTGCGTGACGCGCCAATCGGCGTCGACGTAGACGGCCGCACCGCGCCACGGATCATCAATCTCGTTGACCATAAGCAGCGCATCGCACGGGTGGCGCGCAAACTCAGCGGTCAAGGCAGGATAGTTCGGCGAGCTGATGACGATGTCGCCCCACGACAAGACGAACGGACAGTGCGCCGCCGCGTCGGCGGCGAGCAGCAACGCTTTGGCTGTTCCCTCGGGACGCTCTTGGCGGCGATAGGTGCAGTGCACGCTAAAACGGCTGCCGTCGCCGAGGAGCGCCTCGATCTGCTCGCCGCGGTAGCCGGTGATGACGATGGCCTCATCCACGCCGGCGGCGCGCAGGCCGATGACGATATGCTCGATGATCGGTCGTCCCTGCAGCGGCAGCAACGGCTTCGGCGTGTGCTCTGTGAGCGCACCCATGCGCCTGCCGCGTCCCGCGGCGAGAATCACCGCCAACATGATCGGCATGATAGGGGATGCAAAGGATGATTGGCACTAGGTATGACATATTTCCTTCCTGCTGGGATTGGCAGCGGCGGTTGTGTATCTAGGCGACGGGTACGTTGCACGGCGGATCATGAGTCACACACGCGATACGCAGCGCATTCTCGTTGCCGGAGCCGGCGCGCTGGGCTTGGTCTTTGGTGGGCTGCTGCGGCGCGCGGGCCATGCGGTGACGCTGCTCGGACGCGCGGCTCACGGTGAGGCCGTGGCCGCACGCGGAGTGCGAGTCGAAGGGCTGTGGGGCGAGCATGTGGCGACCGGCTTCGAGTGGGCCACCGACGCGCCCCAGCTACGCGGTCCGTTCGATGCGATCCTCATCACGGTGAAGGCGTACGACACGTGCGCAATCGGCGCCGCTGTGGCGCCGCTGCTGGCGGCGAACGGCGTCGTGATCTCACTGCAGAATGGCCTGGGCAACGTCGAAGCCCTCGGCGCGCAGGTCGGGTACCGGGTGTTGGCCGGACGCGTCATCTTCGGCGCAGAGATCGTTGCACCCGGACAGGTCCGCGTAACGGTGTACGCCGACCCGGTGCTGCTCGGCGTATGGCGGCAGCGCGATCAATTGCAACTGGAGTCGGTGGCGCGTTCCTGGGCCGACCGTTTCGCGACCGCGGGCATCCCGAGCGCGTACACCGACGACATTGAAGCGGCGCTGTGGGGGAAGGTACTGTACAATGCCGCGCTCAATCCGCTCGGGGCGTTGCTCGGCGTGCACTACGGTGCGTTGGGCGACGACGCCAATGCACGCGCGATCATGGACGCGATGATCGACGAAGCGTTTCGGGTTGCCGTTGGCGAAGGCGTGCGGCTGCCGTGGAGCTCTGCGGCGGAATACCGGGCGGTGTTCTACGATCGCCTGGTGCCGTCGACGTTCGACCACCGTCCATCCATGTTGCAGGACCTCGAGCGCGGGCGGTTGACCGAAATCGATGCGATCAACGGTGAGGTCTGGAAGCGCGGTGCGGCGCACGGTATCGTCACGCCCGCGAATGAGCTGTTGACGCGTCTCGTGCACGCGCGGGAAGCGCTCGGAGGCGGACGAGCAAGATGACGTTTCTCCTGACAACGACGAGCCTCGAGGCGTTGCAGGCGCACGCCTGCGAAACCTACCCGGACGAGTGTTGCGGCATGATCATCGAACGCGACGGGCGCGAGGAAGTCGTGCGCGTGACCAACATACAGAACGAGCTGCACGCCAAGGACCCGGAACTGTACCCGCGCACGGCAGCGATCGCCTATACGATGGGACTTGAATCAGCGCCGATTCTGATCGCCACTGAGCGCGGTGAGTTGACGCTGCGCGGTTTCTATCACTCACATCCTGACCACGACTCGTACTTCTCCGCCGAGGACAAGAAGCAAGCGATGGGCGGGTGGGATGAGCCCAACTACCCACTGGCGGCGCAGATCGTCGTGTCTGTCCGCGCGGGCGCCGTACAGGCCACGAAGGCGTTCGCGTGGGACGAGGCCAGGCGCGACTTCGTCGAGGTGGCGCTGCAGGTGATCTGAAAGCCGGAAACAACCTTTCCTCGGTTGCACAGCGGCGACGGAGAAGGCAGCATTGCCCGCCTATGAGGCGCTATTGGTTGCTCATCATCGTAGCGGTTGCGGTCACGGTCCCGGCGATCGAGCTCCGCGTCGGCGGGTCGCACGCTCTGGGCCCTGGCCTCGAGGCGGTGCTGTTCGGGCTCGCCATTCTCGGCGGCGCGTTTCTCCTTACGTGGGCGGCGGAGGTCGCGGAGCTCGACATCTCGCAAGGGCTGGCACTTTCGTTTCTGGCGCTGGTCGCGGTGCTGCCGGAGTATGCTGTCGATCTCTACTTCGCGTCGAAGGCGGCGACCCATCCGGAGTACACTGCCTACGCGACTGCAAACATGACGGGCGCGAATCGGCTGCTCATCGGTATCGCCTGGCCGCTCATCGTGGTGCTGTACTGGGCCCGTGGCGGGAAGCGTGAGCTGAAGCTGCCGGGCAGCCGCGCGGTCGAGCTGGTGTT
>JBGQHM010000154.1:0-13926 GCA_041497995.1 Binatia bacterium | reverse complement strand
GCATTCACCTCCTCGAAGTGACGATGACGCCGGAGACGTTGTCGCGGTTGATGAGTTACGCAGCGACACATCTCTTGCCGCGTGAGAGCTGACCCGACCGGAGAACGTGCACGGGACCGCCCTTCCGCGACCTCAGTCTCGTGGTCGAGAAGGAAGGGGCTTACTCAGAAAGCGCGTCGCCGAATTGTTGACGACAAAGTCGGCGAACCCGAAGCTCTCGTACAACCCACGGGCGCGTCGATTGTCGTCTTGGACTTCGAGCGTGAGCTTGCAACACCCGCGACGTAACGCGTGCGCCTCAGCAGCGCTGAGAAGGGCTCGGCCAATGCCCTTCCCGCGGTACTCAGGAACAACCGCCAGATCGTGGATGTTGAGGAGCGGGCGCGCTTGGAACGTCGAGAACCCGAAGAAGCAGACGGCGACCCCCACGGCGCGTGCCTCGGCGAAGGCCAGCAGTACCAACGCAGTCGGATGATCCCGCAGTGCCGGAACAAGCCGGTCTCGGACCTGCTGGGCGAGAGGCTCTCCGCCACCGAGGGGATCCGCGGCGTAGGAGTTCAGCACCTCGACGATTGCGGCACCGTGAGCTGGATTCGTAAAATCTGCCTCGTGGATCGTGAGCTGCATTTCAGAACCGAACCTATGCGTTAACGCCCACGCTCCGGCCGAGGTGTCAACTGGGGGCGTGAACGCGACGGCTTCGGCTGCTCTTCCTGAGCTTGCGCTATCCGCGCCAGGGGAGCGCCGCCAGGTGTACCGCCAGGAAGTCGCGGAGCAGGACGACGCGCGCCGGTTCCAGTCGCTTGCTCGGTGACACCAGGCTCACCGGTATGTCGGCGGATACGTAGCGTGGGAGAATCCGAACGAGACCACGCATCCGCGCGCTGACGAAGAAGGACATGAGCCCGATACCGACGCCTGCGACCACTGCCTGGTGAGCGGACGGAACCTCGTCCACTTCGAGCGGTCCGGTCACTTCGATCGTGCGCTCGCGTTCGCCATCGCGGAGATGCCAGGTCGTCTTGCCGCCGTGGCTCCTGAACAGCACGCAGTCATGCTTGGCCAGGTCCGCCAGCTTCTGCGGCCGGCCGCGACGCCGTACGTAGTCGCGGCTGGCGAACAGGCCGGAGCGCAGCGTGCCGACACGCCGGGCGACCAGCGAAGAGTCGCGTAGCGGTCCAACGCGAACCGCCAGATCGAAACTTTCCTCGACCAGATCCACGACTCGTTGCGCCACCGAGAGCTCCACACGAATCTTGGGATAGCGTTGCTGGAACGAGGCGAGCATCGCGATCACCTGGTTGACTAGCGATGGCGGGATCGTGACGCGCACGACACCGCGCGGCTCTTCGCCCATTTCGGTGGCGGCGGCGCCGGCTTCCTGCAGGAGCGCCAGCGCCCCGCGCACCTGGTCGAAGTAGGCGCGGCCGGCGGCCGTGAGGCTTAGTCTGCGCGTCGTGCGCTGCAGCAGGCGGACGCCGAGCTCCTCTTCGAGTCGTTGCAAGGCGCGACTGACGCTCGACGTCGTGATTCCAAGCTGCGTGGCCGCCTTGGTGAAGCTTCCCGCCTCGACGACCCGCGAAAATAGGCTGACTCGATTCAAATCCATTGTTGCGCTCTGAGCAACGAAGCTTTGCCTATTGCCGTACTTGTGAATGAGCCGGCGGTCAAGAATCCTGAGGCTGAACGAAGGAGGTGAACGTATGAGGACTCACGAGACCCTGATTCGATTCGAGAGGAGTGGTGAACCATGTTCGCTCTTCCATCGATGAGTTTTGTGCCGGTCTACAGCTTCGGTGTCGGCGGACTCGACTGGCCCTGGTTCGGCCCTCTTGCGGCGTGGACGCTGGGCGCTTGCTTGATCGCCGCTCTGCTGGGCTTGCTGCGAAGCCCCATCCATTGCTCACGAACCGCTGCCGGTGGGAGGATTCATGGCAACGACGGCCCGCTGACATATGGCCCTTTTGATCCGGCCTGCGGGGCGCTACGGCGCGGCGGGTTCGAAAGTCGCCCAAAAGGAGGCACTCGATGGAGCGGGTCGAGGACATTCTAGGTTTTTGGTTCGGCGCGGGAGACACCGTGCGGCGCGACCCGCGCGTTTGGTTCGCGGCGGACGCGGCCTTCGACCAGGCGTGCACGGACGGATTTCTCGCCGACCATGAGCGTGCGGCCGCGGGCGCGCTCGACGACTGGCAGGGCACGCCACGCGGCACGCTCGCCTTGATCCTCCTGCTCGATCAGTTCCCGCGGAACATGTTCCGCGGCACGGCGCGCGCGTTCGCGACCGATCAGAAAGCGCTAAGAGTTGCGAAGCAAGCCGTTGCCCACCGATCTGACCGCGAGCTCACTACAACTGAACGTGCCTTCATCTACCTCCCGTTCGAACACAGCGAGAACCTCGACGACCAGCACGACGCGCTCCGACTGTTTGGCCAGCTCGCCGACCAAGACCCTTCGGCGTCTGGATACCTGGAGTACGCCGAACGGAGGCCCCGGATAGCTCGATTGGCGCTGCGGCCGCCCTGTCGGGCACGGAGGAGTTCGGCCGCGCCTTCGAACATTTTCTGATTCAGGAGATTCGCGCGTACCTCGCGTACCGTGAGCGCGACTTGTCGCTTGCATACTGGCGCACCAGCACTGGGCTTGAGGTCGACCTGATCGTCGGTAAGCTCGAGCTGGCGATCGAGATCAAGGCGTCCGCCAAAGTCGGCGACGCGCGCGGCTTGCGCGCGCTAGCCGAGGACCAGCAGCTGAAGCGCGGTGTGATCGTCTGCCTCGGGGATCAACCGCGGCGGCTCGCCGACGGCATCGACATCTGGCCCTGGCAGTTGTTCTGCCAGCGCCTCTGGGCCGGAGAATGGTTCTGAAGGCCTAGCCCAGGGCTATGGAAGTGTGAACGCCGAGATGCGAGGATTCGCACATTACAGCGTGGAGGTGACGACATGATCGCAAAGGGCGAGCGGGCTCCAGAGTTCGAAGGGACCTTGGCGGGTGGCAAGCAGCTGCGCTTGCGCGATTTCCGTGGCCGGCGCCATGTCATCCTGTATTTCTTTCCGAAGGACTTTACGCCCGGTTGTACGAAGGAGGCCTGCAGCTTCCGCGATCGCCGTGCCGAGGTGGCGGGCTTGGACGCTGAGATCGTGGGGGTGAGCTTAGACACGCCGGAGAAGCACGCATCCTTCGCCGAGAAGTATCAGCTGCCGTATCCGCTGATCAGCGATCGGAGTGGCGCGGTGGCTACCGCCTTCGGTGTTGCACGACTCGGCGGCTGGCTGCCGACGAAGCGGGTCACCTTCGTCATCGACAAGCAGGGTGTCGTGCAGCACGTGATTCAGAGTGAGTTTAGCATCGACATGCACATCGACCAGGCGATCGAGGCGCTGCGGCGGCTGCAGGGAAGGTGAAGCGTCGCTCGTAAAGCGTATCTCGCGCGATGGGAGACGGATGGCACCCCAACGGGTGCCGCTACACGGAGCTTTGCCCTACTTGTTGCGGAAATCGGTGATCGGTGAGGATCCGCCGAGGCTTACCTCGATGCGCGGTTGAATGCAGGCGTCGTCTTCATTCAGCTCGCGTGTGTAGCAGGAGTACTCCAGCATCAAACCGTTCGGGTCGTGGAAGTAGATGGACTTGGCCCATTCGTGATCGACGACTGGGGTGACCTTCACGCCCTTAGCGACAAGGTCGGCGCGCTTGGCTTCGAGCTCGGCGACGGTGCCCGCTTCGAAGGCGAAATGGTAGAAGCCGTCCGGGACACCCAGGGCACGGTTGATACTCGGATCGTACTCGCGCATGCCGGGGATGCCGCGCGGCTCCATGAACGCGATCAGCTGTCCGTCGCCCGTATCGAAGAAGATGTGCCGGATCTGTCCGCCCTCTTTGACGGTCATGATGTCGCAGCGCACCGCTTTGAAGCCGAGCACGTTCTCGTAGAAGGCTCGGGTCTTGTCCATGTCAAGCGTGGACAGCCCAACGTGCGACCAGCCTTTGTTGCCCATCTCTCCTCCTTCCCGTGAACGTTGCCTTGTATCTCATGGCCCTTGGCGTGTGACAAGTGGGCTGCCGGGCGGAGTGCTTGTTTTCGTCGGCCGCGTCCAGCTTTACGCGGAGCGCGTCCGATCGGCCATGCGCCCCACAACCATGGCAAATCGGCTGAAAGTGCCACTTCCGTAGCGGCACACAGAGATTGCGCGGCCATCAACTGGGGTTGAGAGTTCCTTGTGAACTCCGTGGCACAGACATTGTTCAATGGTCCCACCATGAAAGAGGGGTTCATGGGAAACACAACCATGGGGAAGAAGCAGACGGTAGTCCTGTTACGCTGGGTGTTGATCATCGCCTTCTCGTACCTTCTGCTCCTCGATGCAGCTGCGACGGCGGTTCAACCGCGGCTGGTTCTTCTCATCGCTGCAGCCTTGACCTCCAATCTGGTGATCGGTCGCATGCCCGATCAGTGGGCGGACCGGCGGCTGTTCGATTTCGGGGTCGTCTTGTTCGATGCGTTTTGGGTGACGCTAGGGTTGACCTGGGCGCCTAACGTGTCGGGTGATCTGTTCCTGCTCTACTTCCTGGTCATGTTCGTGGCGGCCATGGGCGAATCGCTGCCAATGATTGTCGGTAGCGCTTTTGTCGTCAGCGTGGTGTACGGGGCGACGCTGTCGTTCCAACCCGGGCAGGACTTTCGGCTGACGACCTCCGCGCTGCTGCGCGTGCCGTTCTTGTTCGTCGTGGCGTTGTTCTACGGCTACTTCGTGACCGAGATCCGCGGCCGGCGCAGCGAGACGGCGGAAGCGCGCTTGCGCGAACAGGCCAAGAGCGAGTTGCTCGCCGCGGTTAGCCACGATCTGCGCGGGCCCCTGGGCAACGCGGAGAACCTGTTGGCGTTGGTGCTCGATGGCGACGCGCTGGGCAGCAACTCCACTCGCATGCTCCTGCTGCGGGCACAGGTGAACGTGCGGCGCGTGACCTCACTGGTCATCAACCTGCTGCAGGCCTCGTGCATTGAGAAGGGCCAGGTGTCCCTGCAATTGGCACCCGTACAGCTCAATGACGTGGTCGACGATGTGTTTACACCCGAGGCCGGCGCCGCGCTACTCAAGCGGGTCACACTGTCGAAGAAAACAAACCCCGACTTGCCGTCGATTACCGCCGACTTCATTCAGGTGGGGCGCATCGTGACCAACTTGGTCAACAACGCCATCAAGTACACCGGCGAGGGCGGCAGTGTCGTCGTGAACACCTCATTCGACGCAGATAGTGTCTACGTGAGTGTTCAGGACAATGGGCCGGGGATGAGTGCCGAGCAATGCGAGGCACTGTTCGCGCCGTACCGCCGCGTCCACCTCGGGGGGTACACGCCTGGTACGGGTCTCGGGCTGTACATCGTCAAGCGGCTCACGGAGGCGCAAGGCGGAACGGTCGAAGTGAGCAGCCAGCAAGGAGTCGGCTCCACCTTCGTCGTAAGGTTTCCCCGGGTGCTGCAGGTGCCTGAGAACGCACCTCGGGTGTTGCGCCGCATGGACAACGCAGGCGCGGCGCTGCAGCCCACGCGACCTCCTGCGGCACGAGCCCAGGCCGCGTGACGCGAGGGCGAGCAGCTCGCCACGACTCAGATCTTGTGGCGCTGCAGTAGCTGCCGCGCGATCACCAGGCGCTGGATCTCGTTGGTCCCTTCGCCGATGATCATCAACGGCGCATCGCGGTAGTAGCGTTCGACAGGAAACTCCTTCGTGTAGCCGTAGCCGCCCAGAATGCGCATCGCCTCGGTGGCGACTTCCAAACAGGTCTCGGACGCGAACAGCTTGGCCATGCCGGCTTCGATGTCGCAGCGCTCGCCGCGGTCCTTCTTCTCTGCGGCCTGATAGGTGAGTAGGCGCGCCGCCTCGATCTTGGTCGCCATGTCGGCGAGCTTCAATTGAATGGCTTGATGCTCGCAGATCGGCTTGCCAAACGTCTCGCGTTGCTGGGCGTACTTGATGGCGTGTTCAAACGCCGCCTTGGCCACGCCGACGGCGCGTGCGGAGATGTTGATGCGGCCGACCTCGAGCCCGCTCATCACGTGGAAGAAACCCTGGCCCTCCTTGCCGCCTATCAAGTTGGTGGCGGGGACTGCGTAGTCTTCCAGATTCACCTCGCAGGTCTCGATCCCTTTGTAGCCAAGCTTGTCAATGTCGCGGCTCACGGTGAGTCCCGGGCCCTTCTCGCCCACGAACATCGAGATGCCCTTGTAGGGCGGATCGGCGTCTTTGTCGGTCTTCGTGGCGATGGCGTAGAGCGTGGCGGTGCGCGCGTTGGTGATGAACATCTTGCTGCCGTTGACGATGTACGCATCGCCGTGCCGCACCGCCGTGGTGCGGATACGCTGCACGTCGCTGCCCGCGTGCGGTTCGGTGAGACACAGGGCGCCGCGGTGCTCGCCGCGCGCCATGCCCGGCAGGTAGCGCCGCTTCTGCTCGTCGGTGCCGTGCATGCGCAGCATATATCCGAGCATGAGATGTGTATTGAGTACGCCACTCAAGCTCATCCAGCCCCGGCACAGCTCCTCGACGACCATCGCGTACGTGGTGACGTCGAGGCCAAGGCCACCGTACTCTTGTGGGATCGTGGCCCCGAAGAGGCCGAGCTCCTTCATCCGGTCAACCAATGCCTGCGGATACTCGTTGCGGTGTTCGAGCTCGCTGGCGACCGGCAGCACCTCGCGGTCGACGAAACGCCTGACGGTCGAAAGAATCTCTTCGCGAACTTCAGTGGCCAGACTCACGCTCTCCTCCATCGTGGATCAATGGAGATACGTTAAACACGTTTGCCGGAGTGGAGCAATTGACGGCGCCGCGTTCCTTGATCCCTTTGGGGGGCGCTGTTACAGGGATTTGGGCATGCGCACCTTCGTCGTTCTCGGCTTGCTGCTGCTCGCATGCCTCGCGGTGGCGCAGGAGGCGCCCGCGCCGACACGCGGGACGGAGGTCTTCACCGGCGGTGATGAAGCGCTGCGGCCGCGCGATAAACCGGCCAAGCCGGTGACGACGTACTGGCGTGTCCAGCTCTTCCTGAAGATCGGCAACGCACCTGCCGGCTCCCACGCGCAAGTGCTGCTGCCGCTGTCGGATGCGCACCAGGAGATCCTCGGCCGCCAGCTCGATGCCCCCGGCTTCACCTATCGTGAAGAGCCGGACGCGCCGAACCTGTGGGGGCATTGGACCCGCACGGCAACCGGGGGCGGACCAGCGCAGGTCGAGTACGAGATGAACGTCGCGGTGACCGATAGCGGTGCCACCATCCCGCCCGTTGCGTTGGCCGATATTGCCGTGCCGGAGGAACAGCGCGGGGACCTGCGCCCGTCGGCGCTTGTGCAGAGTGCCGATCCGGATGTGAAGCGCCGCGCGCGCGACCTGGTGAAGGACTCGCACACTGTTGAAGACGCGGCGTGGGCATTGTTCCAGTACACCGCGGCGTTCGTGCGTACCGGCGGCAGCGGCGCGAAGGAAGATGCGCTCGCCGTCCTGCACGAAGAACGCGGCAACAGTTCTGGAAAAGCGCGCTTGCTGACGGCGTTGCTGCGCAGCCTCGGTATCCCTGCGCGGTTGGTCGGCGGCCTGAAGCTCGAAGATGCCACCAAGAAGCGCGCGACCATTTCGTGGGTCGAGGCATACCTCGGCCGTACGTGGGTCCCCCTCGATCCGGGCGGCGGCTACTTCGGGTGGTTGCCGAATCAGTATCTCGCCCTCTATCGCGACGATCTGCCGCTCATCGTGCACACATCCGGCCTGCCGCTCGAATATGACTTCCTCGTGCACCGTACGAGTCGCGAGGCGATCGCGAACCGCCCGCAACCCACGCCGGCTGCGGCGCCGGGACGAGCCGAGACGCAGGTGGGTGCGGAGCATGTGCGGACCGCGGCGAGCTACGTGGAGCGGCCGGTCGCGTCGGTCGTGGTCATTGCCGATCAGAGCGTGCCCGACGCCGTCAGCGACCGCATGCTGCGTGAAGCGCAAGGCGACGAGATCAACATGGTGATCCTGCACGCCCGCTTCGAGTCGCGGTACTTCCGCCAGCAGTATCTGCAGCGTCTGGTGAACAACAACCTCGCGCTCATCCGTGGCGCGCACGTCCTGCTGATTGCGACACGCGATGACGCCGGACTGTACGCGCTGATGACGTTAGGAGAGAAGGACGTCGCGCTCGGTGACATGCGCATCGTCGTCTCGGGCCAGTTCCCGCGTGCCGTGGGCCGGGTCCTCGGCGCCGTGCTGTATCGGCTGCTCACCGCGGGTGAAGTCGTACTGGTGAATCGGCCGGCCGAGCTGTTGGGCCTGTGGGAGATGGTGCGCGCCAACGTCCTCAATGGCGTACCGATGGTGGAGGAAGCCTCCAAGTGGGAGCTCGATCCTCTAGTGCTGAACCAGAGTGTGTACGAAGATATGGGCTGGTGGCGCAAGCGAGTGGTGGCGGCGTGGACGCGAGCGGTGCGTGCGCAGGTGCCATTGCAGGCACTCAATCTCATTCTCGTATTGCCGGTGATCGCAGCGATCATCGTCGTCGTGCGCACGCTGATCGGCATCGAGACGTTCGGGACGTTCTCGCCGGTGATTGTGGCGCTGGCATTTCTGACCACCGGTCTGCAGTGGGGTGCAGCGATCTTCGCAGTCATCGTCGGCGTCGGCGCCTTCGTGCGCGCGCTACTGCAGCATGTGCGGCTGCAGCTGGTCGCGCGCCTGGCGATTCTCATCGCGGTCGTCGCAGGCATCATGGCCGGCCTGACGGTGATCGGTGCGTCGTTCGGTATCGGTGCGCTGATGAACGTCAGCATCTTTCCGATGGTCATTATGTCGAACGTCATCGAGAACTTCACCACGTCACAGGCGGAGTTTGGCACGCGCGAAGCCGTCCGCTTGACGATCAATACGCTCGGCTTGGCAGCGCTGTGTTACGTGGCCATCGACCCGACCGGTCTGCAGTCGGTGCTGCTCGCGTTCCCCGAGCTGCTCATCGGCTCGATCATCGTCGACGTTGTGTTGGGCAAGTGGCGCGGTCTGCGTTTGCTGGAGTACATCCGCTTCTTCGATCTCACACGGCGCTCTGATCGATGGACTCAGTAGTCAAGCGCCTCCGCTGGGTGCGGCGCGAAGCGTTGGGTCTGAACCGCCGCAATCAGGAGCTCTTGCTGCAGCTCAATCCGCCGCGCTTGGTGGGATTGGTCGATCACAAAGTGCAGACGAAGGAAGTGCTGGCGCGTCACGGTCTCCCGGTGCCGGAGACCTATGGACGCTACGTGCGGCAGCGCGAGCTCGATCAGCTGACGCGTGAGGTCGAGCGCCGCACGGCGTTTGCGCTTAAGCCGGCGCGTGGTGCCGGGGGTGAGGGCGTGGTGGTGATTGCGGGCCGTACCCACGATCGTCTGGTGAAGGCGAGCGGCGCGCAGCTCCGGCTGGGTGACCTGGTGGCCCACGCAGCGGACATCATCGCCGGCGCGTTCTCGCTGAGCCAAGCGCGTGACGAGGCGCTGCTCGAGCACCGCTTGGCGCCGGAGCCGGTCCTGGCAGGGTACAGCCCCGGCGGTGTTCCCGATGTGCGCGTGCTGGTGTTCCGCGGCGTGCCGGTGATGGCGATGCTGCGCCTGCCGACGCACGCCTCGGACGGACGTGCCAACCTGCACGTTGGCGGCGTCGGCGTGGGGATCGATCTCGCCACGGGCCGGGCCGTACACGCCATCTGCCGCGACCGCAGTATCATCCTGCATCCAGACACGCAGCAGCCGTTGTCGGCGATTCATGTACCGTGTTGGGACGACATCCTGCTGCTCGCCGCGCGTAGCTACGAGGCGATTCCATTGGGCTACTTCGGCATCGACGTCGTCATCGACGTGCGTCTCGGGCCGGTGATTCTTGAGCTCAATGCCCGACCCGGGCTGAGCATCCAACTGGCCAATCATCGCGGCCTGCGCCGCGTGCTCGACGAGCTGCGCCAGCAGCGATTGGAGAGTCGCGCACCGTCCGAGCGGGTTGCGTTGGGGCTGGAGGTCGTGACTCGTCGACGCACTCCTTGACCAGGCCCGGCAATCCCTGTTTGGTCGTCTTGTGTCCCGCGTTCAACTTGCCGTTCTGCTCTCCCTGCTGTGTGTCACGGGCCTCGCGCTCGTTGGATACCGCCCGTACGTCGATGAGTTCGATCGCCGCTGGCGGCAAACGGTCGCAGCACTCCTCCTGATCGGCATCCTGTCCGTCGCCGTGTTCCTCCCGGTCACCTCCTTCGGGGAGGCGGAGGACATCGACGTCGAGATGCTGTGGTTCCCCGCGCTATTCCTCGGCCATTTTGTCATCGCGACGTTCTTGTTCGTGTGGTGGCGTCTGCGCCGTCGCGTTTCAATCGGGCAATTTCTGCATCTGTCGCCCGGGGGTCTCTGGGACAAGGTGCGGCGCGGCCTCAGCGTCGGGTGCATCGGCTGGATCGTTACGATTACCGTGACCGGCCTTGCCGCCGGCGCGGCCGCGACAACCGGGAGGATCGAGGGGCCGAGCGCTGCGCCGCCGATCGTTGTGTGGCTCGTCGAGCTGCCGTTCTTCTATCGGGTGATCATCGTGATCGTCGCGATGACCGTGGAGGAAGCGTTCTTCCGCGGTTTCCTCCAACCGCGTGTCGGACTTGCCAACTCCAGCGTGCTGTTTGCGCTGAGCCATTTCAGCTACGGCCTGCCGTTCATGATCGTCGGCGTGTTCACTATCTCCTTGGTCATCGGTCGCACATTCGAACGCAGCGGCGACCTGCTGCCGTGCATCGTCGCGCACGGAGTCTTCGACGCAATGCAGCTGCTGATAGTTCTGCCCTGGGCCGTACGCATCTGGGGTACAGGCGTGGTGGGCTGAGGTGGCGCCACGTCGACGTTACGACGGGAGGTTCTA
Source organism: Binatia bacterium (assembly GCA_041497995.1). Classification (GTDB taxonomy): domain Bacteria; phylum Desulfobacterota; class Binatia; order HRBIN30; family HRBIN30; genus DATKMS01. The sequence goes on along the minus strand of JBGQHM010000154.1, from coordinate 3,031 downwards.
ATGCGAGCGCAGACAGAGAAGGGGCGTATCTTTCGCGCACTTCACAAGAGGGACAGCGCGTTCATCATCCCGAATCCGTGGGACGTTGGTACGGCACGGCTGCTTGCCGGCCTTGGGTTTGAGGCGTTGGCGACGACCAGCGCCGGATACGCGTTCTCGCTCGGGCAGCGGGACAACACGATCGATCGCGACCAGATGATGGCGCATGTGAGCGACATCGTGTCAGCCACCGACCTGCCGGTGAGCGCCGATCTCGAGAACGGCTTTGGCGATGATCCCGACATGGTCGCGGAAACCATCAGGCGAGCGGCTGCGACGGGGCTTGTCGGTGGCTCGATCGAAGATGCCACCACGCGGCCGGATCATCCGATCTACGAGCATGGACTGGCGGTCGAGCGCGTCCGCGCAGCGGCAGAAGTGGCGCACGCGCTTCCGTTCCCGTTCACGCTGACCGCACGTGCGGAAAACTATCTGGTTGGGCGCCGTGATCTCACCGACACCATCCGACGGCTGCAGGCCTACCAGGAAGCAGGGGCGGATGTTCTCTACGCACCGGGTCTGGCGACCCGAGATGACATCGCCGCGGTGGTCCGCTCGGTCGATCGCCCTGTGAATGTCGTGATGGGATTGCAAGGCGTGCAGCTGAGCCTCGCCGAGCTGTCCGCGATCGGCGTGAAGCGTGTCAGCGTGGGCAGCGCCCTCGCGCGCGCCGCCCTCGGCGCCTTTCTCCGTGCTGCACGGGAAATGCGAGAGCACGGCACCTTCGCTTTCGCCGCCGACGCGGTGAGCTACGGGGAGATCAGCGCGCTGTTCGGACCGAGAGCGCAGACCTAACCCCCTCTCCGAGGGGCCGGCGCCGTGACATGCCCCCAACTCCGTGACATGTCCTTTGTCCGATGCTGCTTCCCGCGAGTGCAACTCCCGATGCCGCCCGGCTGGTCTCGGCTCGCGCGTTGCGCGGCCTCGCCGACGGGTTCGTCAGCGTCTATCTGGCGGCGTATCTCGGGCTGCTCGGGCTCTCCGTGTTCCAGGTCGGAGCGGTGGTCACGGCGACGCTTCTGGGTTCCGCCGTGCTCACCCTTGCAGTCGGACTGGTCGCGCACCGTCTCGCGCCGCGCCGCATCCTCTTTGGCGCGACGGTGTTGATGCTGGCGACGGGAGCCGGCTTCGCGCTGGTCAGCGACTTCTGGCCTCTGCTCCTCATCGGCTTCGCCGGGACGCTGAACCCGAGCTCGGGTGACGTGAGTGTCTTCCTCCCGACGGAGCAGTCGATCCTGTCGAGCGAGGTGGCGCCGGTGGACCGCACGGCGCTCTTCGCGCGCTACAGCCTGGGCGGCACACTGCTCGGCGCATTCGGCGCGCTGGCGAGCGGCCTGCCAGAGATCGTCACGCGTTGGCTCGGCTGCGACCTCGTCGATGCCTTTCGGTTCGGGTTCGTGGCGTACGGAGCCGTTGCGGTCGGGATTGGTGCGCTCTACCTCGGCATGCACCACGGCCGCGTGCCGGCGGCGGCGGCGCAGGCGGTGCCGCTGGCACGTTCGCGCTCCATCGTGCTGCGACTCACCGCGCTGTTCGCGCTCGACTCGTTCGGCGGCGGCTTCACGGTCGACTCGCTGCTCGCGCTGTGGCTCTTCCTGCGCTTCGACCTGTCGCTGCAGGCGGCGGGCAGCGTCTTCTTCGGCGCGCGTCTGCTCTCTGCCTTCTCCCAACTGGTCTCGCCGCGGCTCGCCGCGCGCTTCGGGCTGATCGAGACGATGGTCTTCTCGCACATTCCTGCGAACATGTTCCTCGTCATGGCCGCGTTCATGCCCAACGCGAGGCTGGCGGTGACGTGCCTGCTCCTGCGCATGGCGTTGTCGCAGATGGACGTCCCGGCGCGGCAGTCCTACGTGATGGCGGTGGTGCCCCCGGAAGAACGCGCCGCCGCGGCCAGCGTAACCAACGTCCCGCGCAGCCTGGCGACGGCGCTTGCACCGCTGCTCGCCGGCGCGCTCTTGCAACGCTCGACATTCGGCTGGCCACTCGTCGTCGGCGGCCTCCTCAAGATCACCTACGACCTGCTGCTCCTCACGCAGTTCCGCCGCGTCCGGCCTCCCGAGGAGAGCGGTCTATAGTCAGAGAACCCGAGACCTCGCTCTGCGCTGACACCGGTGCTACATAACACGCACGCGCCGGAAACGCGCCCGCCGCGCGATCGGGAAATGGTACAACACGGGAACGCGCATGGGTCATCCTCCTTCCGATCCTTGAGCCGCTTCGGCTGGCTGGCGTCGGGCCTCGCGGCTCTCATGCTGGCCGCGTGCGCGGACGATGCGGTGCGCGCTCCCAGCACGTCACCCGGTGGCGGCGAAGCGCGGACCGTCCTGCGAACGTGCGAGACGGCGGCGCGTGGGAGCGCCCCCGAATTCCAACGGCTCACCACCGCGCGCCCGTCCGCGGCCATTGTCTTCGTCAACCCTATCGGATCTGGGCAGCGCGATCCGCGCTTCTACGAGCCGCTCGGCGACGGTCGGTTTCAAGGCATCAAGGTGCTCGTCGGCGTCGCCACCGGGAGCACCGTGACCCTGGTCGTGCCCGAGTCCGAGCGCGGCCGAGTGGCGCTGCTATACGATACGCCCCTGCCCGACTCGGCCGACTGGCTGTACGGGATGGCCGAGGGCGAGACCCAGGTCACCTTCGAAGCCTGTGACGACCCGAACACTGGCTTTCCGGGAGAGTTCCTCGTCGCCGGGCCTCGGTGCGTCGAGCTGGACGTGCACCTTGGGGATGAAGTCGATCGAGTCTCGCTACCGTTCGGTGTCGACGACTGCGGCTAACGCCCTTCGCCGCAACCGAGCTCAGAACAGCGACGTCACCATGTCCGTTGGTCATGTCAGCACCTCATCTTGTAGGGTCCGCTGTGCGGACCATCTTTCTTTCCCGGCTCGTCGCAGTGGCTTTGGTGGCGCGGGGGCCCCGGGCCCCCCGGGAAACGCGCGCGCCCCCCCGGCCGCGCCCCCCAAACAGCCAGCCACAAAAAAAACACAAAAAG